>NZ_PPQH01000040.1:0-73461 GCF_002902385.1 Staphylococcus intermedius NCTC 11048 | reverse complement strand
CGACTTTCCAGGGCTATTTAACAATCTGTCAGTTGCATTGAATCCTGGTTTGAAATCCACATCATATTGTGTCCCTTTAGCTTCAGCCGGCTCTTTATCATCTTTACCTTTAGAAACAAACGCATATTCATTACTGTCATTTTCAGTCATCGCTTTTCTTAACAGTCTTTTATGCTGTTCTTGGATATAGCGACTTTCCTCTTCTGTATGACCTGGAATACTCACAAATTCCACGTTACCTATATCTCTTTCAGTAATCCAATGCTTCTTAGGCTTATTCGCCTCTTCAACATTTTTCGTATCAATCGCCTGAGTATCCCTGTCTTTCAATTGATACTTCCCTTGTCTATCTTTGAAAAACTTCTCACGCCAGTTACCTACATAAGGTACTGTCGTACTTCGACAATGCGGGTGCATCGGTGGGGCATTGACACCAGGCATCATGTCTTTGACTTTAAACACTTTCTTATCATAATGACGACAGATTTTTGATGTCTTTTCATCACGTTTCGCCACGAACTCATATTCAGCGTCGTCACCCATTGTTTCTAAATAGTGCATTTTCTGCGCTTCTGTTTGGACACGTGCAGCTTCGGTAATCAATAACCTTTTCGTATTAGCGACTGTCTGTTGTTGCTTTTTACGTATCTCTGGCACAAACTCATACGGATGACGCCCACGTAACATCACATGACTTGCCATCCGCTCAACGTCTTTTCTCAGTTCATCTTGATTGTTCCAAAGTCGTTCAGACCAATTCAGCTTACCAAAGTTAGAATACACAATCGCTTCAACATCTGACTGCTTCACATGCACATCTGCACCTAATATCCCCGCTTGATGTTTCAGTGTACGTGTCACGCTATCTTGTAAGTGGTGATTAACCACTTTTTCTTGTTCGGTATAAGCTTTAGTCACAATCAAGCCGAGTTCTTGCTTTAATAACTTCTCACGATTCACATACATCGTCGTGTTATAACGCTTCAGTGCTTCATTCGCTTTGTCACTAAAGTCTTTATTTTCAACATAGGTTTTCGCTTGCATTTGAAACGCTTCAACATCGAACGCATCCGCAATCTTTTTCGCTTCTCGCCAATCAATCCCTTCAGCTGTCGCAAGCTTGCCATAATACGCTAATAAGTTTTTGTATATGTCTGCAATCATCATCGCAACAATACGCTCAATTTCAGCTATCTTTGCAGCATCTTCTAATGTTTCAGACTGGATGAACATTTTTGCGCGTTCTAGCCAATAATCATTCAAGTTCGACATCGTTCATGTCTTCTTTCATCGCATCTTGGTAGTCATTTGAGCTTGCGCTTTCTTGTTCCTCCTGTTTCACTTTTTCAAGTTCTTCTTTAGGATTTTCAATATTCGGAAGCCAAGACAATAACGTTTCTTGACTCACACGACCACCAAGCTTAATAAAGATGTCTGCATATTCTGAGAGAGATTGCGGGATGTTAGGCTTAAACTCAATACGCATATCCGTAAAATCGACATTGTCATTCAAGTGATTACGCACACTTTGAATAATCGCAAACCGACGTTTAAATCCTTTCGTCAACTGCCGTTCAATCGTCACACGTAACTGTTCAAGTCCGAATAACTTGTATTTCATTGCTTCCCCAGACTGCACACCACCGAAATGTTCATCAGATAAATCCGGCGTATTCGTAAACTTATGAATGTCTTTTTGGATACGCTTCTTGTAGGCTTCAACGCCAGCAACGTCATACTGCTTATAAATATAATCGACATTCGCATTACCGATACGACCGGACGCATCAGGTTTAGTTTTAGCTAAAATAATACGTGACTTACGCATCTTTTTAGCTTCTTCAACATCTAAGTCCAAATGGCCCTGTTTGTAGTTATCGCAGTTGATTCGGTATTTTCTACAGTATTATCTGCTTCCGCAAATGCTTCAGTACCTGCATCACTAAAAAACTGTAAGCTTAACTTTAACCATTCTTCTTTCATATTTCGCACCTCAATTAAATCTACTCTTGCAAGTTTTATGTCATTGCATGGTGTGGATTACTCTTGCATCTTTTAACGCCATAAGCACGGTTTGCGCAATAAAAAAGCCACTGCAGCACAGTCGCTTAAAAATGGGTATAAAAAGAGCACCTCAACCTTTTTATCGGTTAGGTGCTTAATCTAAAACTTCAATCGATTTAATTTGACTTTCATCGAAATCATATAATAGTTTACCACTATCTAAATGTATAGAATCTTCTCCGCTTTCATTATCCATTTCATCATCGAAACCAGCGGCTCTACCGGTAAATATTTTTCCGTTAGTTAACTCTATCTTTACTTTTTTTCCTACATAAGTCCATAGTTTCATCGCTTTTCACCCTTTCCATTCGGTATTATATGACTTCCAGTTTTTGAGTAGTGTACCGTTCCTCGTTTCGTTTCTATAAATTCACCGTCAATATAATCTTTGCCGATAACCTTACCAAAATCAATGATTTTTTGTTTTTCCAATTACCAAAGTCATCCGCGATCAAAGTACCTTCATCTGCTTTTTGTTCCATTAATGAATTTAATTCACTGTTGTCTAATAGCGTATAGCTTGGTATTGCCTTACCTTTTTGTAAATTCTTTTTCTTATAATCTTCATATAATTTATGAACTAACTGATGTCTATTCTGCTTTTCAACGTTTAATTCAACTTTTGTTTTACCACTATTAATGGCATCCATCATTTCTTTTTTAGCTAAAAGTTGTTTCGTATCCTCTGCGTCTAGTTTATACTTACCCTTCCGCTTCTTAAAGAAGTCATCGCGCCAGTCACCTATATGCGGAATCGTTGTGCTTCGACAATGCGGATGCATAGGAGGAGCGTTAATACCTGGAACCATGTTCTTGACTTTGTACACTTTTTTATCGTGGTGACGACACACCTTAGATGCCTTTTCATCACGTTTCGCCACAAACTCATATTCAGCATCGTTGCCTATCGTTTCTAAATAATGTATTTTCTGCGTTTCTGTTTGGACACGTGCAGCTTCGGTAATCAATAATCTTTTCGTATTAGCGACTGTCTGTTGTTGCTTTTTGCGTATCTCTGGCACGAACTCATACGGATGACGCACACGTAACATCGCATGACTTGGCATCCGCTCAACATCTTTTCTGAGCTCATCTTGATTGTTCTATGTTTTGAATAAATTCGTACTGTTTCACACCTCATTTAAATCTACTCTTGCAAGTTTTATGTCATTGCATGGTGTGGACTACACTTGCATCTTTTAAGGCCATAAGCACGGTTTGGGCAATAAAAAAAAGCTACTGCAGTACAGTCGCTTAAAAATAGGTATAAAAAGAGCACCGTAACCGTTTATAATTGGTTAGGTGCTCATTCAGGTTTAATTCCAAAGGCTAAATATGTGATTTCTTCGTCTGTTAATTCAAAAAAACCCTCTGGGGGCTCAATCGGTTCAAGAGGCATATCTTCGACATCGGGCGCCTTTGTTTTTTTACTCGCTTCATCTATCTCCGCCCTCATTCTATCAAGTTTTTCATAATCTAGTTCCTTCTTCATAAAAACTCCTCCTAGTAACTTTATTATATCACTTCATAATTAATCAATCCAATTTTTCTAAGTTTGCTTAGCATATTATTTTGTTCATCTTTCGAAATATTGTATTTACTTTTAAAATTTACACCTAATATATCTAATGAATATCTAAATGAACCAAAATCAATATCTTTATTAACACTATAAACTATTAGCCTACCATTATGGCCGACTATTATTCCTTTTGCATATTTTCTTAAATGTTGGGCTGTTAAATCGCCCATGCTTGGCAAAGTGCTTCTAGGATGATTGTGCACAGATATAATTTGATACGGTTTACTTTACACGGTGCAAACTCATACGGATGACACTCACCTAACATCAAATGACTTTACACCCATTCAACCTCTTTTCTGAGCTCATCTTGATTTTTCCATATCTTTCATAAATTCGTCCTATTTCGAACTTTATTTAAGTCTACTCTTGCAAGTTTTAGGTCATTGCATGGTGCGGACTACACTTGCATCTTTTAACACCATAAGCACGGTTTGGGCAATAAAAAAGCCACTGTAGCACAGTCGCTTAAAAATAGGTATAAAATGAGCACCCGGATGAATGATTTTCCGCTTCATCAGGTACTTATTTTTGTCTTTGTCACTTTTCTTTTTCTGTTCTTTCTTGCTCTTTTCTTTCCATTTCAAACGCTTTCCTTAATTCTTCAAAAACTTCAGCAGCTTCATGCGGAGTCATAGGTATGTCCAATCCTAATGGACCCATAATATCATCTCACTTTAAAATTGATTTTTCCATTGTATATAGTATTTTTAATAAGTTTTCAAAATCATATGACTTTGATTAATGATTTACTGTATCATCAGGTGCTTAATCTATAGCTTCAATCGATTTTATTTCACTTTCATAAAAACCAAACAATATTTCCATACCAACTTCTAAATATATAAAATCTTCTCCTCTATCACTATCGATTGCATCATCATAGTCATCGACTTTTCCTATGAGTTTTTCGCCAGTAGTCAATTCTATCCGTACATTTTTCCCTACATAAGCGCATAATTTCATTTCTTTTCTTTTCCTCCTTTCTAAGTACAATGTGAGTGCCAGTTTTTGAGTGGTGACCCGTCCCCCATTTCGTTCTTTTCCAATTCTCATTTATATATTCTTTACTCATAAATTTCCCCACAAGGAATTAAATGACTAAAAATGTTTACTCTATAATCATTATGGATTTAATTTTACTTTCATCAAATTCAATTAATTGACCTCTTATATCCAAACATATAGAAGCTTCCCCACTGTTATTCTCTATTTCATCGGCGTAGTCAAACACTTCCCCCATGAAATATTCACCGTCAATGACTTCAATCCGTACATATCTGCCCACATAATGCCATAGTTTCATTACTTATCCTCCTTTCTTTTCGATATAACCACATTTCAATTCATCATTCTCATTGTTTCATGACCTTATGTGTTTTTCGACATTTCACATTTCAATAATGTGTCCGCTGATTTGGCACGAAATCACACAGCGCAAAACTTAATTTATTTTATCATATACTTTTGTAAATCCATTTTCAATAAAATTTTACACATATTCAAATGCTTCCCTACTTTAACGACTAACGCTTTCAAAAATCTATGTTATTTGTATAAAATGAATCGCCGCTGTTCTATTGAGCATTTATACGAAATCAATAAGCAGTGATTCACATAAGTCATTGATCATCACATTCAGCTTCAAATAAA
Organism: Staphylococcus intermedius NCTC 11048; assembly: GCF_002902385.1. GTDB lineage: Bacteria > Bacillota > Bacilli > Staphylococcales > Staphylococcaceae > Staphylococcus > Staphylococcus intermedius. The sequence goes on along the minus strand of NZ_PPQH01000040.1, from coordinate 68,162 downwards.
GGCACAAAAAATCCAACCTCCATATGAAACGTCCTCTTTTTACATCATCCGCCATTTCCACTATACTGATAATGAACTTAACAAAGGAGGCATGTACGATTTATGAAAGTTTTTAACGAAGAAAAGGTGAAAAATACGTATCAAATGTCTGATGCGATCAATGACATTGAACAATTATTTACAGATATGGATGGCATTAGTCTCGCTCAGCGAACAGTGATTCCTACGGGTGAAGGCGCAAAATCGATGCTCTATATGCCTTGTGTACATACAGGTCGACAACTGGGGATTGTCAAAATTACTTCGATTACGCCCGATAATCCACAAAATGGCCGTCCAACGACACAAGGTAACATCATTGTGACTGATCTTGAAACTGGTGAGCATGTCGTAAGTATGGATGGCAGTTATTTAACGCGTTTACGTACAGGTGCACTAAGTGGGATTGCGACAAAATATTTAAGTCGTGAGAACGCTACGACTTTAGGTATGATTGGTACAGGGGGAATGGCATATGAACAACTCCTTGCCAATATTGAAGTCCGTGACATTGAGCGAGTCATTCTCTTTAACCGTACAGTAGATAAAGCTGAAGATTTTAAAGCGCGTGTGTTGGCGGCATTTCCAAACTTATCTGTTGAAGTGGTGGATGATGTGAAAAAACTTGTCGAACAAGCTGATATTATCAACTGTCAAACACAATCTTCTGAACCCGTGTTTGATGCGGACACAGTTCAACCAGGGACACATATTAATGGTATCGGTTCGTACAGACCTGATATGAAAGAAATCGACAATCGTATTTTACCGAAAGCAGATAAAGTGTATTTTGATGATTTTGAAGGCGTCAAAGAAGAAGCTGGAGAAATCATTGAAGCAAATGAAAAAGGCATTTTTAAATTTGAAGACGTTGATGGTGATTTAAAAGCATTGTCACTAAATGGTCAACTTCAACGTACAGATGATGACAGTATTACCGTGTTCAAATGTGTCGGTGCAGCATACTTTGATCTTGCTGTCGCATTAGGTGCATATGAACGCTTAATCCAACAATAAAATTTCAAGGGCAACACTTCCCCCTTTTATGGGATGTGTCGCCCTATTTCTATTACAATTTAAACAATTGATTTGGTGCATCTGATATCAAGCCATCTACTCCGAGTTCAATGAGTCGTTTAGCATCTTTCACATCGTTCACAGTATACGGCATCACTTTAAGTCCGTGTTCATGCGCCCGCTTCAAAAATTTTTTATTGATCAATTTGAAGTTAGGATTCGCATAATCCGCATATGTTGCAATCTCCTCAAGTGGTGGTTGTTTAAAGCGGTACTGACGTAAACTGAGTAAAACACCTAATTGAATGTGCGGTGCCAATTGATGTAGTTTTTGGACACTTTGTTGATCAAATGACTGTAAAATAATCCGATGAAACGGAAAATGATGTTGTTTGATCGTCGCAATGATGGCTTCTTCTATACCTGGATATTGTTTCGGTTTTTTAATTTCGATGAGTAATGTTTTCGAATAATTTTTCGTTAACGTCAACACTTCATCGAATGTCATGATGGCTTCAGGTTGACAGCCCTCTTTCCAACTCCCAAAATCAAACGTGCGCAATTCATCTAATGTAAAATCGCGAATGGCGCCAGAATGATTGGACGTGCGATCGATTGTATCATCATGAATGGAGATGAGCACTTGATCTTTAGTCATATGTAAATCTATTTCTAACATGTCAATATGCTTCCCTAACGCAGCTTGATAGGCTGAACGCGTATTTTCAGGATACTGATTTGAAAGACCACGATGGGCAATCACTTGATAGTCTTTCGTTGGTTTCGTCAATTGGGTCATAAGAGTCTTCCTTTCAATTCTATCTCGTTTCTACTACACTTAACTTAACATATATGATGAAGGAGTGAAGTATTTTGATTGAACATCAATTTCCAGTACAAGTCACATGGCAAGGTGGTCGCAATGAAGTCGGCGAAGTTCAAGGTGATGTCATTCAACACCCCGTCTCCATTCCAGCTTCACTCGGTGGCATCGGGACAGGTACGAATCCCGATGAACTCCTCGTAAGTGCCGCAGCCAGTTGTATGACCATTTCTTTAGCTGCTACGTTAGAACGTGCACACCTTACCGCACGAAAAATTGAAATGAACAGTTTTGGTGAAGCACAATTTGATCAACAAAAATTTAAAATGAAGCGTATTGTTCACATACCCACGATTTATGTAGACGATATGACGCAACAAATACAATTAGAAAAACGTTTACCGAAACTCATTGCGACTGCGGATAACAATTGTATGATTTCTAATAGTATTAGAGGTAATGTGGCCATTGAAATTCACCCTACTGTCATTGTAGCCACTAAAAATTAATTTCAAACCATACTCAGTCATTTTTGAATGCTTGGTATGGTTTTTGTGCATTATTTTCTGTTTATGGTAGTATCATTTTAAAATTTTATCACTTCTATCTGTTAATAAGTCAGAAAATTTGGTAAAATGTAAAAATATTACTGGAGGAGGTTTTCTATGTATACCCATCATTCATTACTCTTAACACCTGGTCCTACCCCTATCCCCCAACGTATCCAAGCCGCAATGAATTTACCCATGGTGGGGCATCGTTCACCTGACTTTGAACACATTGCTGAAGAAGCATTTCGTTCATTAAAATCCATTTTTGGTAGTCAACATGATGTAATGATTTTAACGTCGAGTGGTACGAGTGCATTAGAAGCGAGCATGCTAAACATTGTAAATCCTGATGATCATATTGTCGTTATTGTATCGGGTGCATTCGGTAACCGTTTCAAACAAATTGCGGAAACCTATTATCAACACGTACATGTCCTTCAAGTTGAATGGGGCAAAGCACTCGATGTCAACGAAGTGATTAGCACGATTGAAGCGTTGGATGTCCCCATAACTGCGGTATTCACACAATATTGTGAAACGTCAACAGCTGTCTTGCATCCTGTAGCAGAACTCGGTCATGCGTTGAAGGCACTCGATGACCAAATTTATTTTGTTGTGGATGGCGTCAGTTGTATCGGTGCTGTCGATGTAAACCTTGAACGTGATGCGATTGATGTGCTCGTATCCGGCAGTCAAAAAGCGTTAATGCTCCCTCCTGGCATTGCATTTGTAGCATATAATGATCGCGCATTGGCACGTTTCAAAGCTGTAACGACACCGCGCTTTTATTTAGATTTAGCAAAACATCACGCTTCATTAGAGGCACATTCAACACCATATACACCTAACGTATCCACTTTTAGAGGCGTCGTTGAATATGGTCACATGGTGGAAGAAGAAGGATTCGAACATGTCATCCAACGTCACTATCTGATTAGAGATGCTGTACGTGCAGCTTTGCAACGATTAGATTTAGACTTACTCGTTGAAGATGCATACGCTTCCCCTACAGTCACAGCCTTTATACCGAAAGATGAAGCTGAATTAAAACATATTAAAAACACATTGAAGTCTCAATTTAATATTACGATTGCAGGTGGACAAGGTAAATTGAAAGGACACATTTTACGTGTGGGGCACATGGGCTTTATTTCGCCTTTTGACTTGTTACCATTTGTCGCAGCACTCGAAGTCATTCTCACCCAGTATCGTCAACAAAGTTATATCGGTACTGGCACAAAAGCATTTTTGGAGGTCGTTCATCATGAGTTATAAAGTTTTAGTCGCAGATCCCATTTCAGTGGAAGGTTTAAAAAGTCTCAATGACGATGCAGATTTTGAAGTCGTCCATCAAACAGGCTTATCTGAAGCAGAGTTAATCGAAGTCATTCCAGACTATGATGCATTAATCGTTCGCAGTCAAACAACAGTGACATCTAATATTTTAAAAGCAGGTCAAAAATTAAAAGTCGTTGCACGTGCGGGCGTTGGTGTAGATAATATTGATACGGAAACAGCAACTAAAGAAGGGATTATCGTCATCAATGCACCTGATGGGAATACCATCTCTGCTACAGAACATTCTGTCGCAATGATTTTAAGCATGGCGCGAAATATTCCACAAGCGCACGCCTCACTCAGTCACGGTGAATGGGATCGTAAAGCATTTCGAGGAACTGAATTGTATCAAAAAACACTCGGTGTCATTGGTACAGGACGTATCGGTACAGGTGTCGCGAAACGTTTGCAAAGTTTTGGCATGCGTGTTTTAGCATATGACCCTTATTTAAGTGAAGAAAAAGCGAAAGAGTTAGAATTCACGAGAGCGACCGTCGATGAAATCGCACAACAAGCGGATTTCGTGACAGTTCATACACCTCTGACTGAAAAAACGAAAGGTATCGTCAACGCAGACTTCTTTAATCAAGCGAAACCAAACATGCAAATCGTTAACGTTGCACGTGGTGGCATCATTGATGAAACTGCTTTAATCGAGGCATTAGACCAAAATAAAATCGCCGGTGCTGCATTGGATGTATTTGAAAATGAACCTGCGATCAATTCACCTGTTACGAAACATCCAAAAATTATTGTCACGCCTCACTTAGGTGCTTCGACGCTTGAGGCACAAGAAAAAGTGGCGGTGTCAGTTGCGCAAGAAATTATCGACATTATCAAACATGAAAATGTGGCCAATGCAGTCAATGCGCCAAGTGGTGTATTTAATGAAGATGAAGAACTTAAACCGTTCGTTGATTTGGCTAAAACGACGGGTAAAGTAGGAATTCAACTCCTGCCAAAAGCCCCACGTACGCTTAAAATTACATATGCGGGTGACATTGCGTTAGATGATACGAGTCTCATCACACGAACACTCGTTAAAGGTGTACTCGAACAAGATATGGGGGATCATGTGAATCTCATCAATGCACTTGTATTATTAAATGAACAAAACGTGACGTATACGATTGAAAAAACGAAAAAGAAAAAAGGATTCAGTAACTATATCGAGCTCGAACTCATCAATAAAGGCGATGTTGTGAAGATTGGTGCAACGGTATTAAACGGTTTTGGTCCACGTATTGTGCGGATTAATGATTATCCTGTTGACTTTAAACCTGAACGTTATCAGCTCGTCATTCATCATTTTGACCGTCCGGGTATTGTTGGTAAAACGGGACAAATTTTAGGTGAACACGGTGTCAACATTGCTTCAATGCATCTAGGTCGTTCTCAAGTTGGCGGTGACGCGATGATGATCTTATCTATCGATCACCCTATCAATGATACAGTGCGTGAAGCATTATTAGAAATTGACGGTTTCCAAAGTGTGTTACAAGTCACATTAGATAATTAAAGATAAGCAGAGGCTGGGAAATAAAAGTTTTTGATGGTATTGATGTAATATTTTGTTAAACTTGCCCTTTCGCTATGAATTGTGTTTTGATTGCCCTCATGGCTTCGCGTTCCTAGGGGCTGATCCTTCAACTAACTAACGCTTGATTAAACTGTTACACTTGTTGAGGCGTTAGTGGATTTTCCGGACCAGCTGATCCCTCAGGAGTCTTAGCCTTCGGGCAATCTTACATCAAATACAGTCATTTAGGGCAAGTTTATGAAATGAGGACAACCCATAGCATCCAATTTTTATTTCCAATTCTTCCTCATTTTCGTTGATATTGTCATTTACTGAAGATATAGTTCCACGAATAAAGGCTGGGAAATCAATCTGTGTTCCCCAGCCTCTTTGTTATCTTTATAATAAAATTTCTCGTATATCTAATACATTATCGACAAGTATTTCTGCACCGTGATCCCGCAATTCTTTTTCAGCTGCTTTCCCTTTCAAACCTGTCAAAGTTCCGATAAATTGCGCATTAACAGTTTGGGCACTGAATAAATCTGCAAGTGAGTCACCCACGATTGTCACCGTTTCATTTTCCATTCGGTTTTCTTGATTTGTAGCGTATGCATAATAATCTTGCTTTTCATTACCATTAAATGCAGCAATATAACTAAATGGGTTCGGCTTCCCTAATGGCTTTAACTCTGGATAACGCGATTCAACCTCTAATACTTCACTCGCCGAAACGATATATGCATCATCAAAATGCGATAATAAATCAAGTGTCTCAAATGGAACAATCGTCTCTGTTCGTGGTCGTCCTGTCGCAATTGCGAGTCGGTACCCCGCCGCCTTTAAATCATCTAACAACTGCTTGATCTCATTGATTGGTGCCAATGCAATTTCATGATAGATGTATCCACGCTTATAATCCGTCTTTGCTTTTTTCTTTTCGACCTCTTCATAGAGTGCTGTCCCTAAATACCATTCTTGATAAATCTCTTGTGACAGCTGCCATAACGGACTGCTAATATCAAAAAGTTTTGCCTCTTCCACTTCGAGTTCCGTCATCGCATAACTTTGTAGTGACTGATAAATTTGTGAACGTCCCTCAGGCGCATTTTCGATAAATTGAAGTGGTTGCTCATGTTTGATATTCATTTTCGAAACCTGTTGCCCCACTTTACGTAAAGTCTCCTCATTAAACTGTGAAACATTTAAGTAATTTAATCGTTCATCAAGACTTAACTGCTTTAAACATTCAATAAAATGTACTGAAAAGACAACAAATAGCATATCCCAGTTTGAGTTAATCCCCATTGATTTTAAACGATTTAAAATCACATCGTTTTTAAATAACGTCGCACGAATGTCCGTAATTTGTGCATCCGTCAACTGTGCTAAATCTATATGCGACTTTAACCCCAAATAGTCTGAACTATATAGCAGCTCATAAACTGTTAAAACCGAAACATCAAAACAACGCGATTCATCTAAAAACACGCCGTCTACATCAAAAAGTATCGCTTTCGTCATACCTAGACCCTCCATTGCAGAAAATTCAGATAAAAACATTATAACATGGATTACTTGTGATGCCTAAATACGATTTTACATTGCATTGTAAATAAAAAAGCAATACAAGTCATCACAACTCATATCGCCTTTTCATCTTATTTACTTCTAACGTAAGCATTTAATTCATCTTGCAATTGTTTTGTACGTAAACTCAATTGTTGCGTTACATAATCCACTTTCTCTTGACGATTCAAATCTTTTGGAAGATCTGTCGTATCAATCGGTTCACCAAACTTGATGTAAGCTTTGCCTGTGAATAAACCGATCAATTTTGTTGGACCGACATAAGCAGCTGGTAAAATCGGTTGTTTCGCCAAAATCGCAATCGTTGCAGCTCCACGTTTTAACGGTGTTTCTTCTGTCGTACGATGCCCTTGTGGAAAAATACCTACTATTTTATTGTCTTTTAATAATTTTACTGGTGTTTTCAATGTACTTGGTCCTGGGTTTTCACGATTCACTGGAAATGCATTTAATCGTGTTAATAATCCGCCAAACCACTTATTTTTGAATAGTTCCTGCTTTGCCATATAGTGAATTTGATTTGGCAATAATGAGACACCTAACAATAAGATTTCGTTATAACTTTCATGATTACACGTGACGACATAACGATTCGACTGGGGTTGATGCTCACGTCCAATCACTTCTAAATTTTTCAATCCTTTCGCTACGATAAGCTCAATGATTTTTCCGATAATATGATATAACATGTTCACACCTGCTTCTACTTTAGATTAATCCTTTAAATTCTATCATCTCCATACCTTTTCAACAAGCATTCTCTAAAATCGGTCTAAAGTTGGATAGTATCCTACTGGTAAATCATTAAAAATTTTATCATAATATGTATAAAGGAGGAATTTTATGCGAGAAAACGATAATGAACAACAAGCAAAAGAACAACAAGAAATGCATCAAAACAAACACATAGATGATGGTCAACGTGCTTCATCTTATCGTACGTCCCCCCCTCCAAAGCAACCTCAATTCCCATGGCTTAAAGTGATTATTGTTTCACTACTTGCTGGCATTTTAGGTGCACTCATTGTAGTCGGGGCTACGGGAGGATTATCAAACGTTTTACCTTGGGGCAATCAAAATGGTTCGGATGTCAAAGTAGCAAATGATCAAAAAGGCGGTAACTCGCTTGATGGCAAAAGTCATAAATACAAGTCAGTGAACGAAATGATTCAGGATCAAGCACCGGCCATTGTAGGTGTCATCAATGAACAACGTGCCCAAAACTTAGGTGATTTATTACAAGGTAAATCTGCAAAAGCTGAGCCAACAGGTATCGGTTCAGGTGTAGTCTATCAAAAAAATAACGGGGATGCATTTATCGTCACAAACAATCACGTGATCGAAGGTGCTTCTTCAATTAAAGTACATTTACACAATTCAAAACAAGTCGATGCCAAACTTGTCGGCACTGACCCATTAACAGATATTGCTGTGCTTAAAATTAAAGATAGAGATGATATTAAAGCTATCACATTTGGCGATTCATCAAAAGTGAAAACGGGAGACAGTGTGTTTGCGATGGGGAATCCACTAGGTCTTGAGTTTGCGAACACCGTAACTTCAGGTATTATATCAGCAAGTGAACGTACGATTGAAGCTGATACGTCTGCAGGTGCAAACAAAGTCACAGTACTCCAAACAGATGCGGCCATTAACCCTGGTAACTCAGGTGGTGCATTAGTGGATATCGATGGTAATCTTGTTGGCATTAACTCAATGAAAATTGCGGCACCACAAGTAGAAGGCATTGGTTTTGCGATTCCAAGTAATGAAGTAAAATTAGTCATCGTTGAACTCGTAAAACATGGTGAAGTGAAACGCCCTTCTATTGGTATCGGTATGATTAACGTTGCAGATATTCCAGAACAATATAAAACAAATAGCGGTGTAGATTCAGGCGTTTATGTGGCTCAAGTTCAACGACGTGGCATAGATATTGAAAAAGGTGATATCATCGTTGCGATTGATGGACATCAAGTCGATAATGACTCGGATTTAAGATCTTACCTATATAAAGATAAAAAGCCAGGCGACCAAATCAAACTCAAAATTAATCGCAATGGCAAAACTAAAGAAGTTGACGTGACGTTAACCGAATCCAACACATCGCCATAAATTGAAAGCAAAAGAGATTAGGCATGAACGGCCTAATCTCTTTTTTAATCATTATTTGTAATTCACCATGAAATATTTTTTCTTGCCACGACGAATAATCGTAAATGTATCATCATAACGGTCTTCATTTGATAATGTATAATCTAAATCTTGTTGACGTTCCCCATTAATATAAATGGCACCGTTTGTCACATCTTCACGTGCTTGGCGTTTTGAAGAAGAAATTTTTGTTTCCACTAATGCTTCTACTAGATTTGTCGTCTCTTTTGATAATGTCACTTGTGGTACATCTTTGAAACCTGCTTTAATTTCATCAGCGGATAATGATTTCAAATCACCTTTGAACAATGCTTGTGAGATGCGTTGTGCTTCTGCTAATGCATCCTCACCATGAATAAAACGCGTGACATGTTCTGCAAGTGTTGTTTGCGCTTTTCTTAAGTGTGGTTCTTCTTTAACAGATGTTTCCAGCGCTTCAATGTCTGCTTTAGATAAGAACGTAAAATATTTTAAGAACTTAATCACGTCATCATCACTTGTATTAATCCAAAATTGGTAAAATTCATAAGGGCTTGTTTTTTCGGCATCTAACCAAACTGTGCCTGATTCCGATTTTCCGAATTTTTTACCATCCGCTTTTGTCACTAGTGGAATTGTGAAGCCATAAGCATCCGTCACGCCGTACATACGACGCATCAATTCGATACCACTTGTAATATTACCCCACTGATCAGACCCACCAATTTGAATTTTACAGTCATGTACACGATTCAAATGACCAAAATCAATTGCTTGTAAAATTGTGTAAGTAAATTCAGTGTATGAAATTCCAGTTTCAAGACGTGTTTGAATTGAATCTTTACCGAGCATGTAATTCACGCCGACGTGTTTGCCGTAATCGCGTAAAAATTCGATTAAAGAAATTTGACTTAACCAATCATAGTTGTTCACCAAAATCGGTCCGTTTTCGACATTAAAATCAAATAATTGCTCCATTTGTTTTTGAATGCCACGTACATTTTTATCAATTTGCGCTTCTGTTTGCAAAACACGCTCTTCAGACTTACCGGATGGATCACCAATCATACCTGTACCGCCACCTACCAACACAATCGGACGGTGACCAGCTTCTTGAAAGCGACGTAATGTTAAATAAGGTAATAAATGCCCGATATGTAAACTATCAGCTGTTGGGTCCGCACCACAGTAAATTTTTACTTCTTCTTTATTTAAAAGTTCTTCGATACCCGCTTCATCCGTTTGTTGATAAACGAGTCCTCTCCAACTTAATTCTTCTAACAATGCATTTACCATAAAATAACCTCCTTAAAAATAAAAAAACACCGCTTACATCGACGTAAGGGCGCAATTTGCACGGTACCACCATACTTGGGTCTCTCACAATGATACGTTCATTGCAGACGTTGAAATCATTTGTTGAGGTGTATTCATAAACAAGCCATTATCAGTTCACAGCGACCACTGACTCTCTTAAAATCACTCAATTTACTACTTGTCCTCGATTTCAAACCTTAATGTGATTGCTATTCATTATAAAGATATATGATTTTAAAGTCAATCCTAAAATCACAATGTATCACGACGCAATTTTGTAAATATGCTATACTGTTGGTAAAAATTAATGGAGGTTTGTGACCAATGGAGAAGAATGAACAACGTGAATGCACTACTCATATGTCGTTCAAGCGTTTTGACTTTTACATGCGTAAAATTAAGCAATTCATCATTTCGTTTGTTCTTTTTTTGCTCATTGGGTTTATTTTTATATGCGGATTATTACTCGGCTACTTTGCGAGTATTGTCTCAGATTCAAATTCACTCAATGATCATGATTTAATCCAACAAGTCACTCGCCTGCCAGAACTGAACGTTGAACAACCTGAAAACACCGACTTTATTGCACTTTATAATGAACAAGAACCGAGTTTAATCGCAGGTCCTGCTGAAGTTTCACCCTATGTGACAAAAGCATTAGTCGCTTCCGAAGATGCTGATTTTTACGTTCACAATGGCGTATTACCTAAAGCCATTTTAAGAGCGATGTTCCAAGATATTTTTGATACCCAATTTCCGACAGGTGGTAGTACGATTACGCAGCAACTTGTCAAAAATCAAATCCTGACGAAAGAACGCACTTATGACCGTAAAGCGAAAGAAATTATGTATGCATTACGAATTGAACACATTTTATCAAAGGACGAAATTATTTACACGTATTTAAATCTTGTGCCGTTCGGGCTGGATACTAATGGACAAAACGTGACGGGTATTACTTCAGCTTCATATGGATTGTTCGGAAAACCACCGAAAACATTAAACTTAGCTGAAGCCGCTTACCTCGTCGGATTATTACAAAGTCCTTATGCATATACACCATTCAATCATGATGGCACACTTAAAGATGAAGATGATGTTTCATATTCGATTCACCGTCAACATTACGTATTAAAACGAATGTTAGTAGAAAAGAAGATATCAAAAGATGCGTATACCAAAGCACTCAACTATGATATTTATGAACATTTGTACAATTAATCTCGATGTATGACTCTTGCTGGACCACTAAAACCACCGTATTTTACGATTACGATAATAGATTCGCGTTCCGAGATTAAGACGGCACGTGAAAAAGGGCTTGGAATTTAGTTTTCCAAGCCCTTTTCTTTATACTGTTCATGAAACATAAATGAAACTGAATTAGAATAAACCAATCGCATGGCCGTCTTCTGTTACGTCCATTTTTAATGCAGCCGGTTTTTTCGGTAAACCTGGCATTGTCATAATGGCACCTGTTAACGCAACGATAAAGCCCGCACCTGTTTTAGCTTCGAGTTCACGAATCGTAATTTCGAAATTAGATGGTGCACCGAGTTGTGTTTGATCATCCGAGAATGAATATTGTGTTTTGGCCATACATACTGGATAATGATCCCAACCATTTGCTTTAAACTGTGCCAATTGTTTTTGTGCTTTTGATGTAAATGTCACTTTTGAACCGCCATAAATTTCTTTGACGATTTTTTCGATTTTCTCTTCAAGTGGCATTTCTAATTCATACAAACGTTTAAATTGTTTAGGTTCACGGATGACTTCAAGTACTTTTTCTGCTAAGTCTGTACCGCCTTTACCGCCTTTTTCCCAAACTTCTGTTAATGATAAACGGACATGATTGTCTTTCGCCCATTGCTCTACAAATTCAAATTCTGCTTCTGTATCATGAATAAATGCATTCAATGCGACAACAGGTTCTAAACCGAATTTGCGAATATTTTGGACGTGACGTTCTAAGTTTGCAATTCCTGATTTAAGTGCTTCAACATTTTCTTCTTTTAAATTGTCTTTCGCTACGCCACCATGCATTTTAAGCGCACGAATCGTTGCAACAATCACGACTGCATCCGGTTCAAAGTCTGCTTTTCGAGATTTAATGTTTAAGAATTTTTCAGCACCTAGATCAGAACCAAAGCCCGCTTCTGTCACGACGATATCTGCCAAATCACGTGCTGTTTCTGTGGCGATAATCGAGTTACAACCGTGTGCAATGTTCGCAAAAGGTCCACCGTGAATAAGCGCAGGTGTGCCTTCAATTGTTTGAACAAGGTTCGGCTTAATGGCATCTTTTAAAATCATCGCTAATGCGCCTTCTACACCTAAGTCTTTCACAGTAACAGGTTGACGGTCGCGTGTATAACCTATCGTAATTTTCGAAATACTTTCTTTAAGGTCTTTGATACCTGTACTCAAACAAAGAATTGCCATAATTTCTGATGCAACTGTAATATTGAAACCATCTTCTCTTGGTACACCTTGTGTTGGACCACCTAGGCCGACAATCACTTGACGTAAAGCACGGTCGTTCATGTCTAACACACGTTTCCACTCAATACGACGTTGATCAATACCGAGTTCGTTACCTTGATGAATATGATTATCAATAAATGCAGACAGTGCATTATTGGCTGTTGTGATCGCGTGGAAATCACCATTAAAATGCAAATTAATGTCTTCCATTGGGAGCACTTGCGCGTATCCGCCACCTGTTGCGCCACCTTTAATACCGAATGTTGGCCCGAGTGCAGGCTCACGCAATGCGACCATGACATTTTGATTGATCTGTTGGAATGCATCTGCCAACCCAACTGTCACTGTCGATTTTCCTTCTCCAGCTGGTGTTGGACTCATAGCTGTCACTAAGACGACTTTCCCTTTTTCATTTTTAGTTTGAATTTTGGAAATATCAATTTTCGCTTTGTAGTGCCCATATTGCTCGAGTGCATCTTCGGAAATACCTGCTTTTTCAGCAATTTCCTTAATTGGTTTTAATGTTGATTGATTTGCAATTTCTAAATCTGATAAATGACTCACAAGATTCAACCCCTTAATCAATTTGAGAAATGATGACGTTATGTAAACGCATACAAGTAAAATATATTAAGCTGTTTCAATACTAATCATAACGAACAATGGAGTGATTGTCGAACAAAAACAAGCCTCTTTTCTGAAATAATGACAAACAATAGCATTCAATTTTTATGTCTCCTTCACTCTCATTTTTCGACAGCTTCAACATCATTCAAAAATATCAGTCCAATCGAGTAGGAGAATAGTCATTAATTGACTATTCGTCCTCTCACACCACCGAGCGTACGGTTCCGTACTCGGCGGTTCAATATCTTGCGTAAGCCAGCTCTGCAAGCTGGGCTAATGGTATCAGCCCCCACTTGTAGAGTTGTTTTGTTGTAAGTGCACGATGAACCTCGTGCGTGTTTGATAACCGCCAGTATTTCTTGCGAGACTGTGCGATTTTCATTGCACTTCTATGGTCAAGACCATATTGACGCAACATTTTATATTTAGTTCTAACTCTTTTCCACCGTTTAAGAATGAGTTGTCTAAGTCGGCGGTTTAACCAAGATTGTGTGGTTTCAATAAATCCTCTGATAAAACCTCTACCAAAGTAATTTATCCAACCTCGAGTCACTCGGTTAATTTCAGTGATAATTTCTTTAAAAGTACCGGGTCTATTTCGTTTCGTTATTTTCCTTAAGGTGCGTATTAAATTTCTTTTTGCTTCCGTAGTCGGTCTGAAACGACAAACCCCATTTACCTTGGTTATTAGACAACTCAAGAACTTTAAACGTGTAACAGCTCCTACTCTACTTTTATCTTCGTTGACAACCAACTTCAGTTGCTTTTCAATGAATTTCGTTACACTCGACATGACGCGTTCACCTGCACGTTTTGTGCGTACAAAGATGACAAAGTCATCGGCATATCGTACAAAACGATGTCCACGCTTTTCGAGTTCTTTATCCAGTTCATGTAGATAGATATTACATAGTAAGGGAGAGATAACGCCCCCTTGTGGTGCACCTATCTTTCTTTCTGCGACTTCGCCAGATAGGTCAATAGCACCTACTTGTAGACTTCTACGGATAAATATGGAAATTGACTTATCTTGAACATGGCGTTCGAACAAATACATCAGCTTATCATGATTCAACATGTCAAAGCACTGTTTCAAATCACAATCCACGGCTATTTTATAGCCTTCTTCGTAGTAGGCAGCACATTGCTTAAGTGCTGTTCCTGTGCTACGATGAGGTCTGAAACCATGGCTATGATTTGAAAATGTTCGGTCGATGCCTGGTTCAATCACTTGTCTAATGGCTTGTTGTATTACTCTATCTCTAGCGACAGGAATACCAAGTACACGCATTTTCCCATTTGATTTGGGGATTTGAACTTTTCGAACTGCTTGAGGTTGGTATGTACCATCAAGCAGTTTTTTCGTTATCTGCGAAAAGTACTGCGCAAAGTGAGCATGGAGTTCACTGACTTTCATGCCGTCAATTCCAGGAGCACCTTTGTTTTTCTTAACCTTCTTGATAGCTTTTTCTATGTTGTCGGGTCTTACAACAAGCTCCATCAATGATGGAGACTTACGATACATTTCTTTCATTTCACCTAAGATTTACTGTACACACTTATGTATTCTTTTCGTTCCACTACTTATCCTTCCATAAGTTGCCGGCTAACACCGTATTCTGTACGTCGTAAATCTATAACCTCCAATCTTTACTTTGTATTGAATATTGTTCAGTCCTTCGGTACATTTTCCCTACTATGACTTCTGCTGACTTCTCATCATTCGTTGTTACTACGGTAGAAACATACCGCTGATGAGACCTCCCCGGGTAAGGTGTAACCCCTTTCCACTCATGTCACCGCATCATTTACTATATAGAACTCGGGTAGTATCGGACTTCATCTTGTTGAGCAGATTCATCCATTCTACATAGCCTTAGTATGATATTTCTGTTCGTCAGTGCGAGTGTTTGCGTCCGACTTCCTTCAGATTCCACTTCGCAATGGACACCCTTGTCTTTCGCTAACAGTTCCTACTACCAAACCTGTAACGGACTTTCACCGTCAAGATGTTACCCATGCCGGGCGCACTCAAAAAAAGGCTTGGACATGACGTTGCCCAAACCTTTTCATTTTTCTCTTAATCTTCCATAGTGCTTAAATCGCCTGTCGGTAAATCGAGTTCCCATGCTTTTAACACACGGCGCATGATTTTACCTGAACGCGTTTTCGGTAACTTATCTTTAAATTCAATTTCTCTCGGTGCTGCATGGGCAGCTAACCCTTCTTTAACAAACTTACGAATATCTTCTTTCAATTCATCAGAAGGCTCATAACCTTGACGCAATGCAACGAATGCTTTAATAATTTCACCACGCACTGGATCAGGTTTACCAATGACACCCGCTTCTGCTACTGCTTCATGTTCTACTAATTTAGATTCCACTTCGAATGGACCGACACGTTCACCAGCCGTCATAATCACATCATCAACACGACCTTGGAACCAGAAGTATCCATCTTCATCTTGGTAAGCTGAGTCACCTGACACGTACCAGTCACCAATAAAATAAGATTGATATTTTTCAGGATTTTTCCAAACTTGACGCATCATAGACGGCCAACCTTTTTTAATCGCTAAGTTACCCATACGATTCGGTGGTAAGACGTTCCCTTCATTATCAATAATCCCAGCTTCAATACCAGGTAGTGGTTTACCCATTGAACCGAGTTTAATATCTTCTGCAAGGTAGTTGACGATCATATGGCCACCTGTCTCAGTCATCCACCACGTATCCAATACACGTTTGCCGTAAACTTTTTTCGCCCACTTAATGACTTCTGGATTCAGTGGTTCACCTACTGATAAAATACTTCTCACTGTAGACAAGTCATATTTTTCAACTAAGTCATCACCTGCACTCATGAGCATACGTAATGCAGTCGGTGCGGTATACCAAATTGTCACTTTGAAATCTTCTATCATAGAATACCAATTCTCCGGTGAAAAACGTCCACCCGCAATACAGTTTGTTACGCCGTGAAGCCATGGTGAGAAAATACCGTAAGATGTACCAGTTACCCAACCTGGATCTGCCGTACACCAATACACATCATCTTCTTGAAAATCGAGGACATATTGACCCGAAATGTAATGCAGTAACATCGCTTCTTGTACATGTAACACACCTTTTGGTTGACCAGTTGAACCAGATGTATAATGTAATATTAATCCGTCTTCACGGTCTAACCATTCGATGTCAAAAGATGTTGATGCTGATGTCATTTCTTGATTAAAGTCCACATACTTTGCATCGACCTCATCATCAACAACAACAATCGTTTCTAAATTCGGAAGTTGATCTTGTGGAATACGCGATAATAAACTATTCGTCGTAATAATGACTTTCGCATCACTATTTTCCAAACGGTCTTTCACTGCCTTTTCCATAAATGCTTCAAATAAAGGTCCTACAATACCGCCTAATTTTAAGATGCCAAAAAATGCAAAGTAAAGTTCTGGTGTACGTGGCATGAAAATGAAAACACGATCCCCTTTTTGAACATTGGCTTTGTCTTTCAATACGTTTGCAGCTTGATTTGATTTTTCTTGTAAATCTTTAAATGTATAACTTTCTTTTCGTCGATTATCTTTATAATTTAAAGCAATTTTATCTGCTTTACCTTCATGTACATGACGATCGATACATTCGTATGCCATGTTGATTTTTCCAGTTTCGTACCAAGAAAATACTTTCTCTACTTCTTTCCAATCAAACTGGTCATATGTTGCTTGATAATCAGTTAAATTGAAGTTGCCTTGCTCCCCTTTGTAAACTTCGACTTTCATCACAAGTACCCCCTTGTATTGTGTAATCGCTTTCAAAACTAACATCATTATACCCTATGCGCGTATTGTTTTCAAAAAATTGTACTTATTCAGAATTTAAGGTGAAATTAAGTGTACGTTGTCATATAATAAAAATAGTGCAATATGTAAGAAAGGAGATGTGCCCATGAAACATATTAAAACCTATGAACATGAAAGCTATACTGTCGAAGGACAAACGTTTATCATTGAAGGCCCTGTTTCTAAAACACAATTACAAACTTTTACTTTTGATGAAGGTCTCGATGCATTTCGAATTCCTATTGAGCAATTTGAAGCGATTCAAGATATCAGTACGTTAGACGAGGGGCGCATTTACATCATTCGCAAGGAAAATCATATTATTGGTTACGTGACGTATTTATATCCGGATCCAATGGAAAGATGGTCTGAAGGTCAACTCCCCTATTTATTAGAACTTGGTGCGATAGAAATTAGTTTAGACTATCGAGGATTAGGATTAGGTCGCATGCTGTTAAAAGTGAGCACGCGCAGTCCTGAATTGGAAGACTACATCATCATAACGACCGAATACTATTGGCATTGGGATTTGAAAAACTCAAAACTCGACGTTTTTGAATATAAAAAATTAATGCAGCGGATGATGTCAAATGGGGGGTTAGAAGTTTTTGCCACTGACGACCCAGAAATCACAAGTCATCCTGCCAATTGTTTAATGGCACGCATTGGCAAAAACATTACAGTAGACCAAATGGAAGCTTTTGATGATATTAGGTTTATGAATCGTTTCTTTTTCTAAAGGGGGGATGTGATATGACAAATCAGTCACAACGAGAAACGGGGTATGTTTATTCCGATGCCTTACTACGCTATCGCTTCCATAATAAACATCCATTCAATCAAATGCGGGTGAAACTGACAACAGAACTTTTACTATCGACAGGGTTTTTATCTAAATCCCAAATTATTAAACCAAGACAAGCGACTATTGATGAGATTGCGATGGTGCATAAATATGATTACATTCAGGCGGTGATGCGCGGTGAAAAAAACTTACTCGCCCCTGATGAACAACAAAAATATGGCTTAGACGATGAAGATACACATGTCTTTTCGCGTATACATCGAAGCACTGCAACGATAATCGGTGGGGGTTTAAATTTAGTCGATGCAATTATGGAAGGAAGATTTCGTAATGGCTGTCATTTAGGAGGCGGATTACACCATGCACATGAAGGTCGTGCAAGTGGTTTTTGTGTGTACAATGATGCGGCCATTTACATCAAATACCTTAATGAAAAATATCATCAACGAGTAATGTATATCGATACTGATGCACATCATGGGGATGGGGTGCAATGGACGTTTTATACTTCGGATCAAGTGATGAACTATTCTATACATGAAACAGGTAAATTTTTATTTCCAGGTTCCGGCCATTACACAGAGCGAGGGACAGACCAAGGCTTTGGCTATTCAATCAATGTCCCACTCGAACCATATACAGAACACGACTCTTTTTTAGATGTTTTTAAAAAGACATTGCATCAAGTTGCTGAATCCTTTCAACCTGATTTTATTGTCAGTGTGAATGGTTCGGATATTCATTATTTAGACCCTTTAACACATATGAGTTGTGATTTAAATACACTTTATGAAATTCCTTATATCATTACCGAAATCGCTGAAAAATATTGTGATGGTAAGCAAATCATGTTAGGTGGCGGAGGTTACAATATATGGCGCGTCGTACCAAGAGCATGGAGTCATATTTATCTCAGTTTAATCGACCAACCTCGACTGCATGGGCGCTTGCCTGAAGACTGGTTGAACAAATGGCGTCATTATAGTCCTGTCCCGATTCCAGAATATTGGGAAGAACAATTTCAAGATTACGAACCCATACCTCGACGCGCAGAAATTACACAACAGAATAACCAAGTCGCTGAAAATATTTTAAGTTGGTTTTAACTCTCACACAACAATATACTGACATATCAAAAAGGACGAGTCCACGTATAACTACGCTTCATTCGTCCTTTTTTAATGCAATTTTTAACGTGTCGTCCCACGATATTGAATTTTATGTGGTAAGATTACATTCGGATTTTCAATATCTTCATTATTCATATATTTCGTTAAGAGACGCATACCTACCGCACCGATATCATATAAAGGTTGAATCACACTTGATAGTTGTGGTCGTACCATTTCAACTAAACGTGTGTTGTTAAAGCTGACAACTTGAATGTCTTTCGGTACTTCTAATCCGTGATCTAACGCACCGTGAACAATGCCAATCGCTTGTTCGTCACTAATAGATAATACTGCATCTGGTTGATAATGACTTAGTTTTTCATATGCGCGTAATCCATCTTTATACGTTTCATTACCGACATATAATAAATGTTCATCAACGGCAAGTTGGTGTTGCTCTAAAACTTCTTTAAGACCTTCGTAAATATCTTCTTGTGCTTTTTTAGAGTAGCCACCACCAACGAAAGCAAACTTTTTAGAGCCTGATTTGATTAACTGCGCTGTCACTTCCTTACTTGCTTGTACAAAATCAATGTTAACGGATGCGATACCATCATCTTTACCATTTGTTCCTGATACCACAACAGGAATGGACGCTCGGTTAATTTGTTCTTTAATCTCATCAGTCAACGTACCACCGAGGAAAATGATGCCATCAACTTGTTTACTTAATAAATTGTTAAAGATTTCTTTTTCTTTCTCAGGATCATCATCTGAGTTCGAAATAATCGTGTGATATTTATACATCGTCGCAATATCTTCCAATCCACGTGCCAATTGCGAATAGTAGATGTTAGAAATATCCGGAATAATCACACCTACTGTCGTCGTTTTTTTGCTTGCTAATCCTCTTGCTACTGCATTGGGACGATAATTCAAACGTTTAATTACTTCATTTACTTTGTCTCTTGTTTCGGGCTTCACATTTTGATTACCATTCACGACACGTGATACCGTTGCCATAGACACTCTTGCTTCTCTCGCCACATCATATATGGTTACAGTCATAATCTTTCCTCCTAGAAAACGCTTTATTTATTATTATAATAAGTTTTCATGTCATTTTCAAAGTGTATCATAAATTCCACTCATATGACATCTAAAACGTTTTCTTGTCATCGATTTGTCAAATTTAAATCAAGCGTCATTTTTAGCAAATGTGTTTTAATAGCAGATATAACTTTAAATCTGGGACAGCGCAAATACAAATGACATGTGTATTTGACTCCATATCAAAATTTGTGCATTTGTTGTATGTAAACGGAATGACATATGATTTGAAAAGATATGACTCCTATTCTGAAGTTGAAAATCTCAAATTTAATAACATCCTTAATTGCATCAGGCATTTCTATATATATGAATGAAACATAAAAAAGGACAAGACCTTACACGCGAGATAAGGTTTTGTCCTTTTTAAGATCATTAAATTATTTCAATTTCTTATCATTGTACATATCAGCTAATGGTTTTATCACATTGTAGAATTCATTGAACTCATTTAAATCCATTTGCTGACCGCTATCACTTAATGCAACTGCTGGTTCAGGATGTACTTCAGCCATCACACCGTCAGCACCAACTGCTAGCGCCGCCTTCGCTGCTGGTAGCATAATGTCTTTACGTCCAGTACTGTGCGTCACATCGACCATAACTGGTAAATGTGTCCCTTGTTTTAAGATCGGTACTGCTGAAATATCCAATGTGTTACGTGTCGCTTTTTCATAAGTTCGAATACCACGTTCACATAAAATAATATTTTGATTTCCTTCTGATGCAATGTATTCCGCAGCGTAAACAAATTCTTCAATTGTTGCAGATAATCCACGTTTTAATAAAATCGGTTTACGTGTTCGGCCAGCTTCTTTTAATAATTCGAAGTTTTGCATGTTACGCGCCCCAATTTGGAAAACATCTAAGTACTGATCAGCAAGTTCAAAATCATTTGGATGAACAATTTCACTTACTACATTTAAGTCATATTTATCTTTCATTTGTTTAAGTATTTTTAATCCTTCTTCGCCTAGACCTTGGAAGTCGTATGGAGAAGTACGTGGTTTAAATGCACCACCACGGATGAATTTTTCGCCCTTTGCTTTCAAGTCCTTAGCCACAGCATCGATTTGATCATAAGATTCAACTGAACATGGACCAAAGACGAATGATTTTTGCCCTTCACCAATAATGCCACCGTTATCAAAGTGCACAATCGTATCTTCTGGTTTTAATTTACGAGAGACATATAAATGTTTTTCATTATCTGATTTTTGTAAATCTGTTGAGGCTTTAAAAATTTCTTTGAACAGTTGTTTAATCACATTATCATTAAATGGGCCTTGGTTTTTATCAATTAGTGTGTTGAGCATTTCTTTTTCACGTTGAGGATCATAAATTACAGTGCTTTGTTTACGTTTTTCCTCACCGATTTTTTGTGCTAACTCACCTCTTTTTGATAATAAGTCCAAAATTTGATCGTTAATTTCTTCAATCTGTTTTCTGTACGTTTCTAATTTACTTGTCATCATTTTCACCCCAACCATTTTTCTAACTTGCTTTAAAGCAGTAAAATTTAAAAGTAGATATTGAGTATACTAACAATATTATGTAGCAATTTCAACCTTTTGTGCTTATTTTGGTTAAAATATTTTTCTAGTATGTTATAAAATGTAAAGTATCCATTGGTATCTGTCAATGAACAGCAACTTTGTTGTTTATTTTTTATGCTTTAATTTTTGAAAATTTAGATAACTTATTATTGTAAAAATTTGAGCTTGTGAGTTCAACTATCGCTCACAAGCTCAACTGTTACACCATAAGCTAAAGCAGAAATTTTACACTTTACGATTCATCTTTAAATGTATGTTTCTCTACTTTTTGATTCGTTTTTTTAGCTTTTTCTGTTACTTTTTTGCTGCTGTTTCCTTGCTTTGATGCTGTCGCTTTTTTCGCATTTGACGTCTCTTTAGCCTTTTGAGCAGGCGCAGTCGTTTGAGCTTTGTTAGCTGCTTGGGTCGTGCTTGTTGCTTTTGTAGACGTCGATGGTTCTGCTGTCACACCTTGACGATCATGCGTAATGACACCATTTTCAAATGTCGCTTCGCTATGTGAATTTTTCGGAACTGTTGTCGTTGATTTCGCAGCTCCAGCACCCACAGTTTTTCCTTGGTCGTCCACTTGTGCATGGGTACTTGGACTTTTATCTTGTAAACGATCGGAATCGACTTCACTTCGAATCGCGCGTTGTTGTGCTTTCACAGAGTTGTCTTCCATTGACTGTGCTTCAGATTCGCCCTTATCATTGACTTTGACATTTGTATCTTTCACACGTACAGAGGTATCTTGCAATCGGTCTGAATCAACTTCACTTTGAATTGCACGCTGTTGCGCTGTCGATTGCGTAGATGCTTCTGTTTCTTGTTGCTTTTGAGATTGGCTTTGTTTTGCAGCTTGAGCCAAACCTGTTGGTGTTACCGCATCTTTCGTTGATGTCGCAACTGAAGGCTGTTCAGATGATTGTTCACGTGGTGTTTGACCTTCTAAACGATCGGAATCCACTTCACTTCGAATCGCGCGTTGTTGCGCAGATAATTCATCAGTTGTCGGTTCATCCTTTGCTGTTTTAGATTCTTCTCTCACACGGCGCGCTTGTGCTTTTAATGCTTCAGCTTTACGAATGGCTTCTTCCTTTAAAGCAGTCGAAGTTTCAGCATTGCCAGTTTGTTGTGAACCTTTATGTTGTTTTGCTGAACCTTGCTTTAAAATGAGTCCTAATGCACTACCTAAAACGGCCCCAGCGATAAAACCAAATACAAAATCTAATGGTTTATATCCTGGTTCATACTGGGGAACTTCATAACTTTCTAGACCTTTTGTATACAAATCACGGTTATATTTTTCCATCTTTAATTTGCGCCTCCTATAATAAATGCACTTAAATCAAGTATAAAAACTCATTTAAGTGCATTCTGTTTAAAGCTTATTTAACATGACAACACTTATTTTGAATCTGTGTCATTCAATGTTGTGTATTTTGTGTTGACATCGCTAGGATTTGTTGCAAAATCGTTAATGTTTTTGTTTTCATATTGGTTGTTCACTAATTCTTCATTAGATAAAGGTTGACCTTTATGATTTGCATTACGATTTGCATCATCTGCTACGTTGTTCGTTTTGTAAGCTGCACTGTTGCGACGGCTTTTTCTATTTTGCCATTTGTCAGCGATTTCCATTGCAACGTTTGACCATTGAACAACTTGTGAAATTTTGTCCTCATTTTGAGAAATGTTATGCGTGATTGAATGTGTGACACGATCAACTGAACCATTTAATGTTTGTACTGAATCACCAATACCTTTAACCGCATCTACAACAGAGTTTAAACGGTTCGCTTTGTCTTGAACGTCCTCAGTTAAACGATTCGCTTTGTGTAGTAGGTCAGTTGACTCACGCGTAATCCCTTGAATCTGTCCTTCTACACCATCAAGTGTTTTAGCCACATGATCCAAGTTCTTTTTAACAGAAACCAATACAGCAACGATACCGATTGCTAAAATAAGAAAAGCAATTGCTGCAATAATTCCCGCGATAGGTAAAATCCATTCCATTCCTAAACGCCTCCTAATTGACTTTAAAATGATATGCTATTTATTTTAATTAAATACCCAACCTATTTGAACTCAAACATTAAAACAGCTGTTCAACGCCGATTTTTTCCATGTAGGCTTTAAGAATTTTTTGAATATCTCCAGCTCCCATGAATAAAAGTACAGCATTGTCGTGCTTTTGCAGTTGATCTACACTATTTTCATCAATCAAGTACGCGCCATCGACTAAATTTAATAAATCGTTAATAGATAATTCGCCTTGATTTTCACGAATGGAACCAAAGATATCACAAAGATACGTTTGATCCGCAAGATTTAATACATCTGCAAACTCTTGTAAAAATGCCTTCGTTCTTGAAAAAGTATGTGGTTGGAATATAGCCACTACTTCTTTATTTGGATATTTTTTTCTAGCTGTCTCAATTGTAGCACTAATTTCCCTCGGATGGTGTGCATAATCGTCAACTAATACTTGATTTTGAGCAAATGTTTCATTAAAGCGACGTTTCACACCACCAAAAGTGATTAATGCTTCTTTAATGTTATCAATATTTAAGTTTTCAAGATAACTAATCGTTAATACGGCTAATGCATTCAAAATATTGTGATCACCGTATTGAGGTGACACAAAATGACCATAAAATTCGCCTTTGACATACACATCAAATTCTGTTCCACGACCTGTGACTTCAATATTTTGTGCATACACATCCATTGAAGTATCAAAACCATAGTAATATACCGGAATATCTACTTCGATATTTTTAACGTAAGGGTCGTCTCCCCATGCAATAATGGCTTTTTTCACATTTTTCGCCATGCCTTGGAATGCATTGATGACATCATCAACATCTTTAAAATAATCGGGATGATCAAAGTCAATATTTGTAATAATCGCATAATCCGGTGAATAGCTTAAAAAGTGACGACGATATTCACATGCTTCAAATGCAAAATATTCACTTTGTGGCAAGCCCATACCTGTGCCATCACCAATTAAAAAGGATGTCTTTTTATCTCCATTCATGACATGAGAAAGTAGCCCTGTTGTTGAAGTTTTCCCGTGAGCGCCTGTGACTGCCACAGAAACATATTCATTAATTACTTCACTTAAAAAGTCATGATAGCGAATCACTTTTAAACCAAGTTCATGTGCACGAGCGATTTCTTCATGTGTATCTTTGAAGGCATTACCTTGAATGATCGTTAACCCTTCTTTAATATTATCCGCATCAAAAGGTAAAATTTGAATGCCTTTATTTTTTAATGCAATTTCAGTAAAAACGTACTGCTCGATGTCTGATCCTTGAACTTCATAGCCAAGATCATAAATTATCTGTGCTAACGAGCTCATACCAGCACCTTTAATACCAACAAAATGGTACCGTGTCATTGTGTCATCGCTCCTTTCTCTATTTCCGTTAAAGCTCACTTAATTCCGACTCTGTCAAATAAACATCACGTGGTTTAGAACCATTTGCGCCTGAGATATAACCTAGTTGTTCCAGTTGATCAATAATGCGTGCTGCACGGTTATAACCAATTTGGAAATGACGTTGAATTAATGACGTTGAAATGTGTTGTTCTCGCACCATAAATTGGCACACTTCGTCAAAGAGATCATCTCTACTAGGTGCGTCATTTTTTTCTAACAACTCTTTTTCTTGGAATAAGTATTCAGGCTCACGTTGTGCACGTATAAATTCAACAACTTGATCGATTTCCTCATCAGAAACGAAAGTCCCTTGAACCCTGATTGGTTTGTTCATACCGCTTCCTAAATACAGCATATCGCCATAGCCAAGTAAACGTTCAGCCCCGCCACTATCTAGTATTGTTCTAGAGTCCACACTAGATGATACCATAAATGCAATGCGAGTTGGAATATTTGCTTTTATTAATCCGGTAATGACGTTCACTGAAGGACGTTGTGTCGCCACAAGCATATGGATTCCACAAGCACGTGCTTTTTGAGCCAATCGCGCAATCGATTGTTCCACATCTTGTGGTGCCATCATCATTAAATCAGCCAATTCATCAATCACGATGACTATTTTAGGAATACGTTGATCATAGCTTACTTTTTTATTGAATGCAGAAATGTTACGTACATGATGATGTGCAAACAATTTAAAACGACGCTCCATTTCGTCGACAGCCCACTTCAAACTTTGTGTAGCTGCTTTCACATCTGTAATGACAGGTGCTACTAAATGTGGCAAGCCGTTATAAGGCGCAAGCTCCACCATTTTAGGGTCAATGAGTAATAATCGCAATTCTTCTGGATGATTACGATACAATAATGAAATTAAAATACTGTTAATCGACACAGATTTCCCAGAGCCTGTCGCACCTGCAATTAAAGCATGCGGTGTTTTCGCAATATCCATCAGCAATGGTTCGTTATTGATACGATTCCCCATCGCTACAGTCAGCTTGGATTCAGCATTTTTGAACGATGGATGACCCAAAATAGAACTGATATTGACTTTCGTCGTATGTGGATTAGGCACTTCGATACCGACTAAACTTGTACCTGGGATAGGTGCTTCTATACGAATATCTTTTGCTGCAAGCGCCATTTTGATATCATCTTGTAATGCTGTAATCCGTGATACTTTGACGCCCCGCTCTACCGACAATTCAAAACGCGTCACACTTGGTCCCTCTACAACATTCACGACTTCTGCAGGTACATTGAAGTAGTAGAATGCGTTGTTAAGTTCTTCTTTTTTCTCGGCAATCCAATTTTCATCTTGTTCATGTTCTTCAGGTGCTTCAAGTAAATCAAGACTTGGCAACTTCAAATTCGGTCCACGACGAATGGTTTTGACTTCTTGTTGTGGGGCTTGCTCCTGACCCGCTTCCAATTGTGATTCTCTATGTACATGTTCAGTTGACTGTTGCACTGACGGTTGTTCAACGGGTTGTACTGGGCGTACAGGTGGCTCATGAGCAGTTTTCGAAAGTGCTTCTTCTGATTGCGCTTTAGATTTCTCATTGTTTGCCTGTTGTTGACGTGACATCAACCTCTTTTTATCTGACGGTGTCATGACAACGTTGAATGGTTTACTTCCTTTTCGAATTGGCACTTTGACTGGTTTCTCTTGTTCAGTCTGTTGTGACAGCTCTGGTTCCACTGACGCTACTTCTGATTTAAATGCATGGCTCTGTGATTCATCGCCATTTTCATCCGAATTTTCAAGCGTTTTCTCAGATGACACAATTTCTGGCTTCAATTCAGGCTCAAGCTTCGGTATTGCGACAGCTTGTTGGTCACGTTGGTCATCCATGTCACTTTCCTGGACAACCTCAGTCATTGCATCACGTTGCGCCGTATTTTCAACCTGTTCACTCTCCATGTCATCAGGATCGTTCTCATCCACTGTCGGATCTTCTTCAACTTCAACAACTTCAAATTCAATAGCCGGTGTTTCAGTTTTAGACTTGTCCTCTGACGTTTGATTAGAAGCAGTTTCATCTTGTTCATCGGTAACATGATGCTGTTGTGCTTCATCTGGTTCAGATAACGATGACACATTGTCAATCGATACTTCCTCAATATCTAATTCATGTTCATTGCGTGTTTCACCGGTTACTGTATCACTTTCAGCTTCAGCGCCGTTCTCTGGCTCTGATGCAACTTCCGATAAATCGACCTCTTCATATTTAAAGTCGGATCCAAATGAAGCGACATCATTATCTTGATTCGTCGATGTTGCCTCAACTGACACGTCATTGTTTATATCATCAGCGCTTTCTTCATCAGCCGATTCAGCATATTGATCACCTAACAATTGACGTGCTTGTGCAGAATACATTTCTTCAATCGCTTTTTGTATATCAGGATTCGCATGTTGTACATAAGATTCCCGCTTCTTTTTAAGCGCCTCTTTGAAATTTTTCTTCTGCAACATTTTCTTTTCACGTTCTCGACGTATCTCCTCTACAATTTGAGAGGCATAAATGTTTTCGATTTGAATGGTGTTACGACGACGTGAAGATGGTTTTGACTTTCCATTCTGTGCTGTTGCTTTGTTTGGTGTTGCCGATGATGACTGCGCTTGTGATGTTGACTTTTGTGATGTCTGTTCAGTTTGTTCTGTCTTAGGCACTGCTTTACGTGCGCCAGGTGGTTGATTCAATCCACTGTTTTCAATTTTTTTCGGTTGCTTCGTACCAAAAATAGCAGACGGTACTTCACTTGCTTGGAAAGGTTTATGATGATAATTCGGCTTAACCACAAAATCATCACTTTTGCGTTTTAACTTTTTAGAACGCTGTAACGAATGCGGATTGAATGTAGCGTCGTTTTGAATATCATGTCGATATGTTGGATTTGAATCTTGGTTTTGCTGTTGTTCATAGTAACGCGCTTGCTGCACACCTCGATGTCTACGATGTTGACGATCAGTAGTAAAGGAAGGATGACGATCATATGATGCATTATGGTTTGTCACATAGTCGTCATGCGTCGTATTGGCCTGTGGATGCTGACGTTCAATCTCTTCATCATGCATCTCAATTGGAAAACGAAATTTACCACGAGGTCGTTGATAAACATCTTGGCTTTGTTGAACAAAAGCTGCGTGTTTCTGTTCTCGAGATACTTCACTTTGTCTTCTACGTTTAGAACGTTGTGACGATTGGTCTTTATCATCCTCACCAAATAATTGATCAAACCAGCTCATTTAATTTCACAACCTTCCTCTATTCATCAAAAAATGGTTGACCTACTTGATAATGATCATCTAGTACCATAATCCCTTTCTCTTGTGGTGCATTCGGTAAATTCAACTCTTTCATTGAACATACCATACCACTCGAAGGAACACCTCTTAATTCTGCATCTTTAATAATCATCCCGCTCGGCATGACCGCGCCCACTTTTGCGATAACAACCTTTTGACCTTGATCAATGTTCGGTGCACCACATACAATTTGTAATGTTTCAGAACCTACATCCACTTGAACAATACTTAATTTATCTGCATTTGGATGTTTTTCTTTAGATTGAACGTAACCTACAACAAATTTTGGGGATAAATCTGCTTCAATTTGATAATCTAAATCTGTGTTGTCGATCATTTTTTGAATATCTGAAAGTAACTGCTCTGTTAATTTGATATGCCCTACACCATCAATATTCAAATGATTTGACGCTTCAAATAAATTGAAACCTACAATTTTATCATTTTCTTTAATCGCCACGACATCACCATGACGCTCGTATTCAAATGACCCTTCACCTTGTTCAAGTTGTAAAAATGCCACATTTCCTACACCAGTTGGGTTATAAAACAAATTCATCTTCATTACTCCTCATTGTTATTCTTAATATCTTTTGTTGCGCGTAAATGATGGACAACATTCGGATTTTCATTCGGTTTTTGCTTGTTGTTTTTACCTAAAATAAATATCGGTTCGAAATGACCATTCTCATAGGCAAAAGAGAGTGAAGTAATCGGTACGAGACCTTGTGCGAAAAACTCCATCGTCATATGTGCCATAATATCGTAACCTGTTTTATTACGAATATCTGCAATGAGCAACACATCTTGATGAGGGACCGCAACAAGCATTTCCCCTTCACATCGTTCTTCAAATTCAGCTAACAATTTTGCATTCATGATCCGACTTGCATCATAACCATCATTTTTGTTAATAAAATAAAAAATGTTCCCTTTGACTTCATCAGTCGTAAATGAATTATCTAATTTTCTAACATTAAACATCGCCATTTCTTTAAGTTGTTGTTGCGTTAGATTTAAAGACTGCATTAAATCTTCATCAATCAGACGATAAGACTTTCCGAGGTCGAGCGCATAGTACACACGTGTTTCAGCAGTGTGGGGCTCCGTTATAAATGCTTTCCCCTCTTTTGTCTGTTGATCAAAACTTGTCGCACGAATCACAGGCATAACACGAATTTCATCTAATGCCTTATGTGATTCATCCTTCATTTGTTGAATTGTTTCTTCTACATAATAGATAATCTCATCAACAATTGTTTCTTGTCCTTTATTGTATTTTGCAACAACAGGCGAAAGTTTAACAGTGATCCCTTTATGATTATCTTGTCGATAAATTCTTAATGATTCTTCGTCGCGATTAAATTGATAATCGACGTCTAAATGTGTCAATCGCGATTTGATTAAGTCTCTCATTTTAAAGACATTCATGTTTTCACTCCTAATTGCACGCCTTATATTAGTTTACAATAAATATACCCTTAGGACTAGAAAAAAACCACGTCCTAAGGGTTAAAATCTTATTAAAATTGACTCAGGAATGTGTCAATCTGTTCAATCGTTTTTCTTTCCTTGCCAATATAAGACCCGACTTGTTTACCATCTTGAAACACAAGGAAGCTTGGAATCCCCATAATATCATGTTCAATTGCTAAATCAATAAATTCATCGCGATCCACTTTTACAAATTTGAACTGTGAATATTTCTCTTCTAATTCAGGTAATCCTGGTTCGATCACACGACAATCGCCACACCAATTTGCACTAAACAAAAACACAGTGTTGTCATTTTTTAAGTCTTTAAATTGTTGTTCACTTTCTAATTGAATCATCTTTGTCACTCCTATTGATATTTTAGTTTTTCAATCGTTTCAAGGTTTAACGCCTGAACAGATGCTGTTAACCATAATTTTGCAGCTTCATAGTCACGAATGTCAAACACTGCATCGGTACTATGAATATATCGTGCGCACACACCGATAACTGCTGTCGGTACACCGATGTTCGCTTTATGAATGGCACCCCCATCTGTACCTCCCGGAGAAATGTAGTGTTGATAAGGGACGCCATGACGTAACGCAACATCTTGTAAAAATGTTTTGAAAGCAGGTTTTAACAACATCGTACCATCTTTAATACGTAATAAAGCCCCTTCGCCGAGTACACCAGATAATCCTTGGCGCCCTTTCATATCATTGGCTGGTGAACAATCGACCACAAATGCCACATCTGGGTCAACAAGACGTGCTGCAGCTTCAGCACCACGTAAGCCAACCTCCTCTTGAACATTCGCACCGACGTATAAGTCAAAGTCTAATGTCACATCTTTTAATTGTTCGAGTAATTCTAACGCAATGACACATCCATAACGATTATCCCAAGCTTTTGCTGCATAACGATACGCTGATAATTGTAAGAGTTCAGTATGAGGCACAATCGCATCTCCAATTTGAATACCTCGGTTGAATACAGCGTCAGCATCACTTTCTCCTATATCCAAAAGCAAATCTTCAATGCGGGGTGCTTGTTCCTTTCCACTTCTAAAATGTTTCGGGATATTCGCAACGACGCCAATAATTTCTTCACCTTGTTGTGTCATAATTTTCAAACGTTGACCTTGCCAAATATCATTTGCGACACCACCCAAAGCCGTAAATTTAATGAATCCTTGTGACGTCACTTCAGTAACCATAAAGCCGATTTCATCCATATGTGCCGCTACCATCACACGTTTCGCATTCGGCTTACCACACCTTTTCACGCCATAAAAACCACCCATACGGTCATATACAAATTCATCTACGTACGGTGTCATCATCTGTTTCATATATTCACGGACATGGTGTTCAAAGTTAGGAGCACCATGCATTTCCGTTAATGTTTTAATTTTTTCTATCGTACGATTCGACATGACACACACTCCTCTGAAATTTTATTCTCTTTACTTAGTATATCATCTTTGTTGTGGTAAACTATAGTTAAGTCTTCAATAAGGAGATGTGGAAAATGATATCGAAAAAAAACTGGCCTTTATTGATCCCTATATTGATCTTTAGCCTTTTAGCAGGAAGTTATTTTTATGTGCTGAATATGAACAAACAAAAATACATATCTGCAGACAAAGTGATTCAATCTGTGAAGGGCTATTTCAGACATGTCACAGGTTCTTATATTTTGTATGAACCAACGACATATCGTAAATTTGGTATTGAATATGAGGTTTATAAAGGCGGCATCACTGCTGAGCGACATGGAAAAACATTTAATTATGAATTTATTGCAGATGCTTATAATGGCCAAATCATTGATATTATAGAAATCTAGCGTTGCTCATCTCAAAAGTGAAACAGCTTCCAATGCATGACGTATTGGAAGCTGTTTCACTTTCATTTTATTCATTATGCTCACGTAAAATCGTCGCGTCAACTCGTTTTAAATCACTGCTCAATTTCGCTGCAAAATATTGAACATCATGATAAAACAAAAACCAATATTGCTGTGAGACGTAAAAACGTGTGAGTCTCTCTTTTTCACGAATGGATTGCATCGGATAATCATCATAAGCAGACACCCACAATGGATTACGATGTGCAGTGGTGCTTAAAATATCAGCCATGTGCACTGCCTTTTCGCCTTCACTTTCAATCTCTATCACAGCATGCCCAAAACTATGACCACCCGTATGTTTCATTCTTATGCCTGGATAAGGTTCAATTCCATCTTCAAACAGGATCAATTTTTCTTCGTACGTTCCTCTATTAATCGGCCAATACGTCGCTTGACTCCGGATATTCGGCGCAATAAATTCATGCCATTCATCTTGTTGAACATAGTGCCACGCGTTAGGAAATTGTGCTTGACCATTGGCATCTGTCAATCCTGTCGCATGATCAAAATGCATATGTGTCATGAGGACCATGTCGATATCGTCACGCGTTAAAGAGAATTGTGCGAGTGATGCGTCAATATCCGATTCATACTGCACACCATAATTTCGTAATTGCTTCTCAGTTAATTTACCATTACCTATCCCAGCATCGATTAAAATATTTTTATCTTCAGTTCGAATGAGAATCGGAGAAGTTGTTAATGGGACTTGGTTCTTATCATTCACTGGATATTGTCGTTCCCATAAAGGCTTAGGGACGACTCCAAAAATAGCTCCACCGTCCATTTGAGTAAAGCCCCCATTTAGTGGATCTATTTGAAATTTGCCTAATTGCATGATGAACACCTCGTTTTATTTTTACGCAATTCTATTATCAATTAAAAGTCTGACGTGAATCAAGTCTCACATCTTGTGTATTAGACCATTTAAAATGTACGCTAATTATGCCTAGTCTCCCTTCACAATAACAAATCATATCTCGGTGAATAAACCGTATTCCATAATGAAAAAAGCAATGTCAACGATTTTAAGACGCTAACATTGCTTTTTAGAGATATTATTCATTTGTATGTTTAGAATGAAATTTCGCTTCCATTCGATAAATACGTGAGCCTTTTTCAGCAAATTTATGCTCATACTCTGTTGGAATATTTTCGCCTTCATCTTCTTGATGGAGATTCAAGTTGATTTTTGTAAAATACATGCCAAATTGAGACATACTTTCAAGACTATACGCAAACAGCCCACGATTATCAGTTTTGAAATGAAGTTCACCATCTTCACGAAGAATTTGTTGATAGAGCGCTAAAAAACTACGGTACGTTAATCGACGTTTCGCATGTCGCTTTTTCGGCCAAGGGTCAGAAAAGTTTAAATAAATACGGTCCACTTCGCCTTGACGAAAATAGTCTGTTAAAATCACCGCATCGTTACATAATAGTTTAATATTCGTTAAGTTTAATTCACGTACTTTGTCCAGCACACGAATCATAACATTTTTATCTCTTTCAATGGCAACATAATTAATATGTGGATTTTGCTGCGCTAACGTCGTAATGAATTTGCCCATACCTGATCCTACTTCTATGTGAATCGGCTGTTGTTGTTCAAACCACTCGCTAACTTGATGGGCATGCATTGCTTCTAAATCCACAATATCGCTATGCTCAGTTAAGTAAGACTCAGCCCACGGTTTATTTCGCATTCTCATGATTATTCATACTCCTTAAATAAATACATTACTCTTCATGACTTCATTTAAGAATTTGAGCCAAGTATTCATATCTTTATAACGTTTATGCTCTTCGTTCCACTGAATCATACCAATAGACTGAATCACCGTATACCATTTCATACGTTTTTTTAGATTCATCGTTTCTTTTACTTCATATGTGTCAAACCAACTCGACCACTGTGTTTCAGGCACGTAGTTGTAGAGCAGCATACCGATGTCAATTGCAGGGTCAGCAATCATCGCACCTTCCCAATCGACTAGAAAGAGTTCATCTTTATCTGATAAGAGCCAGTTATTATGATTGACATCACCATGAACCACCGTATAAAAACGCGGATCAAACTCTGGCATATGCTCTTCCAAATACGTTAAAGCCTTTCTCACGATATGATGCGTTAACACGTCACGTGACAATGAGGCGTTAATTTTATGCAACATAATTTCAGGTGTGATAGGCGCCATTTCCATACGCTTCAACATCGTTAACAATGGTTTTGACTGATGAATTTTTTTCAATAAATGTGCCACGCGATCTTGCGCCATTTCTAGCGATTCAAGTTCACGCCCATTTTTCCAATGTTGTGCTGTCACGACTTCGCCCGTTTCGATACGTTTCGTCCAAACCAATTTTGGGACAATACCTTCTGCTGATAACGCAGCAATGAATGGATTGGAATTACGTTTCAAAAACAACTTTTGACCATCTTGTTCAGCCATATAAGCTTCACCTGATGCACCACCAGCCGAGTCAAGCGTCCATCCTAACTGATAAAACTGCTCCACAACTCGCTCACCTCACTTTCAAATAGAAAAGGCTCATGAAATTTTTTCAAGAGCCATATTGAAATCATCTTTTCAATGATTTTAAATTCACGTTCACGTTTTGCACTCATTTAAGATTTTATAATTATTGAGCCTTTTTTTCAACCAAAAATGAAACACAAAATGTGACTTTTTACCTTTATATGTTTTAAAAGTTTCACAAACCCTTCATAATCCTGTTAAATGATCGAATTTAGTGAGAATGTGAACGAATATATCTTTCAAAACCTTCTTGTAAGCGTCTTGTTATCGGGCCAACTTTGCCATCATGAACAGCTTCACCATCGATTTTAACAACAGGCATCACTTCAGCAGATGTACTTGAAATAATCACTTCATCTGCATCTTTCAAAAACTCTACTGAAAATGCTTCGTCCTTAAACGTAATTTGTTCATCCTCACAAATCCATTTAATCACTTGGCGTGTAATTCCATTTAAGATGAGATTGTTTGCCGGATGTGTATAGACAATGCCGTCTTTAATCGCATAGACGTTGCTTGAAGCGCCTTCTGTCACAGTACCGTCACGATGTTGAACCGCTTCCGTCGCATTGTATTTTGTGGCATACTCTTTGGCTAACACATTACCTAATAAGTTTAAACTTTTAATATCGCAGCGCAACCAACGAATATCATCGGTTGTCACAACAGATACACCCTCTTCAAGGGCTTTAAACGGGCGATCATAGGCTTTTACAAAAGCTGTTAGTACAGGTTTTACTGATGGTGTCGGGAAAGCGTGGTCACGCGGTGCTGCACCACGTGTCACTTGCATGTAGACCCCACCATTCGTCACATTGTTAACTTGCGCAAGTTCACGGACAAGTTCAGTTAATGATGCCACTGTGTAATCCAATTCTAAACCGATTTCGTTTGCACTGCGCAGTAAACGTTCGAAATGTTCTTTAGCTGTAAATAACTTGTTATCATAAATGCGCACATATTCATAAATACCGTCCCCGAAATTGTATCCACGGTCATTAAAAGCAACCTGTGCCTCGCTTTCTTCTACAAATCTTTCATTAATCAATACTTTCATCATAAATTATCCCTCCACACAAACTGCATAAATCGCTTCTAAATAGATGCTCGTTGCGTCAAATAGTTGTTTTTTCGTGATGTATTCATTTTTTTGATGCATTAAATCTTCAGAATCCTCGAACATTGCACCGAATGCGACACCTTTGTCTAAATTACGGGCATAAGTCCCACCACCAATAGTAAATGATGGACGCATGTCTCCTGTTTGATTGCGATAGGCTGTTAACAATTTTTGAACAAATGGATCTTCTGGGTTCACAAAATGCGGTGTTTGTACTTTAAGGCTTTCAATATCAAAACCTAGTTCTTGAATTTCAGCGGTATAGTCTTTGATAGCACGATCAAAATCAAAACCTTCTGGATAACGTAAATTAATACCGAACGAGCCACCTTCGTCCAAATCATAGCGAATGATACCGATATTTGTCGTTAAATCGCCCATCATATCTGAATGAAACTTCATTCCCATCTTTTCACCAAAATGAGAATCAAATAAGTATTTTTCCCCAAAAGATGTCCAAGATTGCGCAGATTGATTTAAATTTAACGTGTTCAAGAAATGGATTAAATATAAACCAGCGTTCACACCAATCGATGGATCCATACCATGAACAGCTTTACCGAATACAGTTAACTTTAAAATGCCACTATCAATTTCATGTTGACCTTCTAATTGATGTTCTGATAAAAATGCTTCAAAACGTTGAATCGTATCCGTCATATTTTCTTTAACCAAAATATTTGCATGGGCAACATCTGGTACCATGTTAAAGCGTTCACCAGATACAAATTGCTTCAACTCGATTTCAGGTTCATCATCGTCTAACGTTAAAGTTTGCTGTTTAATTGTAAATGTAGTAATTCCTTTTTCACCATGAATAAGTGGAAATTCCGCGTCAGGCGCAATACCAATCGTTGGCATTTCTTCAGTTTTGAAATAACGATCTGTACATTTCCAATCTGACTCTTCATCCGTTCCGATAATAATATGTATTCTCTTTTTCCAGTCAACATTCATGTCATTAAGAATTTTTACCGCATAATAAGCCGCAATGGTTGGCCCTTTATCATCGAGTGTCCCACGTGCAATAATACGGTCATCTGTTTCAACAGGGTCAAATGGATCAGTATCCCAACCGTCACCTGCAGGCACAACATCAACATGACCTAAAATACCAAAAAGTTCTTCACCTTTTCCCAACTCGATACGGCCGGCTAAATGATCGGTATCAAATGTGTTGAATCTATCGCGTTCAGCTAACTGATACATATATTCAAGTGCCGCCTTAGGACCAGGACCAACTGGCGCATCTTCCGTAGCTTCTGCATCATTACGGACTGATTTGATAGCTAAAAGTCCTTTTAAGTCTTCGATCATTTGCGTTTCATATTCTTGTACTTTTTCTCTCCACATGCAGATCAACTTCCTTTTTTTCATGATTGTATTTCTTATTTTACATGAATTATCCCTTAAACAACAGTAATATTTCTGCACATTTTTTTAATTTTTCTGACAAAATGTTGTCTTTCGTTTTCAAATGTCTCTTCACACGTTCGAACGCCTAAATTGTTATGAGTAAAAAATATTGATTAAAGGGTGACTGTATCCAAAATTGTTTGCTCATGTATCCAACAAACTCAAATGTATACTGACAGCACCATCATCATTCAAATTGTAACGCGCAATAAAAAACCAGATGTTAAGGTCAACATTTTGAAGCCTTAACGTCTGGTTTTAATATCTTTACTTATTCGGTTCATTATCACGTACAACATGTAAATTGTGTGAAGGATCTCCGCCACCTTCATCATCAAACAACGCTTCCCTATTATCTAAATTATCACGTTGTTCGCCGCTCAACAATTGTTCCTTTTTCTCGTTAATAAAAGATTTTGGATCTTGTTTCGCTTCATTAATATAAGCTTTAGGATCCTCTTTCGCTTTATTAAATTCTTGCGTTGCAGCTTCACTCACTTGAGCAGCTTTTTCTTGTGCGCGCTTTTTATAGTCTTCTGGATTGTCTTTATACTTTTGATATTCTTGTTTCAAGTTTTCACGGTTTTGCTTGTTTGAAAGTACAACCGCTGCGACTGCACCTCCAATGCCAAGAATCGCTTTAAATAGTTTACCTGATTTTGCCATCTTGATCACCTCAACTCATTTTAATGTAAGATTACCCGATAGACAAATCTGTTAAACCTATTTTAAATAAATATTTTAACAATTAATGAACATTTAACAATTTCAGTTCATCGGCTGTTAAAGGTCGATAGTCGCCTGGAGACAGTTGTGAATCTAACTTAAGCGCACCAATAGACACCCTTTTAAGTGCAACAATTTCATTGTCAATTGCATGGAACATTCGCTTTACTTGATGATATTTCCCCTCTTGAATCGTTACGAAAGCCGTTGTACGCTCTTCCAAAATTTCAAGATGCGCAGGTTGTAGCTGTCCTTCTTTTAAAGTGATTCCTGCTTCAAAAGTTTGAGAATCACTTGCTTTTAATGGATCTTTTGCTTGAACCCAATACGTTTTCGATACATGCTTATTCGGACTCATCAACGCATGGTTAAATTGACCGTCATTGGTAATCAGCAAGAGCCCTTCTGTATCTTTATCAAGCCGACCCACTGGAAATAAGTCTAAATGTTGGTAGTTATCTATTAAATCAATCACTGTTTGATGTCGATCATCTACCGTTGCAGAAATGACGTCTTGTGGTTTATTCATCATCAAATAAACATACGGTTCATAAGTAATGACCTGCCCCTCTACTTCTACAGTATCATGCTCAGGATCAATTTGTGTTTTGGCAGATTTAATTTTCACTCCATTACACATGACGGCTCCTTTTTTCAACAACGCCTTAACTTCCGTTCTTGTCCCAACACCCATTTGCGCTAAAAATTTATCAATACGCATTATAAAAAGCTCACTTTACGGCGAATTTTATTAGGAATTTCACCTAAAAACTTATCTGCTAAACGCGTTTTCATTGTCAAAATGGCGTAAATGATAACACCCACGCTTGCACAAATGACTGTAATGATAAACGCGCCAATGTGACTGGCTGGAGAAATAACAAACTCTAAGCCAAAATAAATGACTTCAACAGCAATCATCATCACAAAGCTGTACAATAAGATTTTGGAAACATCCATCATCGTTTCATTAAATTTGAAGTGTGCGTATTTTTTAAGAATGATAAAGTTACAAATGATTGCAAATGTTAACGCAATGGCTGTACTTAAAATCGCACCGGCCGTTTCAAACATTATGATTAATGGCATGTTTAAAATAAATTTCAATACTACTGAACCAATAATGACGAACACTGTTAATTTTTGCTTATCAATACCTTGTAACATCGATGCCGTCACACTTAAAAGCGAGATTAAAATTGCTACAGGTGCATAGTAGAATAACAGACGGCTACCATCCATACTATATTCATAAAACACCGTATAAAGCGGCACAGCTAATGCCATAATCCCTAAGCTTGCCGGTACTGTAATATACATCAATACACCTAATGAAGTGCGAATTTGACGATGCATTTCAACATAGTCGCCTTTTTCATATGTTTTCGTAATAAACGGAATTAAACTGATCGCAAACCCCGCCGCTAATGACGTCGGAATCATCACAATTTTGTTTGTTGTCATATTCAGCATTGTAAAAAATGTACCTTGTAAACTCGTCTCTACACCGGCAATCGACAGTGCATTATTGTGCGTTAATTGGTCCACTATCATAAACAGTGGAAAATTAAGACTGACTATCACAAATGGGATGCTGTATGAAAGAATTTCTTTATACATTTTCGAATATGGTACATCTATTCCGGTCATATCAGAAGCAACCATTTCTTGTATGCCACGTCGTCGCTTAATCCAATACCACCAAAGTGTCAAGATACCTGCAATGGCACCGATAGCTGCACCGAACGTCGCAATACCATTCGCTAATAATACAGAGCCATCAAAGACATTCAACACGAGATAGCTGCCGACTAAAATAAAAATAATACGTGCAATTTGTTCTGTGACTTCTGATAAAGCTGTTGGTCCCATCGATTTATATCCTTGGAACACGCCTCGCCAAGTCGCTAACACAGGGATAAAAATAACAACAAAGCTAATTGTGCGAATGATAGCCGTAATTTGATCCACTGTCCATCCTGCATTTTTATCCATATTATTGGCAATCGTCACAGCAGCAATCATCGGTGACAAAAGATATAAAATGATAAATCCAAGTAAACCTGTGATACTCATCACGATAAAACTAGATTTATACAATTTTTGACTGACACGATATGCACCAATTGTATTGTATTTCGCAACGTATTTCGACGCTGCAAGTGGCACACCCGCAGTGGCAACAGCGATTGCAACATTGTATGGACCATAAGCATAGTTAAAAGGTGCAAGATTGTCTGCACCTCCAATGATTTGGTAAAACGGGATAATGTAAATAATGCCTAATACTTTTGTGATTAAAATACTTAAAGTTAGTAAAAAGGTGCCTCTTACTAATTCTTTGTTTTCACTCATAGATAACCTACCTACTCTACATTTTTTCAAGATTTAATTATAACACGATATGGATATTATACACTGATTAAGAATATGTTAAAATCAAAATATCAATTTTAAGGGGTTTTTATCAAATGTATCAAACAATTGTGATCGGTGGCGGACCAAGTGGATTGATGGCTGCCATTTCATCAAGTCAAAACGGGCAACCCGTGCTCCTATTAGAAAAAAAGAAAGGTTTAGGACGTAAATTGAAAATATCCGGTGGTGGTCGTTGTAATGTGACCAACAACTTGCCTTACGATGAAATCATTAAACATATCCCCGGCAACGGAAAATTTTTATATAGTCCTTTTTCAATTTTCGACAACCAATCCATAATCGAATTTTTTGAATCCCGTGGTGTCGCTTTAAAAGAAGAAGATCATGGTCGAATGTTTCCTGTATCCAATCAGTCACAAGATGTACTCGATGCATTAATTCGTGAATTGAAACAAAATGACGTGACAGTCAAAGAAGAACAAACTGTCGTAGCTGTAAAAAAAGTTGACGCAGCTCATTTTCAAGTACAACTCCAAAACGGTGATCGTTATGAAGCCAAAACAGTCATTATTGCAACTGGTGGTACAAGTGTTCCTCAAACCGGTTCAACAGGTGATGGCTATCGTTTCGCTGAGTCGCTCGGACATCACATTACAGAACTGTTTCCAACAGAAGTACCGATTAAATCTAACGCACCATTTATTAAAAATCAGTCTCTAAAAGGATTAAGTCTGAAAAATGTAGGTTTATCCGTTTTAAAGAAAAATGGCAAAAAGCGTATCACACATCAAATGGACATGCTATTTACACACTTCGGAATTAGTGGCCCTGCTGCGTTAAGATGTAGCCAGTTTATTTATCAAGAACAAAAAAATCAAAAACAACAAAATATTCAAATGCAAATCGATGCCTTTCCTGAAATCAATGAAGAAGAACTCAAACAAAAAATCACGCAATTGTTAAAATCACAACCCGATAAGCATATTAAAAATGCATTAAAAGGATTCATCGAAGAACGCTATTTGACACTCATGATTGAAAGTGCTCATATTCCATTTGAAACAACGTATCACCATATCAGTGCGCAACAATTGAGTACACTTGCCCACCAATTTAAAGCATTTACTTTCGAAGTTTATGGTACGTTACCGTTAGAAAAAGCTTTCGTAACTGGGGGCGGCGTGTCAATCAAGGAAATCGTTCCAACGACAATGGAATCTAAAATGACACCCGGACTGTATTTATGCGGTGAGGTATTGGATATTCATGGCTATACTGGAGGCTATAACATCACGAGCGCACTCGTCACAGGTTACGTCGCAGGTTATTTTGCAGGCTTTGCAGAATAAATGTAAATCACATACCACAACATTTATCCTATCTCAAAATCCGTAATATGAGGTAGGATTTTTTGTTGATTGTAGCATTTTACGCACATATCAAATTAACTCTGCTCTCTTCTTTCCCACAAAAAAGATTATGAAGTTGAAGCGTGCTTTTGTTGTTAACATTTTCAAACGTTCCAAAAATACTGCATCAATTGCATGAACTGTGTAAGACTCCTGAGGGGTCAGCTAGTCCGGAAAATCCACCAACGCTTCATCAACAAATGTAATAGTAAAATCAAAGCGTTGGTTAGTTGCAGGACCAGCCCCTAGGAAAGCGCCGCACAAGTCAGCTCCCCTACTCACTTATGTATCCTCACTATCCCCTCTCTCCATCCAAACAGAAATATGATGTGATTGAGGTATGGGGAAATATAGATGAAAATACGTTTTGTATTGTAATATTTTGTTTCTTTGCATTTCTATTTTACCGTTCAGATTGCATGAACTGTGCAAGACTCCTGAGGAATCAGCTGGTCCGGAAAATCCACCAACGCTTCATCAACTAATGTAATAGTAAAATCAAAGCGTTGGTTAGTTGCAGGACCAGCCCCTAGGAAAGCGCCGCACCGTTCAGCAATCTGTAAGATGCCATTTAAAACATGTTAACAAAATGCTAAACAACTACAATGCTAAACAAAAAACAAAAAACTGCTATCATCGTACGGTCCCCCCATACGACAATAGCAGTCATACTTCAATACTTAAATCCGCTTATACTCTAACCCTTCATCGCCCCAAGCACGCATACCACCTTCAACATTCACTGCATCAACACCATGATCATTCAAAAACTCAACCACTTTCGCACTTCTCACACCGCCTGCACAAACGATGTAATACGTCGTGTTCTTTTTGAAATCATCCACGTGATCCGGAATGTCATTCATCGGAATATGTTCAGCATCAGGAATCATCCCCATCGCCACTTCTTCATCTTCACGTACATCGACAATATTCACAGGTTCAGAACTTAAAATAATCTCTTTTAATTCATCAGTACTTATTTCTTTCATTTTTTCCTCCACGCTCCTTCATTCATCATTATTTTGCAACAATGTTCACTAATTTTTGAGGGACTGCAATTACTTTCTTTATCTCTTTACCCTCAATTGCAGTTTTAATGTTGTCATGCGCTAAGGCTGTTGTTTCCATATCTGCTTGAGTCATATCTTTAGGAATTTCAATTTTAGCACGGACTTTACCATTCACTTGTACAACGATTTCAACAACATCTTCTTCTAATAAAGATGGATCGAAACTTGGCCATGGTTGGTAAGTGATTGTTGTATCGTGACCTAAAATAGACCACAATTCTTCACCGATATGTGGTGCAATAGGTGCTAACATTTTCACGAAACCTTCTGCAAAGGCTTTAGAAATGTGCTCAGCTTTATAACATTCATTAATAAAGACCATTAACTGACTAATTGCTGTATTGAAGCTCAATGATTCGAAATCTTCAGTGACCTTTTTAACGGTTTGATGGTATACCGTTTGTAATGCTGGTGTGTCTGCTTCAATAACTTTATCTGTAAGTTGACCATCTTCAGTGACGAACAAGCGCCATACACGATCTAAGAAGCGACGTGAACCATCTAAACCATTTTCACTCCAAGCAATCGATGCCTCTAACGGTCCCATAAACATTTCATATAAGCGTAATGTATCGGCACCATGTGAACGCACAATGTCGTCAGGGTTTACAACATTACCTTTTGATTTACTCATTTTTTCGTTACCTTCACCTAAAATCATACCTTGGTTGAATAATTTTTGGAAAGGTTCAGACGTTGGGACAACCCCTAAATCATAAAGTACTTTGTGCCAGAAGCGTGCATATAATAAGTGCAATACAGCATGCTCTACGCCACCGATATAAAGGTCAACAGGCAACCAATGTTTCAATTTCTCTGGATCAGCTAGCATTTGATCGTTTTTAGGATCGATATAACGTAAATAATACCAACAGCTACCCGCCCATTGTGGCATTGTGTTTGTTTCACGTCGACCTTTCATACCTGTTTCAGGGTCAACCACATTCACAAAGTCATCAATATTCGCAAGTGGTGATTCACCTGTACCTGAAGGCTTAATTTCATCTGTTTTAGGAAGAAGTAATGGCAATTCGCTTTCAGGAACAGTTGTCATTGAGCCGTCTTCCCAATGAATAATCGGAATCGGTTCACCCCAATAACGTTGACGACTAAACAACCAGTCACGGAGTTTATAATTCACTTTCTTTTCACCGAGACCTTTTGCTTCTAATAGCTCAATTGCTTTTGAAATCGCTTCTTCGTTATGAAGACCATCCAATTCACCTGAATGAATATGTGCCCCGTCACCTGCGTAATATGGTGTGTCTGCATCGTTTTCGATGACTTTCACGACTGGTAAATCAAACGTTGTCGCAAATTCGTAGTCTCTTTCGTCATGCGCGGGAACTGCCATTACAGCCCCTGTACCATAAGATGCTAACACATAGTCTGCAATCCAAATAGGCACTTGCTCACCTGTAAATGGATGAATCGCATACGCACCTGTGAAGACACCTGTTTTTTCTTTGGCTAAGTCTGTACGTTCTAGGTCCGATTTTTTCGCTGCTTCATCTTGATAATGCTTCACTTTTTCATATTGTTGTGGTGTTGTGATACGGTTCACTAACCCATGTTCAGGGCTTAACACTAAAAATGTTGCCCCATAAATCGTATCTGGGCGTGTAGTAAATACTTCA
Organism: Staphylococcus intermedius NCTC 11048; assembly: GCF_002902385.1. Lineage (GTDB taxonomy): Bacteria > Bacillota > Bacilli > Staphylococcales > Staphylococcaceae > Staphylococcus > Staphylococcus intermedius. The sequence continues at coordinate 23,852 of NZ_PPQH01000040.1, read as the reverse complement.
ATCGGTGTGTCAATATTTTCAACTTCGAAGTTTACTTTCGCCCCTTCAGAACGGCCAATCCAGTTGCGTTGCATGTCTTTAATCGATTCTGGCCAGTCCAATGTATCTAAATCTTCAAGTAAACGATCCGCATATTCTGTAATCTTTAATACCCATTGTTTCATCGGACGTCGAACAACCGGGAACCCCCCACGTTCTGATACACCATCGACCACTTCTTCATTCGATAGCACAGTACCTAACGCTTCACACCAGTTTACTGGAATTTCGTCAATATACGCTAAGCCTTTTTTATAAAGTTGAATAAAAATCCATTGTGTCCATTTATAATATTCAGGATCCGTCGTACTCACTTCACGATCCCAGTCGTAACTAAAGCCCAGTTCCTGAATTTGACGCTTAAATGTTTGAATGTTACGTTTTGTAAATTCAGCTGGATCATTCCCAGTATCGAGGGCATATTGTTCAGCAGGTAAACCAAATGCATCCCACCCCATTGGATGTAACACATTGTACCCTTGCATTCTTTTATAACGTGATAAAATATCGGTTGCTGTATAACCTTCTGGATGCCCTACGTGTAAACCAGCACCTGATGGATACGGAAACATATCTAACGCATAAAATTTCTTCTGACCAATATTATCTTCTGTTTTGAACGTTTTGTTCTCTAGCCAATACGTTTGCCACTTTTTTTCGACTTCTTGATGATTGTAACTCACAATTAAATCCTCCTCATTCATAAAAAGACACCTCAAACTATTCAGATATGCTAAGGGACGACATTTGCCGCGGTACCACCCTCATTCACTTCTTGAAGTGCACTTCATTTTAAATAGTAAGAGATGTCATTAATTTTTCATTATTTATCGGCAAGTTCACTTAAAGTTTTTCGTTAGTTCGCACCACCACTAACTCTCTGTGGAAAACCATTTAAGTTACTACTCCAGTACAGCACGACCACATGCTTGATACGTAATTAACTTCTATATTATGCAATTTAGTACAAAGATGCAAGTGTCATTATCTGTGTTTAACGATATAGCGTTTTCGGATCTACTTTTCTATCATAAATAGAAAGGAATATCACAGCCATGACAAGTAACCCTATCATTGATAAAAACATGATTTGCATATCAAATATATCAACTAATATGCCGCCAATTAACGGACCAAAAGCTTTCCCCACTGTCGATGCCGAATTGACAATGCCTTGATAGACCCCTTCTCTACCTTTAGGCGCTAAATTGTTGGCAATTGTCGGAACTGCTGGCCAAACGAACATTTCAGCAAATGTCATAATGACCATCCCTACGACGAAAATCGAAAATGATGTCGCAAAACTTGTCACGAAAAATGACAGTATGAACACACCTAAGCCAAAGTAAAGTTGCTTTTTCAGCTGGCCTTTAATAAGGTGAATGATCGGCAATATTAAAGGTTGTCCTACTAAAATGAGCACACCGTTCACTGTCCATAATAAGCTGTATTGACTCATGGAAATGCCGATACTTTGTGTAAATGATGCAATTGTCGTTTGCCATTGTACGTATGCAATCCAACATAACGCAAACATCACACATAACAAAATGAGTGCGGTAAAATGCTTCTTATTTTGAATTCGGGCCACATTTTCCAAGGTTTCTTGATGTTTAACTGTCGCTTGATAATCCATTTTAAATTGAAATAAAGCAATAAAAAAGAAAATAACATACATCGCCAAATTCGCCATAAAAATGTAATTAAAGCTCAGTTCAGCAACAAAACCGCCAAGTGCTGCACCTAATGCCACACCGATATTTTGGGCTAAGTAAATTGCATTAAACGTTTGTCTTCCACCTTGTGGCCATACCGCTCCAGCCATCGCGTATATCGCTGGGATAATCATGCCCCCGCCAAAGCCAAGCATCACAAGCCATACTGCATACCAAGGCCAACCATGGAAGAAATTTAATAAAACGGTAGCGACCAGACTTACAATCGTTCCTAACATAATTGTTCGATAGCCACCAAGTTTATCGAACAATGTTCCACCGAGTAAATTTCCTACAATCATCCCAAATGAATTGACCATCAATACAAGTCCGGCTGTACTTAATGATTTGTCGAGTTCCTCATTCATATAAATGGTATTCAGCGGCCATAAAAAACTCGCACCGGTGATATTAATTGCCATCCCGATGACGAGCCACCATATTCCTTTAGGCATATTCACTGATGTTTCACTCCTTTTCTCTCTAGCTCACACTATAACACGTAATGATGAAAATATGTTAAAATCTTCAAATACTGTTTAAGAAAAACAATGAATACGATATGATAAGAACAGTTTTAACTTAGTAAGTCGAAAGGAAGATTATGATGGGCACTTATTTCCCATATGCTTTTGAAAAGAAACGCTATCACACTTTAAATTATCATTTGAAAAATAAATTTGGTCAAAAAATATTCAAGGTTGCTTTAGATGGTGGTTTTGATTGCCCAAACCGAGATGGTACTGTTGCTCATGGTGGGTGTACATTTTGTTCCGCAGCAGGAAGTGGTGACTTTGCTGGTAACCGTGCCGATACTATCGAAGTGCAATTTAAAGAAATTAAAGACAAAATGCATGAAAAGTGGCATGAAGGTCAATACATTGCCTATTTCCAAGCCTTCACAAATACACACGCACCAGTTGCTGTCTTACGCGAAAAATTTGAAGCCGCATTAAAAGAGCCAGGTGTTGTCGGTTTATCTATCGGAACACGCCCAGACTGTTTACCTGATGATGTCGTGGACTATTTAGCCGAATTAAATGAACGTACTTATTTATGGGTCGAATTAGGCCTTCAAACCATTCATCAAGAGACGTCTGATTTAATCAATCGAGCACATGATATGGACTGTTATTATGAAGGCGTCGCAAAACTACGTCGTCACAACATTAATGTATGTTCACATATTATTAATGGCTTACCGGGTGAAGATTATGACATGATGATGGAGACTGCAAAAGCTGTCGCTCAAATGGATGTCCAAGGCATTAAAATTCATTTGCTCCACCTATTAAAAGGCACACCTATGATGAAGCAATACGACAAAGGCTTACTCGAATTTATGACGAAAGAACAGTACATTCAACTCGTTTGCGACCAACTCGAACAATTGCCGCCTGAAATGATCGTTCATCGTATTACAGGTGATGGTCCTATCGATTTAATGGTCGGCCCAATGTGGAGCGTCAATAAGTGGGAAGTATTAAATGATATCGACGCCGAGCTTGAACGTCGCGGTACAGTGCAAGGTGCATCATACACATCTCAGGTGAAGCGATGATTGTCGAACGGATACTCCCTTTTGCCAAGTCATTAATTCGCAGCCATGTGACACCAGAAAGTGTTGTGATTGATGCAACTTGTGGCAACGGTCATGACACCAAGTTTTTAGCCGACCTTGTTCCCAATGGCCATGTTTATGGCTGTGACATTCAAAAAGAAGCCATAGAATATACAAGACAACGTGTGCAAGCGTACAACAACATCTCTTTGTTTCAAACTGGCCACGAATGGATCACTCAATATATTGCATCTGAGCACCTTGCACAAGTACATGCTGCAATTTTTAATTTAGGTTATTTACCTAAAGGCGACAAATCTATCGTTACACATTCATCGACAACACTCGCTGCTGTACAGACGATTTTTGATGTATTACAACCTGAGGGCATTATCGTTTTAGTCGTTTACCCAGGTCATGAAGAAGGTGCTGAAGAAAGTGCGACTTTGATGCAACATTTACAAGCATTTGATCAACAACTGGCGCATGTTTTGAAATATGAATTTATCAATCAACGCAATCGACCACCTTATGTCATTGCACTTGAGAAACGAGCTCAATGACCTTTGGGACAGCTGCATTGTAGAAAGCGTAAAAACGATGAATGTTGTATTCGAAGTCAGTGCTTGAGGTCATGCAAAACATGGATTCTGAAACATACAATCGTTGAAAGTCTACAGTTTGCATCACGATATCACCATTAGCATCAACAACAAAAACCAACGCCTACCCATTTACAGGTAAACGTTGGTTTTTGATTTTTTAATAGGTAGTATGAATATTTTTTCGTTTGCACGCTCATTGATCCATTTCATTTCGTCTTTGGTGATGGCTAGAATGACGAACTTTAATACCATCGGCAATGCTTATTCGCTTTAATTAGAATGGGCGGGTTAAATCATGATGTCTATTGAGCGTGTGATTGTTGTTAAATGTTACAGCCGTTGACAATGTCATTTAATAACGATTTTAAACGTTCATCTCTTTTTTCAATTTCCATACATGTAAAATCAATTAAGTCTTGTTTGTCTGCTTCTTTATCTTCATTAAAATAAATAATCACTGTTCTTTCATCATTTGTTGGGCGCTCTTTAACTATCCATTTCATTTCTACCAAGTTATTGTAAGTTCGAGTACGTTTGTAAGTCTTCACTTTCACATAGTCATCCATTTCTTTTAATGTCATCGAACCTTTATCCCAAAGTGTCAATAAAATCAAAAATTCTTCTTTCGATAAATGGTATTTGTTCTCAATTTCTTCAAAAATGGCTTCAACTTCTTTTTGTAACTGGTCAAGAAGCATGATGTCGCTCACGTTATAATTATTTTGTTCAGTCATAATTAACCCCCATTGTTTGCTACCTACTGTTTATAATTACCCTTAAAATAGAAATCTAATCCAATTTAATACATTTTCAATACTTTGTCGTTTTGAAATTTGAAATTGTAGAACCTTTTCTTCAAATCATTTATTTTTTATGTGTAACTACTATTTAAAATGCGTGATTAAATTTAAAAATCAGTGCTACTCATATCCATCAATGGTGCATGCTCAAGCATCATAAAACGAATGGCCCTACTCTAAATATAAAGAGATAGGACCATTGATGATATCACTTAATTCAATTTAATTGATTAGAATAGGTGAGAAATAGAGTCTTGCATATCTTTTAAAATTTTTACAGATTTAGCAAATTTTTCTTTTTCTTCTTCATTTAATGGTGTTTCGATAACACGTGCTGCACCATCACCGTTAATGACAGTTGGCACACCAGTGTATACACCTTCATGACCGTACTCACCTTCTAAGTAACTTGACACTGTTAATACAACATTTTGATTTTTTAAGATCGCTTTTGAAATATGCATTAATCCCATTGCCACGCCGTAGTATGTCGCACCTTTTGCTTTAATGATGTCATACGCAGCATCACGTGTATTCACATAAATATCTTCAATTAAATGTGCTTTTTCAGGGTCATTTTTCAATTGATCGTAAATGGATACACCTGCAATGGTTGCACTTGACCATACTGGCACTTCAGAATCACCGTGTTCACCAATAATATAACCATGAATGCTTGCTGGTGCTACTCCAAATTCTTCACTAATTAAGTGTCTGAAACGTGCTGTATCTAAAATCGTACCTGAACCGATAACTTTATGTTTTGGTAAGCCAGAATATTTTAATGTTACGTAAGTTAAAATATCTACTGGGTTCGCTGCGATTAAGAAAATACCATCGAAACCACTATCCATAATTGATGTCACGATATCTTTATAAATTTTTGCATTTTTTTCTACTAAGTCTAAGCGTGTTTCACCAACTTTTTGAGGGGCACCAGCACAAATTACGACTAAATCTGCATCTCCACAGTCTGAGTATTCACCTGCTTGCACTTTAACTGGGGAATCTGCATAAGGTGCACCGTGGTTTAAATCTAAAACATCTCCAAGTACTTTATCTTTATTAATATCGATAATAAAAAGTTCGTCTGCCACACCTTGACTCATCATTGTAAAGGCATAGCTTGCACCCACTGCTCCATTACCTACTAATACCACTTTATTACCTTTTGTCTTCATGAAAAACACTCTCCTAACTACGCCATTTTTGTTCACTATTTATTACTTGTGATTCTTTTCACATATATAATCTAACATGTTTTGCAATGACTTTCAATGATAAATTTTTAGGACAAACGAAAATGAATCGTTCATCCTATACTTTTAGTACATTTTTAACTTATTTAAGACTATTTTCATCTTCAACTAAATAACCAGCCGCATATACGCGATTGTTTAAAAAGCTCAAAATGTAGCGCATGACAGCTTCACGTTCGGGTTCATTATGAATTTCATGTGCAAGCTCGGGCCATGCTTTAAAATAAACTTCATCTAAATTCAATGATTGTAGTAATTGATGTGTCACTTCAGTATCAGAAATTTGATCGGCTGTGCCATACATCACACACATCGGTTTAGGTGTTAAATTTTGCAAATGATCAGCGGTATCTTTCATTGTACGTACGACTTCTTTATACCAATGATAGCTCACTTTTTTTAACATCATCGCGTCATTTCGAGTTTCTTCTTGTACTTCTGGATTGCGTGTCAGTGTCTCAGCTTCTATGCCAATATCAAACTTAGTCCCTTTTGAAACGTCCCCAATATTTGAAACTAAAATATTTTTGCGTGTTTTATAATGCTTTTGGAACGCAAGAAGTGGTGAAAGTAAAATTAAGCCTTCGATATCCAATTGCACTTTTTCTAATAAGTTCAAACAAATTAAACCACCTAAGCCGACACCAATCATAAAAATAGGCAAATGATATTCTTCAGCAATTTCAACCCATTCTAGCACACGCTCTTGATAGACTTTAAAGCTTTGGATTTGCCCTTTATTCATTCGCGAAGTTTGGCCTTGACCTGGTAAATCACCCATAATGACATGGTAACCATTGCGTTTTAAATGTGTAATGACATACGCATACCGTCCTGTATGTTCTAACATATTGTGTACAATGACGATGACCCCTTTAGCCTCACCTTCAGTTTCCCATTTCCACATACCACATGATCCTTCCTTTAATTCTATGTATTATAATATCTATTATAGCGTGACTCACCCATTCATCGCGACTAAAAACATAAAAAACACGAGAATCCGTCATGACATCTTACCACGACCAAATCTCGTGTTGCTTAATTTTATACGAGTTTAAATGTTTTACGCATCCAGCTCACACGTAGTAGTAATACAGTGACGAGTATTTCATAAAAAGTCGGGAAAAATTTCGCCACTAAGAGTAATATCGACTGCCCAAAGAATGTCCCCTCACCTTGGCTTGCATTAAATTGTGCTAAAATGCCAACATCAATCACATTTAAACCAATGATCACGATGATGACTGGCCAAACCTTTTTCGTTAAGATACCGACGATTAATCCGATAACGACCAACATTATAAGTTCAAATATAAAATATTGCACAAACGTATCTAACTCAGTCCCAAAAATGTAGTATGCCATATCTCTAAACATTGTCTATCTCCCTTAATTTGTTTTCACTTTATTTTATCACGATTTGCTTACGTGCCATTTAAAGATATCGTAAAGAATCAGTCACTCTCTTTACAAAACGTTAATATTTAACACTACTATTGATGAACTTAAGAAGAACTTCACATTGGCTTCATTGTCCGTTGACATCGCGGTGATATATTGAAGTTAAACAAAGTCAGATTAAAGGAGTTTTTGATGAAGCTCATTTATAAATGTTTGTTTTGTGTCGCTCTTTTCTTGTGCACACCGCTCATCACAGCTTTTGCTCAAGAACCTATTCATGTTGAAGCACAGCATCACTCATCCTGATACGCCAACAGTGACTTTTTACATCGAATTGTATTTGGAACACACACCAAGTCGTTATGTTAAGAAAAATCGCCTCTATTTTAATGAAAACGTTTTCCTCCCTTATCTGTTCATGATACACTGATATTACATCAGAAACATAATGGGAGGAATTCAGCATGGCCTTAGTCAAAAACTTTTTTATCGCATTGTCTAATAATGCATTTTTAAATTCAGCAGCGAAAACTATTGGGCCTTCATTAGGGGCAAACAGAGTCGTTGCAGGGAATACAATTGATGATGTGATTAAAACGATTAAACGACTGAACGAGAAAAACATTTCAGTTACAGTAGATAATCTCGGTGAATTTGTGAACAACGAACGAGATGCTATTGAAGCGAAAAATAATATATTAAAAGTGATGGAAGCAATTCATGAACATCAATTAGACGCTCATATGTCTGTCAAATTGAGTCAACTTGGTAGCGAATTTGATCGCGGTCTTTCATATCGCAACATTCATCAAATCGTTTCTAAAGCGGAAGCATACGATCATATGCATATCAATATTGATACTGAAAAATACGACAGTTTATTTGATATTACGCAGACATTAGATCGTTTAAAGCCTGAGTTCAACAATGTTGGTACTGTGATTCAAGCTTACCTATTTAAAGCTGACGTACTCATCGATAAATATCCAGACTTGCGCTTACGACTCGTTAAAGGGGCTTACAAAGAATCACCTTACATTGCTTACCAAACGAAAGAAGAAATCGATGAAAACTATATTCGCTTAATCGAAAAACGATTGTTGACTACAAAGAATTTTACATCGATTGCAACACATGATCATAACATCATTAATCATGTCAAAGACTTTGCTGAAAAGCATGATATTGATAAATCAAAATTTGAATTCCAAATGCTGTATGGTTTTAGATCTGAACTTGCTGAAGCCATTGCTAAAGAAGGTTACAACTTCACAATTTATGTGCCTTATGGTGATGATTGGTTTGGTTATTTCATGCGTCGTTTAGCTGAAAGACCACAAAATATCACACTTGCATTAAAAGAGTTTGTGAAACCAAAAGCGTTGATTTCATTAGCAAGTGTCACATTAGGTGCAGTTGCGTTATTTAAAATTTTGAGACGCAAGCATTAACTGAATCTGAGGAAAAGGGCTGGGACATTAAGTTTTCCCAGTCCTTATATTTTTGTGGACTTACATGTATCTATGATGGTAAAACATCCAAAAATGAGGATGAACTGGTCGTCATCATTAAATGCTATGGATTGTCTTCATATTAGAAACTTTCCCTCTCTTTCAGTATTTGGAGCATGGTTGCCAGAAGGCTGAGACTCTTAAGGGATGAAGTTAAAAACAAAATACTGCATCCACAGCATCAAAAATGATTATGTCCCATCCCCCTTCCAAGTAGAAATGATTTTGTTCTTAAAATGGGTTTATAACTTTTCTTTGTAAAATGGGATTAAGCCTGATAATGCTTCTGCTACAGGTTTTGGTTGATCATATAAGTCGTAATGTGAAGCCCCTTCGACAATGTGCAATTTTTTAACTCTTGTATAAGCTTTATCGAAAAGTTCATACGCAAATCGATAAGAACCAAAGCCACCTGGAATATTACCCGCAACAATATACAATGGTTGATCTAACAATTTATCGGCTAAATGAAATGCATCAAAACCAGCAATATCCCCTATACTGATTTGACGATATCGGTTAATCGCATTTGCATGATGACCGCGATCTGTTCGATAATAATTTACAGCTTGAACGATATCAATATCATTAATCCCCGCTTCTTTCAATTGTTCTTCTGAATCAGGAATATATTGTGTATAAGACACCTCAGCACCTGTCGCTTCAGCTTCGCGCTGTTGTGCCACAGAATGAAGTGTATCTAAAGCGGCATCCGGTGATAAATCGCCTTCTCTAATTAACGTACCAAAATCTGCTGCGACGACTGTACCGACAACTTTAATCCGCTTATCTGTTAAACTTGCATTCACAGCATAACCGCCACCACCACAAATACCTAAAATTCCAATACGTGCATTATCAACAACGTCTCGCGTATTCAAATAATCAATCGCATATTTGATATCTTCTACTCTATAATATGGGTTTTCAATATAATCTGGTGCTTCAGCTAATTCACCTTGATGACCTGCATCAAAAGCAAACGTTACAAATCCTTCTTCAGTTAACTTTTCAGCATAAATACTAGCTGTTTGTTCTTTAACACTACTAATTGGATGCATGACGATAATCGTTGGTAGTGTTTGTGATGCCACTCCATCAGGTATTCTTAAAATTCCAGCTGTATGGATCCCTCGTGTTTTAAACTTCACATTTTCTGTTTTCATTTTGAATATCCCTCCATTTAACTTTAAAACTCTCTGGATGTTTAATACTCACCTGTGTATAATGTATGATAGCAAATTACTGGATGAATACAATGAATAGCTATTCAAACATGTGAAATAAAACCCACTTATCACAATTTGGGTTATAAAAGGAGTTCAGATTAATGGATTTACGAATTGTCAAAACGAAACGTGGCATTCAGCAAAGTTTCTTAACATTATTCAACGAGGGAGATTTTGATTGTCTCACTGTTAAACAGATTACAGAACATGCGCAAATCGGACGTAAAACTTTTTATCTCCATTACCTGGACAAATATGATTTACTCAACTTTATTGTAAGTGAAAAATTTCAAGAATTAGAGGAGATTTGTGAAGCCAAAAAGGAATTAGGCCTTTCAGAGGGTACAAAAATTTGGTTTCATTATTTTCATGAACACCAAACATTTTTTAAAAAGTTATTTAACATTCAAAATGCGGATAAATATAAAAGTCAGTTTAAAACATTAATTGTCAATGAGTTAAACAAAAAAGGACTTCCGACATTAAAAACTTCTGTCAATCATGATTGGTTTATACAATTTTTTGCAGGCGGCATGATAGAATTAGTGACGATTTACTTAAATGACGATAATCATCAAAGGAAATCCATTGAGTCACAAGTCGCATCTTTAATGAACCTATTTTACAATGATTAACCATTTGAAACGTATTAGAATTCGTATCCGTTTTTCGTCGGTCTATTCATTGATGTATTTGTCGCATTACGCATAAGATTACAGGACCTGCCCTAGCCACATTTCTAGTGCGCAAGGGCAAGTTCAATAATCTATAGCACATTCACTCAAATGAACGCATCATCACAACACGTTATGACGCATTCATTTGTCGCAATAAGTTAGCCATTTCAATTGCACCGACTGCAGATTCAGCCCCTTTATTGCCGGCTTTTGTTCCTGCTCTCTCAATTGCTTGTTCGATATTTTCTGTCGTAAGCACACCGAAAATCACCGGTACGCCTGTATCATCACTTGCCTTAGCAATGCCTTTTGCCGCTTCATTACAGACATAATCATAATGTGATGTTGCGCCTCGAATGACACATCCTAATGTTACGACAGCATCGTATTGACCTGATTGTGCCATTTTTTTCGCCACGATTGGCAATTCAAATGCACCTGGTACATATGCAACATCCACATCTTCTTCTGCTACTTGATGTCTTCTCAACGCATCTTGAGCACCATCTAATAAACGTCCTGTAATTAAATCATTAAAACGACTCACCACGACTCCAATTTTTAACCCTTTACCATTTAATTGACCTTCGAATTTCATCCTAATTCCTCCTTAAATTAAATGTCCCATTTGTAATTTTTTCACTTGCATATAATCATGGTTATGCACATTTGTTTCAGTAATGACTGGAATACGTTGTGCAATTTGAATCCCATATCGCTGTAATCCATATAACTTTTCAGGATTATTGCTTAATAAATTGACAGCCGTAATATTAAAATGTTTTAAAATTTGGGCTGCAATATCATATTCACGTAAATCCGGTTCGAAACCAAGTGCTTCATTTGCCGAAACAGTATCATAACCTTGTTCAATTAATTCATAAGCTTTCAATTTATTCATCAAGCCGATGCCACGCCCTTCTTGCGGCAAATACAGCACCATGCCACCATGTTCTTGTATATATGCCATTGAAGCTTCCAATTGTTCGCCACAGTCACATCTTTCACTATGAAAAATATCGCCTGTTGCGCAAGCAGAATGGATGCGAACATTCATTATTGGTTTGATGTCACCTTTCACCAATGCTAAATGTTCTTCTCCGTCAATGGTTGATGTAAAACCGTACATATCAAATTCACCAAATTTTGTTGGTAATTTAATTTTAGCTTCCACTGAAATCAATGGCTGTTCCGCTTTAATATATGCCACAAGGTCTTCAATTGAGATCATTTTCAATTGATGTTTCGCTTTAAATTGTTCTAATTGTTCACCTTTCGCCATCGTACCATCCTCATTCATAATTTCACATATGACACCAGCTGGACGTGCACCTGTTAATTTGGCCAAATCAATCGTCGCTTCCGTATGACCACGACGTTCAAGGACACCTTTCTCTTTGGCAATAAGTGGAAAAATATGGCCAGGTTGATGAAATGTTTCTGCTGTCATCTCATCATCAATCAGCGCTCTGACTGTGGCTGTTCTTTCAAAAGCACTGATACCTGTTGTCGAATGCACGTGATCAATACTTTGTGTAAATGCTGTGCCGTGTGGATCATTGTTATGTTTAACCATACTATCAAGGCCTGCTTGTTTGGCAATCTCTGCAGAAATTGGTGTGCATATGAGGCCACGGCCATATTTCGCCATAAAATTTATCGTATCATCATGCATCCACTCTGTAATGGCAACAAGATCTCCTTCATTTTCACGGTCTTCATCATCAACGACAATAATCATGTCGCCTTGTTTCAATGCCTCTAACGCTTCTTCAATTTTGTCTAATTGCATTTAAGCCCCTCCTTAAAAACCTGCATTCAATAAATCTTCTACAGACAGCTGTGATTTTTGTTTTGTGATCGCTTGGACATATTTAAATAGCATGTCGGTTTCTAAATGAACAGGATTGCCTTGCTTTTTGTCAGCAAGAATCGTTGCTTTACGTGTTTCGGGAATTAAATGAATATCAAAACGATCACGATACTTTTTAAACACCGTTAAGCTCACACCATCGACAGCAATAGAGCCTTGTGGAATCATTTGATCGAGCAAACACGGTTCAGCTTTAATCGTATAAATCCATTCATTTTGCGATGTTTGAATGTGTTGAATGACGCCTTTTCCATCGACATGACCTTGTACAAAATGACCCCCTAGTCTTCCAGTGGCCAATAGTGCACGTTCTAAATTAACCGAATCATTTGTTTTTAAGTCAGCTAAGTATGTTCTATCTTCGGTACCTTGTATGACATCAACTGTAAAACTATGTTGGTCAAACCGTGTCACAGTCAAACATGTACCGTTCACACTCATCGAATCTCCAATTTGCATGTCCTCTAATATTTTTTGACATTGAATGGTAAGTGTTGTTGTGGGGTTACGTTTTTGAATATGTTGAATTGTACCGACCTCTTCAACGATACCTGTGAACATGTCGTCACTTCCTTTGCATGTGCAATTTAATATCGGTATCTAATATGTCAGTGTGTACAATTTCAAATTGTGGTAGTTGGTTTAAAGGTGTAACAAATTCAGTTTGATAAAATTGGTTGACACCTTGACCACCTATGATTTTCGGGGCTAAATATAGGATGAAGTGCGTCACAAATCGAGACGCTAAAAATTGTGAAGTGACGTTAGGGCCTGCTTCGACAAGAACACGACCATAACCTTTTTGATATAAATCTTTGAGCACTGCTTCAATTTGGATATTTGTTTGATAGATGATTTCAACATGGTCCATTGACGTTGACAGTGCTTGATTTTCTGTATAAATATAAATCGGTGTCACGCGATCTTGAAACAGCTGTGCATCCCAGTTAATTTTGCCAGAACGCGACAAAATCACTTTCGCTGGATGATGCCCGTCTTCAATGCGTGTCGTTAAACTCGGATTATCATGAGTCAGTGTCCCATTTCCCGTTAAGATGGCATCATGCGTATGTCTTAATTGAAAAACATCTGCTTTTACTGCTTTTGATGTAATCCATTGACTTTCAAAATGATCTGTCGCTTGTTTGCCATCTAAACTCGCACTGACTTTCACTGTCACAATGGGCACTGCTTCCTCTTTACTGTTATAAAAATCAGCATACAATTGTTGTGCGCGTGGATGCGGACGATATGCTACCTCGATGCCATGTTGCGCCATCATGTCATGACCCGTTTCTTGTAACGTCGTATCTTTGGCAGCATAGACGACCTTTGCAATACCTGTGTCAATGATCCGTTGGGCACATGGTGGTGTACTTCCGTAATGTGAACATGGTTCGAGTGAAACGTAAATGGTCGCACCTTTAACTTGCTCTGAACCTGCCATATCAATCGCTTGAATCTCGGCATGTCGCTCACCTTTTTTCAAATGCGCACCAAAACCAATGATACGGCCATCTTTTACAATGACGGCACCCACTGCTGGATTCGTTCCAGTTTGGCCTTCCGTCATTTCCGCCAATTGTATCGCATATTCTAAATAATGATTCAAAACCTTCACCTCAATAAAAAAGCCACCCGATTGTCGACTTCGAGTGGTAGGATATATGAAAAGAAAGCAAAACACATTGCTTCTGTTTCATTCAAAATTTGGATACGACAAATAAACCCACAACTGAATTGTGAAAAATTGTCGTCACTATTCTTCCTCCCATCCAGACTTTCACTGTCGGCTCTAGATTCTCACTAGATCAGCCATACCAAATCAATGATACGGGTCGCAGGCTTACATTTACTGCCGGTTGGGAATTTCACCCAGCCCCGAAAGAATATATGAAATTGTATTGAGAATAAAAGATACGCATGAACTTATGAAAAGTCCATGCGTCTATATTAGCGTATCTTTTTTATTTTTACAATTGATTGAACATCAAAAATTAGGAACCATCAAATTAAAAGTATTGTCATTTATTTCACTGTTTAACCGATTCTACTATGTGTAATCCCTTTATTTTTTCTTCTTCTTTTTCTTCTTATCTTTCTTCTTTTCTTTTTTCTTTTTTGCTTTTTCTTCAGCTTTCTTTTGTTGTTTACGCGCTTCTTTTTCTAGTGATTTTTTCGCTTTATACGTATCATATAAATTTTCTACCGCACGAACGGCTTGTTGAATAATCATCGTTACACCATTACGTTCAAAGTTAACACCGTTCGTCATTTGTCCAATTGCACGCATATTGTTTAACGTGCCATACAACGGGCTGATGACTTCGTTCGTTGACGGTACGATTTGAATCCCTCCGAGTGGATGCGCTTGAACGATTTGACGGTTGGCCACATCTAAAAGTAATGCGTCGTCTTCATCTAATTGGCTTAAATGTTTCTTTGGCCCCGTAGCATTAATGATGACATCCATTTTCATCTCTTCATCAACATTTTTAAAGCGTAAACGATATTTACCATAAAATTGGCGTACGTGCTCTAAACCTGACAACACTTGTAGATGTCCTGCTTTGATTTCATCCACTAACAATTGTGCAGTTTCTCTTGGCATCGGATTCGTATTTTCCCTCAAGTAGCGATGGTATTTATTGAGAAATTGTTCTTGGTCTTCACGACTTAAACTATTCCAAATCCAATCCATATTTTCTTTTAACGTTTCAAATATACTTTGTAACGCCCCGACTTCTTCTGGATGATTCAAATCATAATTCAAGTCACGAATCGCATCATATTTACGACGCTTTAACAACTTCTCTAATGGAATGTCGCGCACTTCAAACTCTTTTTTAAACAATGCAACCGCTTCTTCTAAAGGCACTACACCCATGTTTTTAGCTTTCAATGCGTCAAAATTTTCAATCGTTACAAATTGGAACATGATGTCTTGCATCGTTCCACGCACACTAGGTAATTTACCGCTACGGCTCGCCATCACAATAGGTCGATGCTGATGATGACTTAAAGCATGACGTACGACATCTAAACTTGCTAACCCTGTCCCAATAATCGCTACAGCTTCGTTATCATCAACTTCAGCTAACGTTTGATTGGCTGGATACGGCGAATGAATATAACCTTTTAGCCCTTTCAAACCAAATGGATCCTGATAAGACATCGTACCTATTGTGAAGAACACATAATCATATTTTTGACATGAATTGACATCATCCCCAGTGCATACGACAATACGCTTAGGAATAATTTCGCTTTTTTGCTCTTCAACATACATATGCGTCACTTCATGTTTAATGACATTGACATTATCGAATGTCGTGTCAAACTGTTCTAAATAGCTCTTCATGTAATGTCCAAATACATATCTTGGTAAATATTCGGCATCCCCATAATCAAAAGTATCTTGTTCGTTGTACCACTCTCTAAATTCTAAAACATTATCAATATTTAATGATAAGTGGTCAACAGGCACATTGATTAAAAAATCTTCGCTATCATTTTGAAAAGGTTCTCCTTGGCCCATTCGATCTGCATCATCATATAAATCGACTTCTAACTTTTTAAACTGTTTATACTTTACGAGTTGTCTCAAAACACTCACGCCTGCTGTTCCCATTCCGACAATGGCTACTCTCATTTTGCACCATCCTTACACTCATTAATATATTCACCTCTATTATACCCTGAATGACACCGCATAATGTTTTATTTTACAATTCACCATTTTTTGTCCACATTGATTCGTTATACTGTACATTGAAAAATGGTTGTTCAAATTGTAGATGAAATACACAATAAATTGGATTCGTCATCATCTTAATAGTAAACTGATGGCATAAAGGAGTGCATACTATGTTAAAAATGATTATCAAAGTTATCATTTCAACTATCGTATTATTTTTTGTAATTGGTCGTAACAATAAAGCGGAGTAATTTCATCCTATTGCATCAAAAAAGGTTGTGTCGCACACATATATCGTGTCGACACAACCTTTTTATTCAAATATTGGTTAATAGTTATGACCATTTTGATGCTTTTTATCATCTTTGTATACATACCAGTTAAAATATTTACCTTCAGTTTTCATATCTTTATAAAAATCCGCCATAATCACTGCGTTACTTTTTGCCCAGTTAATGTCTGTGGCATATTGATGTTCACCTGGATTTTTCGGATTCCATCTCATACTGTATAACGTGTTTTGGTTTGGATTGGATAAGTAATGGTCATGAATGAACGCTGCACCACCATTAATCGCTTTCTCTGGTGTATCCCAACCTTTTTTCTTCGCATATTCTGCTCCGGTTTTAACAGGCGCTTCATCTAATGCACCAACACCATAAAAGTTATAATATTTTTTTCCGTCAATTTCAACACCGTTTGACAATTCGGAAACGACAGAACCGGTTTCTAAAAGTGCATGAGAAATCAAATACACTTCATTGACTTGTTTTTCTTTTGCCGCATCTACAAAATCATCCGTATGTGCTAACAATGTCGGGTGATTTCGCAACATACGCTTAATTCTATTTTTATCAATACCTTGATATTTTGACAAATCTAAAAATTGGTATTTCTGACGCTTATCATCCATAAAAGATGAGCTATCCATCGCATTTCGAATTTCAGAATCTGATGCGTCACGCCAATTGGTATGGTCTTTATTTGAAACTTGCTGACTTGTGTAGTTATCAATTTGCTTTTCAGATGCTTCTTTTAATGTGACATCTAACTTTTCGACTCTTTCTACTTGATCAACACTTTTGAAGAATATTTGATCTTCAATCATTTTGAAAAAGAAAAAGCCTGCAGCTGCAGCAATGATTAACGATGCAAGGACAGCAAGAATGGAACCTTTCTTGTGCTTTCTCATAAACACACCTCTTCAGAATGTTTCATATTATTACATGAAATAAAATTTACTCGCTTGACTTCAAATTTTACCACCTTAGACGACTCTGTACAATTGGTTTCATGTCTTGTTACAAATTCATAAAAAAATAGTAATGAATATGTAAACTAATTCATTACTATTTTTCGCGGTGATAATCCATCATTATGAAACTTGCTGCCTGCGAGCGATTTTTATAATAATAGCGTGCAAGATTGATTGTACCTTCTACATCCCCATCGCGATACATCATTTCTTTTGTCATATTGTTAATCATGACGAACTCTGAACGGTCTCTAATGATGTCCAAATCATCATTGCGTGCAAAAAAATGTTCTAAATTTAAATGTTCGTAATCCATAATAACCTCCCCCTAATCATTCATTACATACGAAATGTTTTCTTTCATCACTTTTACATCGTTTCTTCAAAAAAATAACGGTAAAACAGTGCCTAATTCTTGTATTAAACATAAAATAGCACAAAAAGTAATATGTCACAATCATTTCGCTATGGTATAACTCCATTGACCGGTCAAAATCAGAAAAGGAGTGATTCATATCGTTTTTGATACGCTTTATGCACAATACTATAAATTGATACATTTTTTACTACATCAGCATCAAATTTCGTATAATTATGATGAATACTTCCAATTGTTATTGATACGGTTATGGGAACTTTCAATGAAATATGATGCCTCTTTTAACCAATCTTTTAAGACGTATATCAATTATCAACTGAAATATTATCTGATTGATTTATTACGCTCAGCACAGAAACAGTATACAACGACCTCACTTGAAGCATCTGCTCATGAAATAAAAGCGATATCGCCATCGCATCTTTATTGGTTACTTGAAGATGTCGTTCAAACATTAAAGCCGACACATCGCACTTGGTTTCGTTTTTATTTGCAAGGTTATCAACAAAAAGAAATTCAACAGTTGATGCAAGTGTCAGCCACTACGATTCGTAAATATAAAATTGCTACCTTTCACCATATCCAACAAACTTTGACACTAGATGATTTAAAGAAAGGATTTTAGCCATGACAGTATCAAAACCACATTACGAAAGCATACTTTATATTAAATCTTCAGAAACAGTAGATTATCAATTGGTCATTCAACATCTCACACATCAACAAACGAGCCAAATGTCGATGAAACAGTTTATTGAACAACTGGCTTATCAATTTCAAAGAGATGTGCGCACCCAACAAAAAATTGCGAGCGAGATATTGAAAGTACATCAAATGGTGCCTATATTTTTAAGTAAGTCACTCATTCTATGTCCGCTTCAATCACAGCGCGCAACGATGCAATATTATATCAATATCACACAAGTCATTGCCGTTTCGTCTCACAAACAAAACACACGCATTCATTTTTACAACAACTTATCACTCATTGTCCCTATGCCTATCAATCAATTCGTTCGCAAATGGAAAGACGCTTATTTGCTCACAGCATTAATGTAGCTTTAACTCACTTTATTAAATTTATATAATAGCAATCTTTTTGTGAAGAATGCATTCGCGCGTTTCATGAAGTAAACAGCAACAATCATTAATATGATGGCACTTAATAATATAGCAATGACAACACTCATCGATAAGCTGACTTGAGGCTGGATAAAGTAATTCACTGCACTTAAACTGAGCAACATACCAGTAATAAACAATCCTAATAACAAAATGTTCGTAACAAGCAAGCCAACTAATGATGTGACTAAATGACCCGATGAAACGATACGTGTTCCAAATATTTCATGTTGCAAATAATGACTCACAAAACGTCGTGGTGTCGAAAATTGTTGTTGCAATGTCTCAATAGAATGCTTTTCAAAGTATTGTGTTAAATCATTTTTTTCACGTCGATTGAGATACCACAGCTCTTTTTTAACCTTATATTCAAATACGTCTTTTCGCATGATAGACTCCTTTATGTCGTTTTACCTTCACAAAGCATAGCTAAAATCGAGCTGTATTGCAAGCTCGACTCAACACAAAAAAGCACATGAAGCTGGGCATTAAAATCTAAACTTGACTAGATTTCTTGCCCACGCTCATGTGCTTTATTCTATCAGTATGAATGAGATACTGTCAGATTATAAAATGCTCAAACCTGAAGATTTGATATCTTTAGCGAAACCTTGAACAGTGTCTACTGATAATTCATTGATGTCACGACCGATGTTGGATACTTTTTTAACAACATCTGAAGGACAAGTAATGATGTCTGCACCAATTTCATCAGCTTGGATGACGTTGAATAATTCACGACAGCTTGCCCATAAAAGTTGCACGCCTTCCTTGCTGTGAGTCACTTCAACTGATTCTTTCATTAAAGGCATTGGATCTACACCTGTGTCGGCAATACGACCAGCGAATACTGATACATACGTTTCAACACCTGCAGTTACAGCTTCAGTGATTTCTTTAACTTGTTCAATTGTGTATACAGCTGTAACGTTAAGTTTTACGCCTTTAGCTGATAAACTTTTAATCAGTGGAATCATTGACTCCCCTTTAGTGTTCACAACTGGAATTTTAACGAAGATGTTTTCACCAAATTGTTGGATGATTTCAGCTTCTTTTTCCATTGTTTCCATGTCATCGCCAAACACTTCGAATGAGATAGAAGCATCAGGAATCGCTTCAACTGCTTCTTTAGCGAATTCAACGTAATCTTTCACGCCTGCTTTTGCCATTAAGCTTGGGTTTGTAGTGAAACCGTCTACCTCTTTATTTTGATATGCTTTTTTCATTTGTTCGATGTCTGCACCATCAGCAAACACGCGTACTTTTAAATCAGCCATTAAATTGTGCCTCCTTGATATTTTTATCATACTAAAGTTATAACATTTTTTATCACTGTAATGCCATTTTTACGCTTACAAGATTTTTAACCAGATTCAAATGACTGCAAAAATGTGATATGATAACAAACGATACGAAAAGGAGGCATACGATGTCTAAGTCTAAGAAATATTTTTATTTATCCGTGTTGTTAATGCTCATCAGTCTCTATTTTAATACGCAAAATCCATGGCTTAACACACATTTTACATCAATCATTAAACTCATTTTATTATGTAGTATCGTCAATTGTGTCATTTTACTGTTGGCCATTCGTTATGCTGATAAATCAATTAAACATTTACCAGAGCGTCGAAGTTGGATCCATAAAGCCTCTAAAATACAACCATTGTTACTACTCATCGTATTAGTGTTACATCTTCTTGCGTCACTTTACACTTTTGGCATCATTTAATATAAAGAAATTTTAAAAAGAAATGGTGATATTTTGAAGTATTTTTTAATTTTTCTTGGTGGTGGCATAGGTGCACTATTAAGATGGCAGACGAGCCTCATCACAATTGGATATCATATACCGCTAGGCACCTTCATCGCAAATTTGTTAGGTGCCTTTTTGATGGGGTATTTCACGGTACGTTTGAAGCATTGGCACATTAAGCATCCAAAGCTCAAGCAAGGACTGACAACGGGTTTTTTAGGCGCGTTAACGACATTTTCCACTTTTCAACTTGAACTCGTTACACTTGCGCAACAGTTTGACTGGTTGACTTTAATCATCTACGGTTTGTCCAGCTATTGTGGAGGACTTATCTGTTGTTTCTTTGGGTACAAATTAGGGGGTGTGCACACTTGAATATTTTATTTGTGGCATTGGGCGGTGGTATCGGCGCTGTTTTACGTGCCCTCATTAGCGCAACATCATCACGTTTAATCAAGTCGTCATTCCCTATCGCGACACTTATTGTCAATCTCATGGGTGCATTTTGTATCGGTTATTGCGTTCACTTTGCGTGGCTATCACCTGATATGAAGTTATTCATCGTCACAGGCCTACTCGGCGGTTTCACGACGTTTTCGACATTAACTTTGGAGCTGTTTCAAATGTTGAATTCCAAATTGTGGATCTCATTTTTCATTTATAGCACCTTGCAATATGTCGGTTGTTTTGTTTTTTGTTTTCTTGGCATGCAATTGTAGCCATTGATATCAAACAAAAATAGCAACGTGATGCCAGTGAGGCCACGTTGCTATTTTTGTATTACAAATTAATATTTACACACTGTCAACAATCGTAAAACAGCGCAATATGATTCAACCTATTGCTGAACTTAAACATCTATCATCAGTATCTCAGTATCGCCGACAAGAATGCTACGAAAGTTCAGTCTATGGATCAGACACATGCGGTACAGTGATGACGAATGCGTACAAAGCTGCATGAGAGACGCATTAGAAATTACTTCCCATTGAATTGTAATGGATCAGGTCCAATACGACGATCTTCATTCAATGCATCTAATGCTTCCATTTGTGCAAGTGAAAGTTCAAAATCGAACACATTCAAATTTTCTTCAATTCGGCTTGGTGTTGTTGATTTTGGAATCGTCACAACGCCGTGCTGAATGTTCCAACGAATAATGACTTGTGCCGGTGACTTCCCTATTTCTTCAGCCACTTTTTTCACAGTATCATCTTCTAAAATTTGTGCGTTCATTAATGGTGACCAAGATTCCATTTGAATATTTTGTGCTTCTAAATAAACACGTAGACGTTTTTGCGTTAAATAAGGATGGAATTCCACTTGGTTAATCACTGGTTTAATACGTGAAGCCGCTAATAACTTATCTAAATGTTCAACATTAAAGTTACTCACACCAATGTTTTTCACTTTTTGATCGTGATATAAATCTTCCATACCTTTCCACGTATCAATCATCACATCTTCATCTAATCCTGGCCAATGGACTAAATATAAATCTAAATAGTCGAGTCCCAGGCGATCTAAAGAGGCTTGATATGCTGCAGCGACATTTTCGCGACCATAATCAGTGAGCCATAATTTTGATGTAATGAATAAATCTTCACGCGTTAAATCCGTTTCTGCTAATGCTTCACGAATGCCCTCGCCTACTTTTTCTTCATTTTGATAAATCATCGCAGTATCAATGCTACGATAGCCACTTTTTATCGCATGTTTAACCGCCTCTTTTGCAGTATCATTATTTTCTACTCTAAATACACCTAAACCCACTTGAGGCATTTGATTGCCATTGTAAAACGTTACATGTTTCATAAGTCATCGCTCCTTTGTCGTCTCACCTTATCGTATCGAATCGTAGCGTTATTGCGCAATTAATATGACCCGTAGCATTGAAACTTTATACTTATATTTGCTCAAAAAAAGAGCCGGAGATCAGACTCCAGCCCTTCTTGTAAGATGCGTACAACATCTTAATGCCATTCAATACATCTATTAATTAAATGATTCAATTTCGTCCATAATATTTTGTAAAGCGTTCACATCATATTGAATACGTCCATGGAATACGAATCGATTGAAAAACTCATTCAATTGTTCCGGACCTACTAAGACTTTTGTCACACCATGAGAAGCATAATTCGATATTGTAACATCACCTTCATGACGTGGATTGAAATAAAGAATCGGTGTTGGTGTATATTTCAAATCCAACTCTTTCTGTAACTTCACGGCTAAAGCTTCCACATGTGCCAAACGGTCTGTGTAATCCACAACTGATAATGTATTTTGAGCTGCTTCACTTTGATCTAACACAACTGTCTGTGGTGTTTGAGGACTTAAGTTCAACGTTTTGAACACTTGTTCCATCATTGGATTGTCAGCAAACTGTTGTTGACTGATACCTTGATAGACATGCCCTTTTAACAATTCTGAATCAATCACATAAAGGCCTGTGCGTGTTAAAACAAGATGACTGACACGTGTGATGTCCTCTAAATCATTTGTCGGTAAAAAGATATTCGCCATGATATGCATATCTTCTGGACGGATTCTCTTTTCTTTGACCAAACGCTCACGAATACCAAGTAAACGCATATCTGTTACATATTCACTATGATTTTTAGAAAATAGTTTCAGTGCATCAATTTCTCTGTTTTTAGAAGATACCATTGTTTCGTATTCTTCTTTATGACGTGTTTCAGCTTTTTTCTTGTCGATGCGTACTTTTTCAAGTTCTTCTTGATGTTCATGTGTTAATTTATCTTGTTTTGTTTGGTATTGAGTTGCATAAGTTTGTTTCGCTTTCTTTTTGCTTTTCAATGCCACTAAGAACAAAATAAAGAATAATGCTGCTACAACAATCGCAGCAATGAGGCCGATTTCCATTGGACCAAATTGTGTCATGAGCAATACCTTCCTTTATCACTTTTCTACAGTTATTTCTATTATATTAAATAACTATAAAAT
>NZ_PPQH01000004.1 GCF_002902385.1 Staphylococcus intermedius NCTC 11048 | reverse complement strand
GAAACACAATATCATATATATTGGTGGTGGTGTAGGATTTGCGAGTAAAACGTTATACTATCAACGTCATAACTATACAATCGCTAAACAAAAAACTTTTAATATTTTGAAAAAAAGGCATAAAAATCCTTATGCCAAAATGAGAAGAATACCTCGAAATGTCCCAATCGTTTTAAAAGGAACGGTAAATCTAGCCAAAAATGAGTATTATCAACAAGGTATGTGTCAAATTAGTTTCAATCAAAAATAGTATGTGGGGGTGTTAATTTTGAAAGTCTTATTTAGTCCTATAGGTAATACAGACCCATGGAATCACAATTATGATGGTGCAATGTTACATATTGTAAGACACTATATGCCTGAGTATGTTTACTTGTATTTTACAGAAAGTATTTGGGAAGGCACTGAACGTATACCTGGTCGAAAAACTTTTGATTGGGAAGCGATTGTTCAGTCTGTATCTCCTACAACAAAGGTAAAACTTATTATAGAAAATATTGTGCATGAGCACGATTTTGATAGCTATAAAGAAACCTTTCACGAACATATTCAAAAAATTAGATATAGACATGATGAACCAGAAATATTGCTTAATGTTACGAGTGGAACGCCACAAATGGAATCGACTTTATGTTTAGAATATATTACATATCCAGAGCAAAAGGTGTGTATTCAAGTTGCGGCCCCTGACCCGTCGAACAATGGAGTACGCCATTTTGCGAATCCTAGTCATCAAATGGAAGAATTGATAGAAGTTAGTCAAAGGGAAAAGAGTGCACCTGCAAGATCTAAACCGATTAATATTATTAGTTTTAGAGAGGCAATGCTACGTTCTCAGTTGAAAGAACTTATTAAACACTATGATTATGAAGCTGCGTATCACGTTATTAGTGAACATTCAGAATTGAGGAATAGTCATATATTACAGGAAGAATTATTAGCATTAACAAAGCAAATTAAAACGCATACTGTATTTCCTGAACTTATTGAGAAGTATACAAATAAGGATTTACAGAAAGTCTTGTTACATTATTTACTATTAAGTATGAGATATAAGCGACATGACGTTGCGGAAACACTCATTCGAGTGAAATCTATTGCTGAGTACATCCTTCGTTATTATATTGATCAAAAATGGCCAAGTTTCATCATAGATAAAAAAGGTAAACCGTATATTAATCACAATGGAGCAAAGCAATCAGCACAAATTGGTAAATACAAATTATATTTGCAACAGCAAGGTAAAAACATTGATGCTAAATATACAGTGAGTTTACCAGCATATATTGATATCATAGCTGCAATTGACCAAAAATCACCAATTTTGAATGCATCTCAATCCATCATGAATATTAATGATTTAAGAAACTCCATTGCGCATCAATTAGAGCCACTTAAACTAGAAAGTAAGAAAAACATGGAAAAAATAAAAAAAGCAGTAGAAGCGATTCCTGAAATGATATCACACTCGTTTCCTGATATAAAAAAAGAAGATTTTGATTTTCTAGAATATAAAAATGAAAAACTTATAGGGTTGTTATAATGAATAAAATAACAGTTAACTTAAAAATACCATCTACTATGCGCGCTTCTTATATGGGAAGTGTTCTCCATGGTGCCTTAATGGATCAATTTTCCGATGATTTGGCCACTATATTACATCACGAATCTGCTTATAGTCCGTTGAAACAACGTATTTATATCAATGATAAGCAACAGCTTTTATGGGAGATTGTAAGTTTGTCTCAACAATTAACAGAGGAGTTATTGATGCTATTTGGTCAAGAAAAAAGGTTGTATTTAAAGCGTTATAAGGCATTTGTTGATTTCATGTCTTTCACAGTAGAAAAAATAGATATAAAAGAGATGATGAATCAGTATTTAAATCAGCAGGAACTTAGTCGTTTTATAAAATTACAGATTCAGACACCTATGTCATTTAAGTCAAATGGAACATATATGATATTTCCTGATATAAATAGTCTTTTTAGAAGTATAATGATGCAGTTCGACACGTTTTTTGATGCATACCAAATGTATGATTATGATACATTACAATATTTAAATAATCATATCCATATTGTTGACTACCGCCTAAAAACAACACGATTTCATTTGGAAAAAGTTAAAATCCCATCATTTATTGGTGAGATTACTTTAAAGGTTAATGGACCGCTTCCTGTATTGCAATTGAGTCATTTTCTATTGAACTTCGGGGCATTCAGTGGTGTAGGAATAAAAACGAGTCTGGGAATGGGAAAATATAGTATTGTCGAATCTAGAACTGAACAAAATAGCCGGAAAAATAAACAGTCGTAACATATAGAGATACGACTGTTTATTTATGCATTTCGCTATGAATCCAATAGAATAACGAAGTAAGAAGGAGGTCGTGTCATGCAAGGGCGTAATGATTTTATAGAGAGATTACTTGAAAGTGCGGGCATTGAAGTGGTAATGCGTGTGTTAGATGTAGGTTGTGCGAGTGGAAGTGATGATTCAAACGTCTAACAATAATGATCTACAATGGTTGACGAAATGGATGTTACTCTGTATGGAAAAACATGACGTGGTGAGTGAAGAATTAACAATGATAAGGTCATAAGTAATA
Organism: Staphylococcus intermedius NCTC 11048; assembly: GCF_002902385.1. GTDB lineage: Bacteria > Bacillota > Bacilli > Staphylococcales > Staphylococcaceae > Staphylococcus > Staphylococcus intermedius. The sequence continues at coordinate 96,342 of NZ_PPQH01000004.1, read as the reverse complement.
TGTGGAGGCGTCACAGGTAAAACTGTGGCAGATACAGAAATAATATAAAGTGTTGACGCTGTGTCATAGATTAAACTGATTTCAATAAAAAGTATAAAACATACAGAATTATTGATAAAATATAAATGAATATTAAGACAATTCTGGAGGTTTTCTAATGGGGGAATTAGTGAGAAATACACTGTCAGCTTGGTCATTGTTAGAAACATTACAACCGGGCACCATTGAAGATGTCAAAGCGTATTTAAATAAAGAGATTTTTATACAAAATGAACAACAAAAGAAAGTACACGATTTCACTTCATATTATACGATATGGGAAGATCAAAGGTTTCAATTAAAAGAAGACTTGAAACGCAAAAGTAAAATCCAGTTTCAAATGTATCGATTTAATTTTAAATTTGGAGAAGTTGAAAAGTTATTGCGCAGTATGTTCAATGATGAAGAAGTGTATAACGTCGATCAAACAGACTGTTATGGTTATACATTTATGGTAGATGATAAAGGAAACGTACTTATTGAAACATTGCATGTGCCGATGTTGATGAGCGCACTTGCACAAATTAAACAAAATAAAGGCGCAGATATTGAAGCAATATATTATGATCATTTCGAAAAATTTAAACATAAATGTGAAGAAGTACTTGGCAACAATCCATTAGATAAGGAAAAGATAATACAGTTAGATGAATTATATCGTCATTTTTTTGAAGTTTTAGTATCCGAACGATCAGGATATTTCAATCATGCGGTTGCAATACATCACATCGAAAATGACAAACAGAATAATGATTTGAATAGTTTCTATATTTCAGACTTGGAAATGGCGAAAAACAATCCGAATGAGACGTTAAAGCAGTATATCCATGGTATAAATGATAACGATAGAAATGTTATTGATGAAAATAGAGCGTTGATTGAACACTATTTAGAACCTCAAAATTATCCTGATGGTCGGTGGCCGTCTCTAGTTGAACATAGGCTGTCATTGATGCAGCAAGTAGCTGTCAATCAAATTACAAGTAATGTCAATCAAGTCAGTTCCGTGAATGGTCCACCTGGTACGGGTAAAACGACATTACTTAAAGATATTTTTGCACATTATATTGTTGAAAGAGCGAAAACCTTTGCTGAATTATCACGTCCTACTGATGCTTTTGTATATAAGAAAATTCATGAAACTGACCAATATGCGACGGCTTTTCTGAATCATCAACATACATTGTTCAAAATGGTTGTGGCTTCAAGTAACAACGGAGCTGTCGAAAATATTTCTAAAGATTTGCCAAAACTGTCTGAAATCATAAGGAATGGAGAAAATACACAATTTCCTCATTATGAAGCAGCATATCAAAATACAGCTCAGCAATTAGTATTGTTTAAGGACATAGCTGAAAGGTTGATAGGAGAACCAGCTTGGGGATTGTTTTCAGGTGTATTTGGTAAAAAGGCAAATATTGATAAAGTAATGGCACAAATGCTGTCAGATAGTGAAAGTCAACCGTTGAATAAGTTGTTAATTGAAACTTTGAATACGACTGAAATAAATAAAGAGTGGAAAGCAGCTAAAGCAAACTTCGAAAAAACATTAGCACAAGTGAAATTATTGAAAGAAGAAATTTCGCAAGGTGTCCAGCTTTATAAAAATATGCAACAGCAAGCCCAGCAATGTCAAAATGATATTCATTTACGAGATGAATATCAGACAAAAATCAATCAATTTGAAAGTGTTGAAAATCTTGAAAATGATAGAATAGCTATCGTTAAACAGATTGAGAAGATAGAAAGTGATAAAGCGGATATCGAACAGTTGATTCAAGCGATGAAATCAAACATGTCTTTAATGGAAAAGGTTAAAAATAGATTTTCTGGTAATGAAAAAGTTGAAGCCTATCGAACTGAAATTGAAGCACTATTGATGAAAAAGGTTGCGTTGAATAAGCAAAAAGCAGCTATAGATGAAGCTATAAATGAATCCAAACAGTTGTTTGAAAGTCTACAGGAAGAAAAAAATCAAGTTGAAGCACGATTGAAAGGTTATGAATTATCTAGAGAGGCTTATTCGACATTTCTAGAAGAACATCCCGATATTCATATGCCAAGTGATGATTTTTGGGAAGATACCAATGAGGCATATCAAGCAAGACAAGAAAAAGTTTTATGGACTTCTGATGAACTACAATTTCATCGGGGCATGTTGTTTTTAAATGCGATGGTGTTACATAAGTTGATTTTAGTAGGTAATGCCAAACAAATTCAATCCGGTCTTTATGATTTTCAAAGGCGTTTTGAATATATGGTGACATCACCTAGTAAAGTAGAAAATGCATGGAATGTGATCCATCTTGTTTTCCCTGTGATTAGTACTACCTTTGCGAGTTTTAGAATGATGTATCAAACGATGCCTAAAGATTTTATCGACTATCTTTTTATCGACGAGGCGGGTCAAGCTGTTCCTCAAGCAGCAGTAGGTGCAATTCAACGTTCAAGACATATTGTAGCAGTAGGAGATCCAATACAAATTGAACCGGTAGTTACGCTCGACAAAAATTTAGTTGATTTAGTGAGAAAAGCTTATGATGTGCCTGAAAGACTTGTAAGTGTAGAGGCTTCTGTACAGACACTTTCTGATTATGCCAATCGTTATGGTTATTGGAAAGAGACCCAAAGTCATAAACAATGGATAGGTATACCGTTATGGGTACATAGAAGGTGTTTGAATCCTATGTTTACAATCTGTAATAAGATAGCATATGAAGAAAAAATGGTGCTACCTCAGTATATTAAAAACAATGAACAAAAAGGTGTGATAGGCAAAGTATCATGGTTAGATGTTAAAGGAAAAGCGAATCCAAAGCAATATGTCAAAGCGCAAGGGGAAGCAGTCGTTTCTGCTCTGTGTCAAGATTGGGAAGAAGCATTAAAGAAAAGCCAAAATCCACCGAGTGTTTTTGTAATATCACCATTTACTCAAGTAAAAAATGAAGTGATTAAATTAGCTCGAATCAAATTAGCTATGCAAATCCCTAAAGAGATAGGTGTTTCAGAATGGTTAACGGCATCAATTGGAACAGTGCATACTTTTCAAGGTAAAGAAGCAGCTAAAGTGTATTTTGTGACAGGTACAGACGAAACACAAAATGGTGCAATTAAATGGTCATGTCAAAAACCAAATTTAATCAATGTGGCTGTAACACGTGCAAAGAAGGAATTTATTATTGTCGGGGATAAAACGCGTATCAGTGAATTTGAATATTATAAGACAATCGATGAAGAGAAAAATGCATAAGCAATGAAATAAACAGTCGTAGCTTCAAGTGTTACGACTGTTTATTGATGTTCTTTTATGATTAAGAAAAGTTGATCAAATTGTGCGGACTTTAAGTGAGAAAACACCCATTCACGCTCCATACAGCATCGTCTAATCACAAAACTCGAAAATGACTGTATCATACAGTACAATCGATGTTGTATTAAAGAGGAGGTCGTGTCATGCAAGGTCGAAATGATTTTATAAAGAGATTGCTTGAAAATGTGGGTATTGAAGCGGGGATGCGTGTGTTGGATGTAGGTTGTGCGACAGGTGAAGTGACACAGCTTGTTGCAAAACTCGTGGGTGATACAGGTGAGGTCATCGGTGTAGATATGAATCAGGACCTGCTTAATATTGCGGAAAAAGAAAACGAGTCAGCGAACGTGCAATTTTTGAATGCGGACCTTTATCAGTTATCTGCATCACTCGGACAGTTCGATGTGATTGTGGGACGAAGAATTCTGATGTATTTACCGGATGTTCCTCAAAGTTTGGCAATATTGAAAGAACACTTAAAACCTCAAGGCATCATGTGTTTTCAAGAAAGTGATGCGATTAATGGCGGTGTTGGCGCGGCGGCGTTACCGGAACATCAACAAGCCATTCAACGTGTGTGGTCAACGGTTCAACAAGAAGGTGGCGATATTCATATTGGACAGAAATTGTATAACTTATTTCTACAAACAGGTATGACCGAGATTCATGTGAATGCAGAAGCGATGATTCAAACGTCTGACAACAACGATTTACAATGGTTGACGGAAATGATGTTACCACGGATGCGAAAACATGGCGTGGTGAGCGAAGAATTTTCACTGGAAGCATGGAAACAACAGATGCAGCAAGAAGCCAAGAGTCATGATGCGGCATTTATACGTGACATGGCTTATGGTGTCTATGGACGGAAATGATCTAACTATTGAATGAAAAAACGAGCAGCTGTGGGGGCAACTGCTCGTTTTTTTCATTATTCTGCATGTGGTTGCTCATCTTTACGTAGCATGACTACACCGATAAAGAGGAGTGCAGCAATCACTAATAAAATAGCTGAAATGTAAAAAGCAATCACTTTTGAACCTGTCATATCTCCAATGAGTCCAGTTAACCAAGGTGCAACGACAGAAGAAGACATGCCGAAAAAGTTAAACATGCCAAGTGCTTTTGCAACAACATCTTCTTTCACTGAATCAGACACGTACGTAATGAGCACAGGGTCAATCGCTAATTTACCGAGTAAGCCATAAAGAATGAGTGCGATATAGAGTACAATCGGTGTAGGTGAGAAAACTGTTAAGCTAATTGTAATAGCAGCTGCAAAAAGCAAAATCACAATCAAATTTAGTCGTTGATGTGCATTTTTATCAATGTATTTTGAAAAGAGTAGTGCCCCTGGGACAGCTGTAATAGCGACAATCGCTGCGACATAACCAACAGACGATTGCTCAAAGTTTTTTTCGGCAACTAAGAATGATGGTAACCAAGTCACAATCATGTAGTATCCGTAACATGTCGCGAAATAGACGAAATAGATGACGAGTTGCTTTGGTGCAAACAAGTTTGTATGCTGTGTTGATGTCGAAACAGTAGTAGGGTGTGCTTTGACTTGTTGTGGCATCGTTTGCGCTTTGTCGTTTTTAATAAAGAGAATAAAGACAACTGTAACTGCTAAAATAACAATGCCAGTCATAAAGAGCATATAGTTCCATTGGATATTCAGTCCGCCTACTAACACGGATGAGCCTACTAATCCGATAATCATCCCTAAAGCTGAGCCACTGTTAATGATGGCGTTAGAGAAGCTCTTTTTATCTTTCGGTGTGTATTTGGCTGAAAGTGAAAAAGCAGCACCATAATAAGAACCGGTAGAAATCCCCGCAACTAATGCCCCTAAATAAACTTGAGTCAGTGTATGTGCAGTTCCGATGATAAAGGCTGCAATCGCAAATCCTAAGAATGCTGGAATCAACACGCGCTTTTGGCCGAATTTATCGACAAGTGCGCCCGATGGAATTTGCATACCAGTATAAGCAAAGAAATATACACTTGCGACGAGCCCAATCTGAGAGTCGCTTACATTGCCGAGATCGCTTTGGATTTGCGGATAAATCGGCGTCAAAACAGTACGATAAATCCATATTGCAATCCAACCAAGGACAAGCGCTATAATAATCTTTTTATAATAGTTCGCGTCCGTCACCTGTTTGTTCATAATGATTCCCTCCTGATTTTTCTTTATTTCTAGTTTACGCGTATCTAGAGAGGGAATAATTGGTGAAATCTATAAAAAACACGTCTTTTTTTGTAACATTTAACAAATTTTACATAGCGATATGTTCAGATGTGTAAATAGCAATGCGGATATCTAATGAATTTTTAGGGTGTGTGACATCCATATTCAGCAATTCTTCACATTTTTTGATGCGGTATTTAACCGTATTCCGATGAATAAACAAAATATTAGCCGTCTGTGTAATGTCGCATTGATGTTCTACAAATGTTTTCAATGTTTTTTTCAATTCTTGATCTTTAGGGTTGTCTGGATAGGCTAATGGACCTAAAGTATATGTGACAAATGGACGTAACTTATCAGTAGGTACCAGTTGGAGTAGTTCTTCAACATTTTTTGATTTATATGTGTTCAAAAACTCTTTTTCCTCTTTTTCAACGTACGTATCATAAATGTCATTGGCTTCTACAAAAGACATCGGGATTTGTTTGAAGTCTGTGACCTCGTGACCAATACCAAACGAAATCGTACTGTCAAAGTGCTTTTGATATTCCTTTTGTAAAAATCGACAATAGTCTAAATAGTATGTGTGTCTTTTTTGTAGTAAAATCGCAAATTTATTTTGATCATTGAGTCCAAAGACACTAATATCGTTATCCAATTCTGTCATCATGCTATAAAGCCAATCAAATGTGAGTTGATGACGTTCTGATAAATAAATACTATTTTCGATACCTTCTTCTTTGTCGACACCACAAATGATGACTTGATAATAATTAGAATGCTTTAGGTTATAACGACTGAAAAATTCTGGATTCATTCTCATATCAATAGGTTCTGGATCTTTGCTGTACATCAAAGAAGTGAAAAATTGGCTGCTTTCATGTTGTTCGGTTGCTCGAATTTTACTATTTTTATAAATTGCAAAGCTGAGTGTATTGATAGCTTGTTCTAATGCTAAATGACTAAAAGGATAACTTAACGTATATGCCTTTGAAATGAGCAAATAGTATGGAAAATATTTGAAAGCAGGGACCTCTAAAACGACATATTCGCGTTGGAAATCATGATCGTTTTTTAATTCTTGCTTCAGGTACGTATGGTGAAAAAACTTGAGTGCTTGTTGTGTAGCCCTCTGATCATTTTCAAAATGTCCCCCTTTTGATTCAACTAAGTGAAACGGATTGATTAACAGGACAGGCACTTTCAATATTTTAGACATTTGATGAATCATGGTAGAAACGGGATACTCGTTAATGAGCATACGATTCATTTTTTGTTGAATATCTAAAGCGTAGTATAGTTTTTCTGTTTCTTCATCAAGAATAAAGGATGAAATATGATGTGTAAGCGGTCCGAGTTTCCAATGTGAAGGAATCTCAATCAATGGAAAGTTCAATTCATTCGCAAAATCTATAACTTCTTGATCTAATTTTTGTAAAAAGCGAGATAATTTGATTGCGAGCCCTGCTATAGGAACATGATGAAGTTCACGGATAAAGTCAATGAGCGCACGTTGATTATTTTGGAAACTCATCCCTGTTGTTAAGAGTAGCGCATTTGCTGTTGTATAGTTCATGACGTCAGGTGTTTCAGTAATATCAACACTTTCTACAACGCGATTTAAATCGGCCTCATCATTCAAAACTGATAACCCCGAAAATTGTTCCACCTTTAAAATGTCCGCTAAAGTTGCCATGGACACACCACCTTTGTATAAAATAACTAAAAAAATATTTGTTTATGTCAAAAGTGACAAAGAATATTCATTGCTTCAATAGTACACTAATTTTTGAAAGATTTGTATACAATCTTGAAAACTTCATAAAAGGGGGATCATCATGGCTTTGCATCAGTATGACCCAACATTCTATGAGCAACGTGGTTACAATAAAGATATTATGCCCAAAGGCCCTGAGCAAAGAGATACTTCAGCCTTTAACTTTTTCACATTGTGGATGGGTGCGGTGCATAATATTCCGAACTATGCAGCTGTAGGTGGTTTTTTAATACTCGGTCTTTCGCCGCTACAAGTCATGTTTGCACTCGTTATCAGTTCATTTTTAATTGGGATTTTACTTGCAGTGAATGGCTATGCCGGTTCCAAATACGGAATTCCATTTGCGATTCATTTGCGGTTAACTTATGGTGACATCGGTGCAAAACTACCTGGAATTTTACGTGGTGTTATTGCAGGGATCGCATGGTTTGGCTTACAAACTTTTGCCGGCTCTGTTGCATTGATTATCGTATTAAACAAAATTTTTCCTGGTTTTTCTGACATTGGCGGTGGACATAAATTTTTAGGTATTACGGTATCAGGATTTATCGCATTTATGCTCTTTTGGCTCATTAATTTTGCGATTGGATTTGGCGGTGGAAAAATCCTCAACAAATTCACAGCAGTGTTAAATCCACTCATTTATATCATTTTTGGTGGAATGACAATTTGGGGAATCAAAGCAGGTGGCGGTTTTTCCAACATTTTAAATTATGAGTTGTCAACAAACGGTAGTACAGCTTATCCAGTATTGTTAGGCTTTTTTATCGTATTTAACTCATTGCTTGCTGTATGGGCTGCACCTGGTGCGAGTGTTGCAGATTTTACTCAACGCGCAAAATCTACGAAAGCACAAATTATTGGTCAGATATCTGGTGTCGTTGTGGCACATGTGTTATTCGCGTTTTCAAGTATTTGTATTCTTATCGGTGGTTCGATTTATTATGGCAAACAAGAATGGAATATTTTAAACATTATTGAGCGATGGGATAGTAACATTGCGATCATATTTGCTGTAGGGATTTTGTTAATGACAACGATTTCTACCAATGCGACAAGTAACATTATTCCAGCCGGCTATCAAATTAGTGCGCTTTTCCCTAAGAAAATTACATACCGTAAAGGTGTTGTTATTGCAGGGATTGTCAGTATCTTAATTATGCCGTGGAAGATGATGGAAAATAATGATAGTATTTTTCTTTTCTTAAATATGATTGGCGCTATTTTAGGTCCGGTCGCAGGGGTTATGGTTTTTCATTTCTATGTTGTCGCTAAGAAAAAAATTAACTTAGAGAAACTCTATTTTGATATGAATGATGTTTCGAAAAGTGTTCAGCGTTTTAATATGAGTGCTTATGTTGCAACGATTATCGGTGTAATTGTTTCATCTTTGGGCTTCATACCACAACTTGGTATTATCGGACAATTATCATGGTTTATAGGTTTCTTTATTGCGGGTCTTTGTTATCTTGCACTTAATCAAATGTTAAGAAGAAAAGGTGATTATGATGAAATTTGATTCAATTATTAAAAACGGTCGTGTTATTTTACAAGATGGAGAAGCAAATGTAGAAATTGGAATTAAAGACGGTGTGATTGCGGCAATTGGGCAAGAATTGGGAGATGCTGATACTGTGATTGATGCTCAAGGTCATATCGTATCACCAGGTATGGTTGATGCACATGTTCATATTACAGAGCCAGGTGGAGGCTATCGTGATGAATGGGAAGGTTATGAAACAGGCACACGCGCATCTGCAAAAGGTGGCGTGACAACAATTGTTGAAATGCCACTCAACCAAGTACCTGCGACAGTAGATCATGAATCAATTCAAGCTAAATTTGATGCTGGTAAAGGCAAGTTATCTGTCGATGTTGCAAGCTATGGTGGCTTAGTCCCATTCAACTTAAATGGTGGTATTCAAGAGTTGGATCAAGACGGTGTTGTTGCATATAAATGCTTTGTAGCAACATGTGGTGATCGTTCAATTGATGGCGACTTTATGAATGTAGATGACTATTCATTATATGAAGGTATGAAACAAATTGCTAAAACTGGCAAAATTTTATCTATCCATGCTGAAAATGCAGCGATTACAGATGTGTTAGGTCAACAAGCATATGAAAATGGTGAAACAACTTTAGCTGCATATGTGGATTCACGTCCTGTATTTACAGAAGTTGAACCGATTCGAAAAATTATTTTATTTGCGAAAGAAACAGGTTGTCGTGTGCATATTGTACATGTTGCTTGTGAAGAAGGCGTAGAAGAAGTGAAAAAAGCACAGGCAGAAGGTGTAGACATCACTTGTGAAACATGTACACATTACCTCTATTTTTACAAAGAAGAGTTGGATGAGATTGGACCAGTTGTGAAATGTTCACCACCAATTCGTGAAAAATCACGTTTAGAAGGTATGTGGCAACGTGTTTTAAATGGCGATATTTCGTTTGTAACATCTGACCATTCTCCATGTACACCTGACCTTAAAGATAAAGATAACGCATTTGAAGCATGGGGCGGAATCGCAGGCGTACAAAACAATGTGGATGTATTATTTGATGAAGGTGTCAATAAACGTCAAATGTCACTCCAACGCTTTGCAGAAATCATTGCACATAATCCAGCAAAACGATTTGGTTTAACAAATAAAGGAACAATCCAAGTTGGCAAAGATGCGGACTTTGTATTCATAGCACCGAATACATCTTACACATTACAAGCTGAAGACTTAGCGTATAGACACCAAATCAGCCCATATATTGGTCGTGAAATTGGTGCACGTGTTGTGAAAACAATCTTAAAAGGTCATGTGATTTATGACATTGAAAAGGGATTGAGCGATGAAAAATATGGTGAATTTATTTCATAATTAAGTTATAGAGAATAAGTAATAGCGCGGTGTGTAATCCGTTGAAATTTCAATGTGACGAGGTTTCAATTGGATCATGCACCGCGCTTTTGTTATGAACTGACTTGTGTGGTTTTATAGCTTAACTGAAGTGCTGTTTGTATGAGGACTTCAACACCTATACGTATTTGCGCATCTGTGACATTTTCATCGGGTGAATGGCTAATGCCCTTTTCACAAGGGATAAAAATCATACTTGTAGGACAACATTTTGCCAATTGCATCGCATCATGTCCAGCGCCGCTAAATAAATATTGATACGTGATTTCATTCGATTGACAAATAGATTCAATCATTTGACCAATCGGTTGAGATAGTTGTGTTGGCGTCTCCTCGGTAAGTGTGGTTAAAGTGTATTGAATATCGCGTTGTTGTGTCGTCGTTGCAATGGCTTGCTCAATGGCAGCAGCAGCTTCATCACGAGCTGTCGTATCGATACTGCGAAGATCAATGAACAAAGTCGCTTCACCTGGAATCGCGTTCATCGTATTAGGACGAATGTCGATATGCCCCACAGTGACAACTAGGCCGCTTTCTTGGTAGCGCTGTCCAATTGCTTCGATCTGTGTAATGATTTCAGCTGCACAAGTGAGTGCATCTTGTCGCATCATCATAGGTGTTGCACCTGAGTGACTTGTTACCCCTTGTAGTGTCAGTTTAAATCGTTGAGGTGCTGCGATATGTGTCACAATGCCAATATCAGTTGCCGTTTTTTCAAGAACAGGCCCTTGTTCAATGTGAAGCTCAACATAAGCTTTCGGTTGTGGTGCGGGTTTGCGGTCCACTGCTTGTGTTGTGACAGTTTCTTGTACCACTTCATATAAAGTCTTGCCATCTTGATCAGATAACTTTTTCATTTCTTCTGTTGAAAGATCCCCACAATAATAACGACTGCCGAGTGTGGCTACATTAAAGCGCGCAGATTCTTCACAAGTAAATGCAATGATTTCAATAGGATGATCGGTCTCAATCTGCTGATCATTTAAATAGCGTACAAATTCTAATGCGCCAACGACACCTAATAACCCATCATAGCGACCACCTTCTGGCACGGTATCGATATGTGAACCAATCAGGACAGGTGGCAAATCTGGATAGCGACCTTCACGTCTAGCGATAACATTGCCAATGCCATCAAAATACACCTGTAATCCTTCTTCTTGGCAGTACATAGAGAATTTGAGCGCTGCTAAACGTTCGTTGTGCGTGAAAGCAAGCCGATTAATCCCTTTCAAAGAGGTACTTAAGCCTAAATTATTAAAACTATTAAGGGTTTTTAATACACGAGTTAATTTCATATCAACACTCCTTTAATGTGATTGTTGTTGCCATAAAAATTGTGTCGCTTTTCGATAAATATTGATGTTATCTTGAGTAACTTGACGATCAAAATCGTGAGCGTGACTTGAAATCGTCTCCAAATGATGTTGTGGAATGTAGCGTGCCATTGTTTTGCTGTATTCAAAAGGGACATCGGGATCAAATGTACAGTGCGCAAGGAAAGTCGATGGTAATGCCTTAAGGTCTGAATGTTGAAGTTGGTATGCCTCGATGTGTTCGCCCATGCGATTTAACCAAATACCTCGATGTCTGTAATAAAGATAAAGCAAGTAGCGCATAGGTGTTTCTTCGTGTGATATTGGTTCGTTATGTGTCAATTCGCTTTCAAGGTTATCGGTAAGTAGTGAAGCGATATGGTGCTGATCGGATGGTAAACGATGAAATGCCGCGTGTTTAAAATCGTAATAGCCATAAAATAAAATCAGTCCATGTACTGGGCGAAGTGTAGCAAGTAAGCTAGCGAGATATGCGCCAGATGAACGTCCCATTACGTATATGGGGGCATTTTGTTGTTCAGATATATGATCATATGCTGCTGTGATATCTTCAACAATGTCTGTCAGTCTTGCCTCTGGAATAAAACGGTAAGGCACAGTAAATACGTTGAATGTGCCTCTTAAAATATCCATATAAGCTTCAGGTAAATCATCCATTTTTCCAAATACGAGACCCCCTCCGTGAATATAAAGCAGTGTGCCGAGAGGGGCATCACGCTTCGTTGTCGGATACCAACGGCCTGTATGTTTGAATGTTGTACCAAATGTCTCAAGCACAGATTTTTCAGTCATCGGATATGCTCCTTTTAAGTAATAATCTCCTAAATATATAGTACCTTACCAAATGATGATTGTATTTGTACGAAATGCATAAAATAGAGGTAAGATATTGTCTGTTACGTCAATGAAGAAGCGTCATATTATTTTTATAATGAAATATATAGATGAGTAAGGAGGACGTACAATGAACATACTTAGCGAGTTTGAAAAAATGGATCAACTTTTTACTTCTTTTGGGGGCCTTGAGCAAGGGGGCATTACACGTCTTTTATATTCAAAAGAATGGAAAGCAGCAGTCGATCAACTCATACAAATTTTCGAGCAAGAAGGTTTCGAAGTTCAAAAAGATGCTGTTGGAAACATTTCAGGTCGTTTGGTAGGTATGACGCATCCTGAAGAAACGGTGATGTCAGGTTCTCATATTGATACTGTCGTTGAAGGTGGGCATTTGGACGGGCAGTACGGTATTTTAGCAGCATTAATCGCAACAAAATATTTAAAAGAAAAATATGGTCAGCCAAAACGCTCAATTGAAGTGTTGTCATTGGCTGAAGAAGAAGGAAGTCGCTTTCCATTTACATTTTGGGGAAGTAAAAATTTCTTTAATCTCGCAGACAAAAAAGATGTTGAAACGATTGAAGATGCGGAAGGTGTTCGCTTTGTAGATGCAATGCATGAAGCGGGGTTTGACTTCCGTAAAGATAATAAAGTACGTGATGACATCAAAGCGTTTGTAGAAATTCATATCGAACAAGGGAAAGTACTTGAAGTTGAAGGCAAACAAATCGGTGTCGTTAATGGCATTGTAGGTCAAAAACGTTACACAGTTCGTTTGAAAGGTGAGGCGAACCATGCTGGCACAACACCAATGGGATTACGTCGAGATGCAGTTGTGGCCATTAGTGAAATTGTTCAAACACTGACAGCACGCGCTGAAGAAATTGGTGACCCACTTGTTTTAACATTTGGTCATGTGACACCAACACCAAATACAGTCAATGTCGTTCCAGGAGAAGTGGAATTTTCAGTAGATACACGTCATGTCGATCAGAAAATTTTAAATACATTTGCGGATGAAATTGAGAAAACCATTCGAAGTGTTGCAGAGCGAAATCAAATGGATGTTGACATTAATTTATGGATGGATGAAACGCCAACATTAATGAATGACACGATTATTGAAAAAGTACTTAATGCAGCAGAGAAGTTAGCTGATGGTAATTATAAAGTGATGCCATCAGGTGCTGGTCATGACTCGCAAATCTTTGCAAAACATGTACCAACTGGCATGATTTTTGTACCGTCTATTGATGGTATATCACATAACACCGCAGAAGAAACGAAAACAGAGGATTTAATTAAAGGAATTGAAGTATTAGCAGAGGTTTTATACCAGCTCGCATATTAAAAATAAACAATCATAAAGGAGTGTCATGTATGGGTTACTTAAACCATAATCAAGGATATAGAGAAGGTTTATTAGAAACGAGATCAGTCATTAAAAAGGATAATTACGCGGTGATCACACCAGATGGCGTCGTAAATAATGTTGTTCCAGGATTTGAAGGTTGCGATATTACAATTTTAGGATCACCAAGACTTGGTGCACGCTTTGTGGACTATCTCGTAACAGTTAAAAATAATGGTGGTAACAAACAAGGCTTTGCAGGTGATGGCGTGCAGTCATTTGTATATGTCGTATATGGTGAAATTACAGCCTATGCCGGAGATAAAGCGTATAGCTTAAAACAAGGTGGTTACCTCTATGTGCCGCCGCATTTAAAATTAACATTTGAAAATAATAATAATGGTGAAGATAGTCGACTTTTCTTATATAAAAAGCGTTATCAACCTATTGAAGGGCATTCACCAGAAATTGTATCTGGCAACGTTAATGATCTGAAACAAACGCCATATGAAGGTATGGATGAAGTCCTAATTCAAGATTTATTGCCTGCTGACATTGCATATGACATGAACATTCACATTTTATCATTCAAACCAGGTGCTTCACATGGCTATATTGAAACACATGTACAAGAGCACGGTGCTTATGTATTAAGTGGTCGTGGCATGTACAACTTAGACAATGACTGGTTACCTGTCGATAAAGGTGATTATATCTTTATGGGCGCATATGTGCCACAAGCGACATATGCGATTGGATTAGAGGAACCATTTGCTTATATTTATTCAAAAGATGCCAACAGAGATGTTGAAATTTAAGTAGGTGTGACTGACATGGAAAATGAAAATCTGACCTATGTAGAAGGTGAACAGCTACGTCAATTAATGAAAGAAAAGCTTGTTGCAGCGGGACTTCCCGTTGCACAAGCAGAAAAGTCAGCAGATTTATTAATTTTTGCAGATGAAAGAGGTATTCATTCGCACGGTGCGGTTCGAATGCGTTATTATGCAGAACGCATTGTGAAAAAAGGATATAATTTGGAACCGCAAATGAAATTTGAACAGACAGGACCAAGTACAGGTGTCTTTCATGGCGACAATGCCCTGGGACACTTTGTTGCTTATGAAGCCATGCAACATGCGATTACTTTAGCAAAAGAGAGCGGAATCGGTGCTGTTGGCATATACGAAATGGGACATAGTGGTGCGATCGGTTATTATGCTAAACAAGCCGCTGAAGCTGGAATGGTGGCATTGACGATGTGTCAATCTGATCCAATGGTCGTGCCTTATGGTGGGACAAAACCGTACTATGGGACAAATCCTATTGCATTTGCAACGCCGAGAGTCGATGAAACACCGGTTTTATTCGATATGGCAACAACGGTTCAAGCTTGGGGCAAAATTCTAGATGCACAAAGTAAAGGGCGTGCGATTCCAGATACTTGGGCTGTCGATGATAAAGGGCATCCAACAACAGACCCGAATGAGGTGAGCGCACTTTTACCTATGGCAGGCGCGAAAGGATATGGCTTAATGATGATGGTCGATATATTAGCCGGAAGTTTGTTAGGTTTGCCACATGGGATGCATGTTACATCCATGTATAAAGATTTATCCGAATATCGTCGATTAGGTCAATTTCATTTAGTGATTAATCCGAGTTTCTTTGGAGATCAGGATGCCTTTTTAAATAAAGTAGAACAAATGGTTAAAGAATTACATCAAATTCAGCCGGCAAAAGGTTTTGACAACGTGTATTATCCGGGTGAAATACAAGAAACAGTGGCAAAAACGTATGCACAATCAGGTATTCCAATTCCAACTGACATCGTGCAATATCTTGAGTCACCAACGCTATATTAAGCAATGGAGGAGATTGTATGAAAGTCACGAAACAAGCATTATTTGATTTAATACAACAAAAATTGATGAAAGCAGGCTTGCCAGAAGAAGCGGCTTATGATGTGGCTGACGTTTTAACGTTTGCAGATCATCGTGGTATACACTCACATGGTGCAGTCCGTGTAGAGTATTACGCGGAACGTATTGCAAAAGGTGGCATAACAATTCACCCTCGCTATCAATTTGAAAAAACTGGCCCATCAACAGCTATATTCGATGGTGACAACGGACCAGGGCATCAGGTTGCCAAGATAGGTATGCAGCATGCAATTGATATGGCACGCGAATCAGGCATAGCAGTTGTCGGCATGAAGCATCTTTCACACAGTGGGGCGTTGGGATATTTTGTTGAACAAGCAGCAAAGGAAGGCATGGTTGCGTTGAGCATGTGTCAGTCTGATCCAATGGTTGTCCCTTTTGGAGGAACAGAACCGTACTTTGGAACCAACCCTATCGCATTTAGCGCACCGACAAGTGATGAACGGATCATTACATTTGATATGGCTACAACTGTCCAAGCATGGGGCAAAGTATTAGATGCGCGTAGTAAAGGAGAGTCCATACCAGATACATGGGCGGTTAATGCACAAGGTGAGCCTACAACTGATTCAAGAGATGTACATGCATTGTTACCAGTTGCAGGGCCTAAAGGATACGGCTTAATGATGATGGTCGACATTCTAGCGGGAAGTTTATTGGGGGTCCCACATGGTATGCATGTGTCTTCAATGTATGAAGATTTAACGAAAGGTCGCGACTTAGGCCAACTGCACATTGTGATTAATCCGTCTTATTTTACAGATGCAGATCAATTTAAACGTCAAGTTGCACAAATGTTAGATGAACTTAAAGCACAACCAGCAGCACCTGGCTTTAGTGAAATTTATTTCCCAGGTGAACGCGGTCGCTTGCGTAGTAAAAAATATGATCAAGAAGGAATCGAAATTGTAGACGAGATATATGACTATCTTAAATCAGATGATGTGCATTATGACCGATATCATGGGAAAAACCGATTTGCAGAATGAAGTCGAAATAAAAATGGAGGAACATCATGTTATATACAATCATAAAAGAAAATACGTATCAAGATTCAATCGTATTAATGTTATTGTCAAACAAACTGAATTCAATTGATGGCGTGAAAAAAGTATCAGTGATGATGGGGACACCAGCCAATAAAGATATTTTTAGAGCATCGGGGTTAGGTTCAGACGAATTGGACCAAGCGAATCCTAATGACATTGTTGTTGTCATTGACACTGAAGATGAAGCAAAAGTGAATGAAGTTGACGAAATGGTTGAAGCGACATTGAAAGGCGAAAACAATGTCGATGCATCGTCAAACGAACAAGAAGTGCATAATTGGAAGCGTGCAATGGAATTAGCGAAACAACCGAATATGGCGTTGATTTCGATTCCTGGGCAATATGCTGCAATGGAAGCTGAAAATGCACTCAATGAAGGATTACATGTATTTATGTTTAGTGATAATGTGCCTAAAGCTGATGAATTACGCTTGAAAGAAATGGCGCATGAAAAAGGCCTACTCGTAATGGGTCCGGATTGTGGAACAGGTATTATTCATTCGGTACCTCTTGCTTTTACGAATATTGTCAATGAAGGAGATATCGGATTAGTTGGTGCTTCAGGAACAGGTATTCAAGAAGTCACGACGATCATTGATAGAGAAGGCAAAGGTGTTACAAATGCCATTGGTACTGGTGGACGTGATTTATCGACAGAAATCGGTGCGATCACAATGTTAGATAGTATTAAAGCGTTAAATCAAGATCCAAAAGTCAAAGTGATTACGGTGATCTCTAAACCACCAGCAAAAGAAGTTAAAGAAAAGGTGCTTAATGTATTAAGAAATATTGAGAAACCTGTTGTAACGCTTTTCTTGGGAGATGTACCTACGTATCATGAACCAGGTATTTATCATGCATATACATTAGAAGAAGCTGCACGTGTGTCTGTTCAGCTGTCGAACGGTGAAACACCACATTTCGAGCCATCGATTTTAACAGATATTGAAGCAGAGTTTGTAGAAGGTCAAATGGGAATTAAGGGATTTTATTCAGGAGGAACACTTGCTTCTGAAGCAGCAATGTTAATTAATCATGCGTTAAAGAATACAAAATCAGAAAAACAAGATGGTTATATGTTAAAAACTGAAGCTCATGCTGTGATTGACTTAGGTGATGACATTTATACACAAGGGAAGCCACACCCGATGATTGATCCGGAAAAACGTATCGAAATGTTGGAAGCGTCCATTGAAGATGAAACAACTGCGGTAATTTTACTTGATGACGTCATCGGTAATGGTAGCCATGACGATATGGCATCTGAACTGGCACCAACCATTTCAAAAGTCATTCAACATGCGAAAGAAAAAGGGCGCCACATTGTTGTGTTAGCGACGGTTGTAGGTACGGCACAAGACCATCAAGGTTATCAACAACAAATTGATATTTTAAAACGTGCAGGTGCTGTGATTTGCGAAACAAACGATCAAATGGTGCGTACAGCGATTCATTTATTGGGTTATGACGTCTCACAACCTGAACGTGTAGAAAAGACATTTGATAAAGAAACAGTAGATTTAACAGTGAGTGATGAGATGGTTCAACTGCTCAATGTTAAACCGAGCATTATTAATATTGGATTAAAGAGTTTTTCAGCAGCTATTCGTGACAGTGGTGCAGAATGCGTACAGTTCAATTGGAAACCTATTGCAGGTGGCGATGAGAAACTCATGAAAGTCTTACAATTTTTAAATCATTTAGAAAGGGAGACAATCTAATGGCATATAAAACAATTGATGAAGCAAATGATGCAGTCATTCAAAAGATGATTGCAGCAGCACCATTTTTAACGGATGTCGTTCCTGCAAAATCAGTGATTCCAGAGTTGAAAGAACATGTGCTTTTACATGCAGGACCACCTATCAAATATGAAAATATGACAGATCCGATGCAAGGTTCATGTGTAGGTGCGATTCTTTTCGAAGGTTGGGCAAATGATGAAGCAAGTGCACGTGAATTATTGGAAAACAATCACATTACTTTCATTCCATGTCACCATGTCAATGCAGTAGGACCTATGGGAGGAATTACGTCACCCAATATGCCAGTCCTTGTCGTTGTGAATAAAGAAAATGGCAATGAAGCCTACTGTCAAATGAATGAAGGTATTGGAGCAGTATTGCGCTTTGGTGCATACAACACACAAGTGATTGAGCGATTAGAGTGGATGAGAGACGTACTTGGTCCTGTTTTAAGTAAAGCGTTGAAAACATTTGAAGACGGATTGAATGTGAACGTTCTTATTGCAAAAGCGATCGCAATGGGGGACGAGTTCCATCAACGTAATATCGCAGCATCGTTAGCGTTTTTAAAAGAGGTTTCACCAGCAATTACAGAATTAGAAAATGTATCAAGTGCTGAAAAAACAGAAGTCATCCAATTTTTAGCGGATACAGATCAATTTTTCTTAAACATCGCTATGGCAACTGGTAAAGCAATGATGGATGCAGCACGTACAATTCAACATGGCACGGTAGTCACTGCGATGTGCCGTAACGGTGAAAATTTTGGTATTCGTATTGCAGGTATGGGAGACGAATGGTTTACAGCACCCGTTAATACGCCACAAGGGTTGTATTTTACAGGGTATTCAGCTGAAGATGCGAACCCAGATATTGGTGACTCTGCCATTACAGAAACAATAGGTGTAGGTGGTATGGCAATGATTGCAGCACCAGCCGTTACACGTTTTGTTGGTACAGGTGGTTTTCAAGATGCATTAGAAACAAGTAATCAGATGATGGAAATTTGTGTAGGTGAAAATCCGAATTTTATTATTCCAACTTGGGATTTTAAAGGTGCATGCTTAGGTATTGATGCACGTAAAGTAGTCGAAACAGGCATTACACCGGTAATCAATACTGGTATTGCACATAAAGTAGCCGGTTATGGTCAAATCGGTGCGGGCACGGTACACCCACCTATCGCATGTTTTGAAAAAGCGATTACAGCATATGCCAAAAAGTTAGGGTTTGAAGGATGATGTATCATGCAAGTGCGGTCGGGTCGATCGTACTTGCTTTATTAAAAGAAACAACAACTTGGCATGTACACAGTCAATTTCAAAAAGGATTTAATTTAATGAATCAAAATGGGGCCATTATTTTTGTTGGGACGAATGAAAATGGCTCGTTTCCTTTTGGTATATCGGTAGATGAAGAGACGAAGAAGAAAATGTTGGCACAAATTCAGCGTAATGATGAATTTCATGTAGATTGTCTCAAATTAAAACATGCGCAGTTTTCGTTAGATTTGGATACGATCATCGACGAACCACGTCAAAACTTTCACGACGCAGATGTAGAGGCGTTATGGATGCATTTGAATGCGTATGATTTTTCAGACTATGCCCATACTGATTTTTCATTATCACGCATGAAAGAATTTAAGCGTGTTCTGTCAGATAGTGAAGAGAACGTGATACCACAATTAACGTTTCTTGTAGGAAGAGGGAATGGCTTAACCCCAACAGGTGACGATATTCTTGTTGGTTTGCTATATAGTCATTTTATTCAACCGTTTATTGCACCGGTACATTTTCAAACAATGATGACACTGATCGCACAAGAACGTACAACAATCATTAGTGAAAACTTTCTTAATCTTGCACTTCAAGGCATATTTAGTTCGAGAATTAGTCAACTTAACGACACTGTTTCTGATGAGGCGATTCAAGCACTTGTTGAAGTGGGATCGAGCTCAGGAAAAGACACATTATACGGTATATACATTGGTTTAATTAAGGAGTGAATAAATGATGGGAAAAAAAGTAGTGATTGCACTAGGGGGGAATGCGATTTTACAACCGAAGCAAACACCTACCTTTGAAAATCAATACCGCAATATAGAGAATGCAACACGTCATATGGTAGAAATTAAAGAGGCGGGTCACCAAATTATTGTAACACATGGAAATGGACCACAAGTAGGTAATATTATTGCGCAAAATGAAGCAGCTAAAGCGACAGTGCCACCATCACCAATCGATGCTTGTAATGCACAATCACAAGGGCTTATTGGTTATATGATGGAGCAATGTCTCAAAAATCATTTGCAAAAACGTCATATGACAGACAATGTTGTCAGTTTGTTGACGATGGTTGAGGTTGATCCAAAAGATCCAGCATTTGAATCACCAACAAAACCCATTGGCGTCTTTTTTAATGAAGCAGAAGCTAAACAAATGGAAGCGCAAGGTTTTCCAATGGTTGAAGATGCAGGACGAGGTTACCGACGTGTTGTGCCTTCACCAGAACCGATGCGTATTCACGGTGTGGACGAAATGAAGCAAATGCTTGACCGTACGATTGTTATTTCATCAGGCGGCGGGGGTATTCCTGTGTATAAAGACGAAGAACAGCAACTGCATGGATTGGAAGCAGTGATTGATAAAGATCGTTCAGGTCTTAAATTGGCTGAACAAATAGAAGCAGATGTTTTCATGATGTTGACGGATGTACCTAACGTTTATATTAACTATGGTCGTCCAGATCAAGCAGCGTTACATGAGGTCTCAGTTGAAGAAATTGAACAATACATTCAAGAAAACCAATTTCCAAAAGGCAGTATGCTTCCTAAAATAGAAGCTGCACTCCAATTTGCGAAGTCAGGTAAAGAAGCGATTATTTGTGCGTTAGATGAGGCTGTGGATGCATTAGCAGGAAAAGCAGGGACTCGAATTGTTTTAAAATAATATGACGTGTCAATGACTATGAGAAAAACGAACGACACACGGAGAATGAATAGTGCCGTGAACGTTCGTTTTTCTCATCAAATCATACCCATATGAAATGAGAATGGCGAGGATGTGAAATATGGAAAAGAAGACGTACATTTTTAGAATTCAGGATCATTGGTGGATTGTGATTGGGATCATTCTTGTTGCTTCGACACTTCGAGCACCTTTAACATCAGTTGGCCCTGTCATTGAGGGAATTAAGGGTGGATTACACATTAATAATGCATTAGCTGGCTTGCTCACGACGATTCCACTCGTCATTTTTGGTATGGTATCACTCTTTGTAGCGAGAACAATGGCGCACATGTCGATGGCCAATTTAGTTACATGCGCGATGCTATTATTAATCGTGGGTTTGATGATTCGTATTCTAGGAACAATTGAATTTTTTATCGTCGGTACAATGATTATTGGTGTAGCAATTGCATACGGTAACGTCATATTGCCAAGTTATGCAAAATGGCTCTTTCCAACACAAATTGGGATGATTACAGGAATATATAGTGCAACAATGAATTTTACGGCCGGGCTTGGAGGAGGACTCAGCTATCCATTGTCTCAAATAGGTTCATTAGGGTATAAAGCCTCATTAGGATTTTGGATATTGCTTTGTATCTGTGCGCTTATTGTTTGGCGTAAACATAATAGTCGTTTATCGATAGATCAATTTACGCCATCAAAAAATGAGTCGAAAAAGCGAAGTGTTCAACGATTGAAAGTTTCACGGACGCCGCTTGCTTGGGCAATTGCATTGACAATGGGTTTTCAGTCTATGATTTTTTATGTCGTTGTCGCTTGGTTGCCTTCAATCGTTATTGATAGAGGTCTGTCGCCGAGTGCTGCTGGTTATTACTTTATGTTAAATCAATTTGCGCAAGTCCCAATGACATTTACTTTCCCAATCATCGCGTCAAAAATGAAGTCGCAAAGTACACTGGTTTGGATTATTTTCATATTGTATATGGCGGGATTCATTACTTTATTGACACTACCAGTATCGCTCTTATTTGTATCAATGATTATTTTAGGATTGTCATTAGGGGCAGCATTTAGTATTTGTATGACATTCTTTTCAATCCGTGCAAATACAAGTGATGGGAGTGTCGCTTTATCGGGGTTTGGACAGTCTATTGGCTATATTGTGGCAGCTTCTGGTCCGTTTGTGATAGGTACTATACATGATATTGCAAATGGATGGCGCATTCCTTTGATTTTAGTCATGATGATGGCATGTGGTTTTCTTTTCGTTGGATTGATTTCATCTAAAGATCGTTATATAGAAGAATATTTATAATATCGTTAAGAGCTGAGAATTTCGTTATAAACTACGAAAGACTCAGCTTTTTGTCTTGTAACAGAAAATCCGGCGCAAGACTTATTGTATGTCTAGAGTATGGTATGTAATATAAATCTCATAAATTTATTAAGGAGATTTTTATGAATCCGATAAAAAAGAGAATTGAAGTTTTAGATTATTTAAGGGGTTTTGCGCTATTTGGTATTATTTTTGCCAATATTTTACCGATCCTCGAATATTTTTCATATCATCACGGGCTGTCTATGCCGACCTATCAAAGCCATGTAGATGTCCTTTATAACAAGTATTTAAATATATTTGTTGAAGCAAAGTTTTTCTCCATTTTCTCGCTATTGTTTGGTATAGGATTTTATATCTTTTTTCATAATGCGAAAAGTAAAAATGTAGATCCATTTATATTATATGTAAGACGAAGCATAGTGTTACTGCTGTTTGGTATTGTTCATCAAATTTTCCAACCTGGGGAAGCACTCCTTTTTTATGCCATTATAGGTCTATTCCTATTGCCACTGACTTTCTTGAAGAGGCGATATAATTTAGTGATTGGGCTCATTTTATTAATTTTAGGTGTATTGAGTGGAAACAAACTTACGCTCGTCCCAGCACTCTTTGTATTGGGTTATACGATTGGACAATATGGTCTCCATCGAACGATTTACCAGCACAAAAAGGCACTTCGAATTACACTTGCCTTGTCATTGATAGGTTTTGCCATCTCTTTAGTGCTTTTACATTATTTCTATGTGGCGCCGACTTATGATTTAGTCAAAGGTCAGATGGACAACAAAGCATTTGCAGATCGCTATAATTTTTATTCAAATCTCACAGTTTATACCGCGCCGTTTATCTCTTTGTTCTATATTTTATTTTTCATAACAATTTTAGAAAATCCTATGATAAAACGTGTTTTATCACCTTTTAAATATTATGGGCAAATGGCATTAACGAACTATTTATTAAATACTGCACTGATTTTACTTGTCGGACAATTTCTGACTGTAGGTATCGCAATGTCAGGTGCGGTGTCTCTAGTCATTATTGCGTTCCAAATGATTTTTTCAATGGTATGGTTGCGTTACTTTAAATACGGACCACTTGAATATATTTGGAGATTGTTGACGTATTTACAATTTTTTAGAATTAGAAGACAGTAATGTGTTTCTAAAAGATATATACATTGGCTACTATAACTAAATAGAGAAAAGAACCCATATATCTAGAAAAAAATAGACAAACCACTGTTAAAGAAGGTTTGTCTAAATTTTTGAGTGTTATTGATTTGAAATATATGCTTCTTAAAATTACTGGGCCTGTACTTTAAATCTATTTGTGTCGTCGATATGTTTACATTAGAAGTAAATATAAAGTATAGGGTTGTCACTATACTCTAGTTTTCGGAAAAATCAGTATGTGTTATTGCAAAAGATATAAAATTTGTATGAACAGGCCCAGTTTTTTAAGTGAACTATCGAATTCAACTGTAGTATTTATATTGAACTTTCTTCATAAGGGATAAAATCAAGTGGCATTGGTGTCGCAAAACCTAACATGACGAAATCCTTATCTCCTGTGTTCGTCATACCGTGTGCATCTCCAGGTAATGACACGAAAATGTCGCCAGCTTTTATCGTTTTCTTTTCATGGTTGTTTGTATAAAATGTGCCTTCCCCTCTCAGTACAATCCATACATCATCTGCATTTTGATGAGTATGACAAGGTAATGTTTGGCCAGGTTTCAGACACCAAACTGCACCAGCAGAGTGCTCAGATTGATAGAAAATGGTCTTTTTAGCTGCTTCATCAGAAAAAGCTTCCAATTCCTTCATATTAAAGAAACGCTGATTGGCTTGTGACATGTTAAGGCCTCCTATGCATTAACGATATATTTCGGTGTTTGATCAGTGAGTGCTAATACAACATTGTTTGCAGCAATATTAGCCATCATATCTCTTGCTTCAAATGTTGCGTTACCGATATGTGGTGTAATGACAACATTTTTCATCGTTTTTAATGCTTCAGTAATTTTAGGTTCGAATTCGAAAACATCGAGTGCTGCACCTTCAATTAATTTGTCTTCTAGTGCGCGAACCAATTCACTTTCATGTACGATAGGACCACGTGAAGCATTAATTAAATAAGCAGTTGGTTTCATTTTTTTAATCGCTTCATAGTTGATCATGTGCTTAAGAGAATCATTATAAGCACTGTTGATAGTGACAAAATCAGATTCAGCAAGCAATTCATCTAAAGTGACATAACGTGCATTTAACTCAGCTTCTTTGTCTTCATAACGTGTAGGACCAGTATATAAAACCTCCATATCGAAACCTTTGGCACGTCTTGCCACAGCTGTTCCAATAGAACCAAGGCCGATAATACCAATTTTCTTACCAGATACTTCTCGTCCTCTGAAGAAGAGTGGAGACCAACCATTGAAACCAGTTGTGCGACATAATTGATCGCCTTCAGGAATACGTCGCGCAACAGCAAGTAGAATACCCATTGTTAAATCTGCTGTTGCATTAGTTGAGGCAATCGGTGTATTCGTCACATCAATTCCGTGTTCACGTGCAGCGTCAATATCAATATTATTAAAACCAGCACCATAGTTAGCAATGATCTTCAAATTTGGTGCAGCTTCAATCACTTCACGTGTCACTTGTGTTGATAATAAGCTGATTAAAGCATCTGCATCATGTACTTTTTCAAGTAATGCATCATGGGAAATGAGCTTTTCACCTGTATACATTTCTACTTGGAATTGTGCTTCAAGTTGTTCAAGTCCAGCTTCAGGAATGGCTCCCGCAATGAATACTTTTTTCATAAATGATCTACTCCTTTATGTGAAAATAATCACAATTTATAATTTAAGTCTATCATGCTCTGCCATAATAAAAATGTCGAAATTGACAAATAAGAGCATATTATTTATTCGATGTAGACAAAATTAAAGTATCCAAATTGATGGTGTATTTTAAAATTTTGAACATAACTACAATTTGAAAGGCAATCGCTGAATCATTTCAAACACAATATGAAAATAATGCTTTGAAGGACGAGTGTGAAAATATGCTCGTCTCTTTTTGTGTGTGAAAACCCTGATATTGAAGCGTTTTGATTATGTGGAATTCATTCCGTTTGTAAAAATAAATAGTGAC
This sequence comes from Staphylococcus intermedius NCTC 11048, assembly GCF_002902385.1. Lineage (GTDB taxonomy): Bacteria > Bacillota > Bacilli > Staphylococcales > Staphylococcaceae > Staphylococcus > Staphylococcus intermedius. Next base: position 70,376 of record NZ_PPQH01000004.1, on the reverse strand, counting down.
GTTTATCATATTAATATAATGATTTGTTGTTTAATTGTACTTTTCAATGACGTTCGTTGAGATATCAATGAAGACGATGTTGTTGTGAGAAATGGGAATTAGGTTGTAGCGCGGTGCTTTATAGATTAATGTAAGTCACTTTATTGAAGAAAGGATGAGCGACATGAACTTTAAAGATCTTGAAAATTATATCGATATCAATCAAGAAGATATGGAAAAACATTCATTTGAAGCGTTACAAAAATTCATTTATCACTTTATGTTGAACATTCCTTTTGAAGCGATAGATGTGTTCAACGGTGACAAAATTACGATGGATGTGGAAAAGAATATTGATAAATTTGTCAATGAACAGCGCGGCGGACTTTGCTATGAAAATAACCTTGTAACGAATGCTTATCTTAAAGACCGTGGTTTTGATACGAAGCTACTATCAGGTTATGTGAAACCGCCGAACAAAGATTGGAAAGAGATGGATACGCATTTGACTACACTCGTTACTATCGATGGTAAAGATTATATTGCGGATACAGGCTTTGGTCATTTTCCGAGCCAACCGATTCCACTAGATGGTACGTATGTCTATGACGAAGATGATATTTACCGGATTATCCCGGCTGAAGATGAAGAAAATGCGTATTATGTTCAAACAATTAAAAATGATGGTGAAAGTACAGCGTGGACGGATTTACTCTTTTTCGAAAATGTAGATCGAGGTCTCGGTTATTTTGACGCACGTTATGACTTTACAATTAATCACCCGAAATATGCCTTTAAAAAAATGTTGATGATTAATAAAAAAACACCAGAAGGCCATAATACGATGTCAATGAACAATGTGACGATAACGACTAAGGACGGTAAAGAAAAAATTCCAGTTACTGCAGAGAATTATCGTGAGTTATTGAAAGCATACTTTGGTTTAGATGTGCGCATTCCAAAAATAGAAAATAAAAAACAAGATCAATAAATATTTCTAAAATGTCCCGGTAAGTGAATGCTGAAATTCGTTTATCGGGCTATTTTTATATACAATTCTAATATTTATGTCGAATTTCAAACAGTCTTTAAACTATTGTAGATTGTTAAAGTTTTCAAGACATGTTTAGAATGAAATTGCAATTAAAATAAAAGGAAGTGAAAGGGAATGACAGTACAAAAATTAGGCCATCCACAACTCAAAGTGACACCCATTGAAGCGATACAAGAAGGCATCAATCACATTGTTGTGGATAGTGTGCAGTATGGCAATCAACAGATGATATTTGAAAAAGATGTAGCAGTGACGTTAGAAGATGGTCGAACATTATATGTGAATGTCATCCGTCCAGACAAAGAAGGACGTTTTCCAGTGGTGATGTCTGCGGATACATACGGCAAAGATAATCGCCCGAAGATTACGAATATGGGTGCGTTATGGCCGACTTTAGGTACGATACCAACATCAAGTATCACCCCTGAAGAATCACCGGACCCAGGATTTTGGGTGCCTAATGACTATGTCGTTGTAAAGGTGGCCTTACCTGGGATTGCTGGTTCTGAAGGTCAGCTCGCACCTTGGGGATTAGCTGAAGCACAAGCGTACGCAGAAGTGATCGACTGGGCAGGTCAGCAAGCTTGGAGTAATGGCAACGTGGGCTTGAATGGCGTGTCATATCTTGCTGTGACACAGTGGTGGGTTGCTTCATTAAACCCGCAACATTTGAAAGCCATCATCCCGTGGGAAGGCCTCAATGATATGTATCGTGAAGTGGCTTTTCATGGAGGGATTCCTGATACAGGGTTTTATCGCTTTTGGTATGAGGGCATTGTCGCAAGATGGCCGAATACACAGATAGAAGATTTAATCGCGGCACAACAAAACCATCCACTGTTCGATACATATTGGCAAGGCAAACAAGCCGATTTGTCAGCAATTGAAGTGCCCATGTTCGTATGCGCTAGCTGGTCGACACAAGGCTTGCACAACCGTGGGACATTCGAGGGGTTTAAACAAGCGGCTTCCAAACAAAAATGGTTAAAAGTTCACGGCCGTAAAGAATGGGAAATGTATTATGCACGAGAGTCACTTGAAGAACAAAAGGCCTTTTTCGATTATTATTTAAAAGGCATCGACAATGATTGGCCAGATACCCCTAAAGTACGTTATGAAGTCCGTGAAAAGTTTTATCAAGGAAATGTCAAAGATGCAACGGACTTTCCATTACCACAAACAGAAGCGACACCATTCTATTTAGATGCACAGACGATGACGTTAACATCGGAACAACCGCAAAAATCAAGTCGTGCCACATACCAAAGCGATGATGCTGAACAAGATGAAGTCCGTTTTGAGATGACTTTTGATGCAAATATGGAACTGACGGGGAATATGAAGTTGAAATTATGGGTTGTGGCTGAAGAAGCGGATGATATGGATATTTTTGCGGGGATTAAAAAGTTAGACCGTCGAGGCGAGGAAGTGCATTTTCCAGACTTTAACCATATCGAGCATGGTCAAGTGGCCACAGGTTGGTTACGCGTGTCTCACCGTGCATTGGATTCGAACCGTTCTACACCGCTACAACCATGGCATACACATCAGCATGAGGATAAACTGACACCGGGAGAAGTCGTTCCTGTAGAAGTTGAAATTTTACCGTCAGGCACATTGTTTAAAAAGGGTGAACGTATTCAAGTGGTCGTGAAAGCAAGTGAAGTAGTCAAAGGTAATAGTACACCTGGTTTAAAAACACGTTATGAACATGACGAGACAGTAAACCATGGCCAGTATCATATTTATACAGGTGGCGATTTTGATTCGCACTTGCTCGTTCCAGTTATTCCAATAACAAAATAAAATTTAAAGAAGACCAGATGTAGCACTACGAATTTCCGTAGAGCATCTGGTCTTTTTCGATATTCAAACTATGTCCACATCTCAAGAAGGACGTTCGCGAAGCCCTCAGGTTTTTGAACATAACCTAAGTGACCGCCTGGAATGTCGCGCAAGTCAAGTTGTGATTGTTCGTACAAATACGCGTTGACTTCATGTGGAAATGACCCTTTCGAATCGGTTCCATTGAAGAGTGTAATGATGTCAGCGTGTTTTGCTAAATCTGCAACAGTAATGTCTGAATGTGTATACTGACGGATTTCATATTCTGCCCAAAACAGCATGCGCTCATATTGTTGGCGTTGGGCTGCATCATCACCAGAAACAGGTTGCGACATACTTTTAGCATCAATCGGTGCGATGTTCAACGTTTGCGCGAAAGTTTGCATGCCTTGTTGTAAACCTTCAGTGAGCACTTGATGCACAATTTCATCATTTTTGTCTTTCCAATATTGGCTATCTGGTAAAAATGTATTGATTGGTGGCTCATGAAAGGCGATACGTTTCACGACATCTGGGTAGTCTTTCAACACGTGCATTGTGACAATCGCACCTGAACTCGAACCTAGCATATACACGGGTGCATCACTTAAATGACGTGCGAGTGCTGCAACGTCTGCTGCATCTTGTTTCACGCGCGTCGTGTCATCGGGTTGTTGTGCATTTGGAGGAAGTGGGGCAGTTCGTTCACTTTCCCCATAGTCACGACGATCGATTGCCACGACTGTAAAATGTGATTTCAATTGTTCTGCTAGTGGTAAAAAGATATCGCCTGTCCCATTTGCGCCGGGGACGAGAATGAGTACTGGACCTTCACCGACTTGATGGTAACGAATTTTAGCATCTTTTACTGTTAAAGTTTCCATTTTAAAATCCTCCTTTTATGTTGGTAGATATATTTAATAACTTTTCGGCATTCTTATAACTGATTTTCTCTTTTTCCTCTTCGTTTAAACCGAGTTCATCTAAAAATGTACCTAAGTTTTGTGGCTGGATATAAGGATAGTCGGCAGAATAAAGAATGTGATCAATACCGACTGCATTTTTAACCATCTCAAATTGAGGACGTGTCAACATACCGCTTGGTGTGATATAGAAATGGTTTTTGAAATAATCGCTCAGTGCATGTTTTAAATGGGGTGCATGTATTGTGTCATCCATCCGTTCATAAAAGAATGGTGTGAACTCTCCCCAATGTCCAATAATCATTTTAAGTTGGGGATGGCGATCGAACACGCCACTTAAAATAAGGCGAATGGCGTGAATACCGACATCCATATGCCAACCATAGCCAAAACTTGCAAATGAAGCGGCTGTTGCATCTGGATAATTTTCACTTTTGAAGTAAGCTTGATAGGCATCATCACTAATAGGAGCGGGGTGTAAGTAAATAGGGACATGCAGTGAAGCAGCGGTCTCGAAAATAACATCAAATTGCGCGTCATCTAAAAAATGCCCTTTAGGATGTCCGAAAATGAGCGCACCTTTGAAGCCTAATTCTTCCACACAGTATTTTAATTCTTGGGCAGCTGCGTCGGGTGAATGAATAGGTAATGTTGCGAAACCTAAAAAGCGGTCAGGATGTGCATCAATATATTGTTTCAAGCGATGATTCGTATAACGGCAAAGTTCAATGCCTTTATCGCCTTCAACGAGAGAAGGTGACCCATTGCCATAAGAGAGTACTTGCATTTGAACATTTTGTGTATCCATAAATTGAATACGATGCGCGTGTTGTGTAATGTCGTCTTCATTTGTAAATCCTGTTTTCGATTCCAAAGCTTCTAACATTGCTTTCAGTGGCACGCCATCAGGTGAAGGTTGAAGTATGTCAGACATGGCCTCTTGAACTTCTTTAAGTACGAAATGTTCTTCAAATGTGATGGTTTTCATTGATTGAAACCTCCAGTGTTTTTGTGAATGGTTGATGGGGCTCGGACATTATGAAATGCCAGACCTATTTATCGTGGAGCTATATCTACAGTTGATGATAATAACGATAAAAATGAGGTTGAATCAGAGTTGATTTACCAAGGGATAGGTCCGTTGCCATCGATAAATGTACCGGTTGGGGCGTCTTTACCAATCGTTGCAAGTTGAACAATTGGTCGTACGCCTTCTGAAGCAGGTTTTGAATTGTTGCTTGCGTCACCAACCAAATCTGTATTAGTCGAACCAGGGTCAGCTGCATTAATTTGGAAATGTGGTAAATTTTTCGCATATTGCACAGTTAGCATGGTTACTGCAGATTTAGATGAACAATAGGCGAGTGAATTTACTTTTGACTCCATTTTTTCTGGGTTGGTAACCATTCCAAATGAACCGAGTCCACTGCTTACATTGACGATGACAGGCTGCTCAGATTGCTCTAATAATGGAATGAACCGATGTGTGACGCGCACCAATCCCATAACGTTTGTGTCATACACCCGTTGCATATCCTCAACGGTAATGTCGCGTGGTTGTGTGAACCCTCCTGAAATACCGGCATTGTTGATTAATACATCCAATCGTCCTTCTCGTTCTAAAATGAGTTGAGCTGCTTGTTCTACTGAAACATCGTCTGTCACATCAAGTTGGACGACATCGACATCAAGTTCACGTGCAGCCTTTTTACCACGTTCCATGTTCCGTGAGCCAATATAAATTTTATGCCCCTTGTTTTTGAGTTGTTTTGCCGTTTCATATCCCAATCCTTTGTTATCACCAGTGATGAGCGTTACTTTCATTTTGTTCGACCTCCAGATATGATATTAAAAAAATAATGTGACGAGTTGCTCCCGTATTTCTACGTTTGTCAGCTGTCGTTTCTCGAGTTGAAAGACATAATTTTGTGTGGTTAATGTGTTGAGTAGCGTATCGACTTTAAACGTCAACTGCCGCTCATTTTCACCCTTATCCATTAAAGTATAAAAATATTGATGAAGTGCCTGGAAAAAGGGTGTCTGTCGAAAATCTATTTTACTTTGGCTCATTTCAATGCATTTGAGTAATGCGCGATGGTCTGTTTTAAATTGTAAAAACGTATCAATCGCTTGTGTGAAAATGGTTTGGACATCATCATTTTGTGATTGAATTGCATCAAGTTCTGCTAGCAATTGTTCAGAATCGTTGTTGACCAAGGCATAACAAAGCGCGCTTTTATCTTCAAAGTGACGATAGAGTGTCCCCATTCCAATATTCAACGCTTTAGAAATTTGGTTCATACTCACTTGGTCGACGCCATCACGTTCAAACATGATTTTCGCTTGTTGTTCAATACGTTGACGATTTTCAATAGCATCTTTTCTCATCAGGGCAACACCTACTTTCGTTGTTTAATTTGACAAACGGATAACTATCCGTTTATTATAGGTGATATTCATAAGCAAGACAAATCATATGGATTGAAAGAAGGATGAATATGTCATTAAATAAAGCCCAACGACGTGTCACAAGTGAAGAGTTGAAAGCACATTTTGCACAATCGACACTGACAACAGCACAGCTTGCAGACAAGATGCATATTTCGGAAAAACAAGTTGAAAATATTTTGAATATGGATGCCCCTTCACGTTTGTTAGGAGGAAATCTCAATACATTCATTCATCAAGTGTGGGATTTGAGAGATCATATCAATGACAATATTAAAGCGAATGGGGACATACCGGCAGAATATACGTATCTAAAAGGTGAAAAGGAAGACTACTGGTTTTTACAATAGAATCATTTTGAATGAAAAAAAGGAAGAGGACTGGGACATTAAGTTTGATCCCAGTCCTAACTTTTTTATGGACTTATATTTATTAATGATGAAAAACAGCAAAAAAGAGAATGAAGGGGTCGTAAAAATTGGATGTTTTGGATTGTTTTCATTTTGTAAACTTGCCCTAAGTGGCTGCATTTGATATGAGATTGACCAGAAGGCTGAGACTCCCGAGGGATCAGACGCAGTCGAAAATCCGCCAACGTTACATGCATGTCATCGTTCAATCAAGCGTTGGCTAGTTGAGACAAGTCCCCTGGGAACGCGAAGCCATAAGGGCAATCAAAAATACAAATTTTATGAATAGGGCAAGTTGCACAAAATACAGCATCCATAGCATCAAAAATTTTTATTTCCAATCCCTCTAACGTTTCAATAACTGTGATAATCGATACATGGTTGGCATAATCGGTTTAACAAAATCACCCACATATTCTTCTACGTGCGCACCGAAGCCCTCTTTAAAACGCTGCACACCATAGTCTTCAGCATGTTTCGTAAAATCACCTGTAATGCCATAGAAGTTATAACGGTCAATGCCATGCTGTTTGGCAAATTGAATCATTTCCCACTGTAAACGATACGCACCCATATACGCATTGTACTTAGGATTCGAGCCACTCGATAAATAATACACTTCATGATTGTTGTAAATATAAATCGCAGCAGCTAAGTCTAATACATCCCCATCTTCAGCGATTAATTGACGTGTTTTTTCTATTTTACGTTCTTGCGCTTGCAGTTGCTGTTCGGCTTGTTTTAATTTAGTTTTGTTTTTCTTAGAATTTGGGTTACTTTCTAGCGCTTCTTGAGTTTCTGCAACCGTCGCATTTAATGTGTCTAATTTCTCAGTTTGCTTCTTCAAAAGGTCATTCAAATCAATATAAGCTAACTTGAGCATACTATTTTTAGCATACATTTTCTGCATTTCTTCAAAATAAGGTAAGTCTCTAAAAGTAAAGCCGTGTTTTTCTTCAGCCATTTGGAAAAGTTTGAAAAAGCGCGCAGTTTCTTCAATAGGTAGTGTTTTAACTTGGACATCCATTTCATACGTCTTTTTAATGTTACGTCGTGTTTGGTAGTCCATTTCCTCTAAAAGTTGTTGTTCCGATTTATCTTTAAGGTCAAGAACGGAAAGCCAACGAATTTGACTGATACTCGAATAACCTATAGGAAAACCTTGGTGTTTGTAGCCGAGACGGTCTAACGTTTGAAAAAGTTGTTGACGCTCAAAACTTTGCGTTATATTCCCTTTTGCATCACGTATATGATTACGCACATAGGGATCGACTAACACATAAAGGCAGCGCTGTTGTTTTAAATATTGTGTGAGCTGTTCAAAAAAGAATTGGACCAGTTCGAGGTTGTTGTAATCTAAAACTGGACCGCGATGTGTATAAAAATATTTAAAAAACTTCAGTGCGCGTGCTTCAGTCAATAAACAAGCCGCAATGACTTCGTCTTGATCATTTTTAACACCAACTAAATGGACATCATTTTTGTATTTGTTTCTATACTGATAGTGTCCAGGATCTTGTGTATAATGCGAAAAGTGGTTTGTTACAAAATCGTCAAAAGCTTCTACACTTAATTGCGTAAAGTACATGGTAACCCTACTCTCTTAGTTTTGTTTCATACATAATAAATATACTAAAGTAGTCATACATTTTCAAAGTATTTTTATAATGTCAAATTTCATATGTTGTACATTATTTTATATTTGAAAATAGTGAATCGTAGGATGAGGTCTACAAAATGTGGTGTTAAAACAGCAAGACGGCAATACAAGCCAATCAGATGAAATAAGCGATGGTATACTTTTTGTGTTATATTTAATTTAAATGAAGACATAAAAGGGGAAGGACTATGGTAAGTGTAAAGGATGTCGCAAAGTTAGCGAATGTATCGACGGCAACGGTTTCACGGGTGCTCAGTAATACAGGAAAGGTCAAGCCTAAAAATCAACAACGTGTATTAGAAGCAGCAAAAGCACTCGGCTATCATCCGAATAATATCGGGAGACAACTGCGCAAAATGGAAACAATGACGATTCTTGTTGTCGTACCGGACATTACGAATTCATTTTTCTCAGCGATACTCAGAAACATTGAAAATATTGCACGTGAGCACGGTTATGAAGTGATTCTTGGAGATACTCAAAATCAACAAGGTGATACTTATTTTTCGTATTTATATGAAAAGAAAGTCGATGGCATGATTGTTCTCACGTCCTATCTTGATCTTGAAAATTTAGAAAAAGTCAGTGCACAATACCCCCTTGTACTCGCTTGTGAACAAATTAAAGAGATTGATGTGCCTTCTGTCTCAATCAATCATATTGAAGCATCTGCATTAATGACGCGTCATTTAATAGAAGCGGGACATACGAAAGTGGGACATATTGCTGGGCCATTGGATGGTATTTTAGGTCAATACCGTTTACAAGGCTTTCGTGAAGCGATGCACAGTCATGGTTTGAAGGTGCATGAAGATTGGATTATCGAAGGGGACTTTTCTTTAGAGTCAGGTTATCGTATCGGCAAGCAGTTACTCGAACAAGAAGAGATGCCGACAGCGCTATTTGTTGCCAATGATGAGATGGCGATTGGGATTATGAAGGTACTCAAACAGCATGGCAAACGTGTGCCCGAAGACATGGCGATTGTTGGATTTGATAACATTATTTTGTCAGAAATTGTCGACCCAGGTTTAACGACGTATGCACAACCCGCTACTGAAATCGGTGTGCGTGCAATGGAAAAATTGTTAGTGCTTTTAAAGGGACAAACATTAAAAGAACGTGATACTTTACTTGAAGGCGAATTGTTAATACGTCAGTCTACGTAAAGTGCTACCAATCTATATCTCGTTATATCTTGAAATAAGTTGATGCATCCTATGTGAATCCGTTTACAATAGGGTGCATTTTTGTTATATTTTAAAATGTAATCGATTACAAAACAAAGAAGTTTAATCGTACAAAAGTGACGGCAATCTCATCAAAGATAGGAGTGTATGGTATGGGGATTAAAGTAGGAATCATCGGCTGTGGCGGTATCGCGAATGGTAAACATTTGCCAAGTCTTGTAAAAATTAAGGAAGTGGAATTGGTCGCATTTTGTGACATTGATATTGAAAAAGCACAGACCGCAGCAGAAACGTATGGTACGGCGGACGCAAAAGTGTATCAAGATTATGAAGTATTACTCAAAGATCCATCGATTGATGTGGTACATATTTGTACACCGAACTACTTACATTGTGAAATGACGGTTCATGCACTTGAAGCGGATAAGCATGTCATGTGCGAGAAACCGATGGCCAAAACGACGGCGGAAGCGCAACAAATGTTAGATGCCGCGAAACGTACAGGTAAAAAATTGACCATTGGCTATCAAAATCGTTTTCGTCCAGACAGCCAATTTTTACATCAAGCGACTGAGCGTGGGGATTTAGGTGACATTTATTTCGGTAAGGCACATGCCATTCGACGTCGTGCGGTACCGAATTGGGGTGTCTTTTTAGATGAAGAAGCTCAAGGGGGTGGCCCGTTAATTGATATTGGGACACATGCATTAGACCTCACACTTTGGATGATGAATAATTATGAACCTGCCTCTGTCATGGGGTCGACGTTCCATCAATTGAGCCAGCAAGAAAATGCGGCCAATGCTTGGGGACCATGGAATCCGAAAGACTTTACAGTAGAAGATTCAGCTTTTGGATTTATTAAAATGAAAAATGGCGCCACAATTATTTTAGAATCCGCGTGGGCACTCAACTCTTTAGACGTAGATGAAGCGAAATGTTCGTTATCCGGAACAAAAGGCGGTGCGGATATGAAAGACGGCTTACGCATCCACGGTGAAGAGTTTGGGACGTTGTATACGAAACAGATTGAGTTGGACAATCAAGGCGTCGATTTTTATGAAGGTGAGACAGTGGACGAAGCCTTAGAGGAAGCAAAGGAATGGATTGACTGTATTCAAAATGATACACCACCGCGTGTGAAACCAGAAGAAGCACTCGTCGTTACACAAATATTAGAAGCGATTTATCAGTCAGCGAAGACAGGACAAGCTGTTTATTTTGATTAAGACAACGAAGGAGACATCACGATGAAACCGTTAAAAATAGGCGTTATCGGAACAGGTGGCATTGCAAGAGATCGCCACATCCCACTTATAATCGCGCATGAACGTGCCGAACTTGTCGGTGTGTACGATGTGAACGAGACACTTGCGAGAGAAGTTGCGACACAATTTGATATTGCATACGTTGCACCGACTTTAGAAGCATTATTAGCGCAGGCAGATGCGGTCATCATTTGTACGCCCAATCAATTTCATGCTGAATTAACGATAGCAGCGCTTGACGCAGGCGTTCATGTATTATGCGAAAAACCAATGGCGATGAACTCAGCAGAATGTGATGCGATGATAGAAGCGGCCAATCGAAATGCGCGCATATTAACGATTGCGTACCATTATCGTTTTACAGATGTGGCACAAGCGGCAAAACAAGCCGTCGCGCAGGGTGCGGTCGGTGTGCCGGTAGTCTCCCGAGTGCAAGCTTTGCGTCGTCGTAAGGTGCCAGGATGGGGTGTGTTTACTAATAAAGCGCTGCAAGGTGGCGGTTGCTTAATCGACTATGGATGCCATGTGCTTGACCTCGTATTGTGGCTGTTGGATGACGTGAAACCGACAGCAGTTTCGGGACGTACATACAATGCTTTAAGTCGCCAGCCACATCAATTGAATGAGTGGGGAACGTTTGACCATACGACCTTTGATGTGGAAGACCATGCGACCAGTTATGTGACGTTTGAAAATGGTGCCAGTATGCAATTTGAGTGTTCATGGGCAGCGAATATTCACAATGACAAGTTAGACGTGAGCATTTCAGGTGATGCAGGTGGATTGCAATTGTTCCCGTTTGAAGTGTATGCACCGCGACCAGACGGTTATCACATTTTGGAACAAGATGTCAGTTTAAATGAAGATGTCGCGGCAATGCGCCAGATGGACCATTTTATAAGTAGTTGCTTTGGTGAGGTAGAACCATTAGTCAAACCTGAAGAGGCAAGACGTGTCACACAATTGATTGATGCCATTTACCAAAGTGATAGAGAACGACAAAGTGTAGAAATCAAACGATAGAAAGGTGTGTTCAAGATGAAATTAGGTGTATTTTCGGTATTGTTTTATGATCGTGATTTTGAACAAATGTTAGACGATGTGGCTGCGGCAGGTCTCGATATGATTGAAGTCGGTACAGGCGGCAATCCTGGCGATAAATTTTGTAACCTTGATGAATTGTTGGCAGATGAAAGTAAACGTCAAACATTTATGGACAAAATTCAACAACGCGGATTAGAAATTAGTGCTTTCAGTTGCCACAATAATCCCATTTCTCCAGATGCAGCAGAAGCCAAAGAAGCAGATGAGACATTACGCAAAACGATTCAACTCGCGGCGTTACTCGGTGTACCTGTCGTTAATACGTTTTCAGGTATTGCAGGTTCAGACGACAGTGCAAAATATCCAAACTGGCCGGTGACACCTTGGCCGACAGCGTACTCTGAAATTTATGACTACCAATGGAATCAAAAACTTATTCCTTACTGGCAAGACTTAGCAGCATTTGCGAAAGCCCATGATGTCAAAATTGCGATTGAACTACATGCCGGTTTTCTTGTGCATACGCCATATACCCTTTTGAAATTACGAGAAGCGACGAATGAATACATAGGCGCTAACCTTGACCCGAGTCATTTATGGTGGCAAGGCATTGACCCTGTCGCAGCGATCCGTATTTTAGGACAAGCGAATGCGATTCACCATTTCCATGCGAAAGATACGTATATTAATCAAGATAATGTGAATATGTACGGCTTAACAGATATGCAACCGTATCAACAAGTCGCAACACGTGCTTGGACCTTCCGCACAGTCGGTTATGGTCATAGTCCTTACGAATGGGGCGAAATGATCAGTCAATTAAGAATTCATGGCTACGACTATGTACTCAGTATTGAACATGAAGATCCGATTATGTCAGTAGAAGAAGGTTTTCATAAAGCAGTTGAAAATTTAAAATCAGTCAATATTTATCATCAAGCACCGGATATGTGGTGGGCTTAGCAATTACAACATGAGAAATGAAGGAGGTCTCAAAATGAGCGAAATAACAGCCAGACAATGGTGGAAGGAAGCGGTGGCGTACCAAGTATATCCCCGCAGTTTTAATGATTCAAATGGAGATGGGATGGGTGATTTAAGAGGCCTCATAGAAAAGTTAGATTATTTACAGGAACTCGGTATTGATGTCATTTGGCTGAGTCCGATGTTTCCCTCGCCTAATGCAGATAACGGCTATGATATTAGTGATTATCAAGCGATTAGTGAAACGTATGGAACAATGGCAGATTTTGATGAGTTGCTTGGAAAAGTGCATGCACGCGGGATGAGATTGATTTTGGACCTTGTGGTGAACCATACATCAGATGAGCATCCGTGGTTTATCGAGTCTAAACAAAATCGTCATAACTCGAAACGTGATTGGTACATTTGGCGTGACCCAGCCAGTGATGGTTCCGAACCGAATAACTGGGAGAGTATTTTTAATGGTTCGACATGGAAATATGACGAGACGACGAATCAATATTATTTCCATTTATTCAGTGAGAAGCAACCAGATTTAAACTGGGAAAATCCAGAAGTCCGCAATGAAGTATTTAACATGATGAATTGGTGGTTTGACAAAGGGATTGATGGTTTTCGTGTGGATGCCATTACCCATATTAAGAAATCCTTTGAAGCGGGCAATCTCCCAGTGCCAGAAGGTCAACAGTATGCCCCTGCGTTTGACGTCGCGATGAATCAACCGGGTATTTTAACTTGGTTACGTGAGATGAAAGCTAAATCTCTGTCGCAATATGACATTATGACGGTCGGGGAAGCAAACGGTGTGAATCCAGATGATGCAGAAAATTGGGTCGGCCATGATAAAGGGGTCTTTAATATGATTTTCCAATTCGAACATCTTGGCCTATGGGATAATATGGCGTCACGTCTTGATATTAAAGCGTATAAAGAAGTGCTCAATCGTTGGCAAAAGCAGTTGGAAAATAAAGGGTGGAATGCGCTGTTTATTGAGAATCATGACCAACCGCGTCGTGTGTCGACATGGGGAGATGACGAACTGTACTGGTATGCATCAGCGACAAGTCATGCGCTCGTGTACTTTTTACAACAAGGCACACCGTTTATCTATCAAGGTCAGGAAATTGGCATGACGAACTATCCGTTTACCGATATTGAACAATTCGATGATGTGTCCGTTAAAAATGAATACCGCATTGTGCAAGAAGCGGGTGGTGATGTTGACGCATTACTTGAAAAATTGAGAATGGATAGTCGTGACAACTCGAGAACGCCTATGCAATGGGATGCGAGTGACAATGCAGGTTTTACGACTGGAACACCATGGTTTCCGGTGAATCCCAATTATGTGGATATCAATGTGGCACAACAACAGAAGGATCCAAAATCAATTTTAAACTTTTATAAAGATCTCATTCGGTTGAAGAAATCAGATGACATCTATACGTATGGACAATTCGATTTAGTCGATGCAGACAATGAACGGTTGTTTGCTTATACACGACGTTTGGATGGACGCACTGTAGTTATCATTGGCAATTTATCGGATGAGGTAGCCACTTTGAATACAGATTTAGCGCTAAGTGAGGGAGAAGTGCTACTCCATAACGATGAAGGTGCAGTTGACTTTAACGCCATTCGTCCTTATGAAGCATGTGTCGTTGCACTGTAATATATTAAATGATACTGAGGAGATGAGACATAAAAACAAGCAGAGTATGTGCGCTCTGCTTGTTTTTTTAACTTTTAACCTTTTGTTGCGCCAGCTGTTAATCCTGAAACTAAATACTTTTGTAAGAATAAGAACACGATTGAAATAGGCAATGCAATCATGATCGCGCCAGCTGCAAAGACAGTGAAATTATTCGCATACTGATGATTAATAAAGTTAAACAACCCAACAGCTAACGTATATTTCTCAGGGCTACGTAAGAGGATTTTCGGTAAGATAAAATCCATGAATGGTCCCATAAAATTAAATAATGCAACGACTGCTAAAATCGGTTTTGCGAGTGGTAACATAATTTGAATAAAAATACGCATATGGCCCGCACCGTCAATTTTTGCAGATTCATCGAGTTCTTTTGGTATCGTATCGAAATAACCTTTAACAAGGAAGGCGTTCATTGGAATCGAACCGCCGATATACACGATTGTTAAACCGAGTAAAGAATCGAGTAGACCAATAGTATTGAGTAAGATATAAATCGCAACCATCGCCATGAGGACAGGGAACATTTGTAAGATAAGAAACGTGATTAACCCGTATTTTCGTCCTACAAAGCGATATCTAGAAAATGCATAGGCTGTAAGTGTAACAAAAATCACACTAAACAATGCATTAGCTGAAGCGACGAGCAAAGTGTTTTTATACCATGTTAAATATTGGCTGTTTTCATCTGTCAGTAAATAGATGTAATTGGCAAAAGTCGCATTGTCTGGAATCATCTTAGCACCGTAAAGTGTCGTGCCCGGATTAAGCGAGATGCCGAACGTCCAAAGCAATGGATATAAAATGATGACAAACATGAAAGCGATAAAGCCATAAATACCAATTGCTTTCCACACTTTTTTCTTTTGATTCATATTAAATCCCTCCCTCGTCTTTGAATGTACTTGTACGTCTGAATTGTAAAAATGCGATAATTGCGACGATAAAGCCGATAATGAGTGATACGACAGCACCCATGTTAAAGTTATTGAATTCGAAAGTTAAACTGTATACCCAAGAAATTAAGATGTCGGTACTGCCTGCGTTTTGCCCTGGTACAGGCGGTCCACCTTCATTAAAGAGGTAAATTAAGTTAAAGTTATTAAAGTTTCCTGCATATTGCATAATGAGTAATGGTGCAGTTGCAAATAGGACGTGTGGCAACGTAATTTGACGGAATTTTTGCCAACTTGATGCACCATCGATGTCTGCAGCTTCATACCAATCTGGCGAAATACTTTGTAATACACCAGTGAACAGGGCGAATACAAATGGGAAGCCGAGCCATGTTTGAATTGCGATTAAAGCCACTTTTGTCCAAAACGGATCATTTAACCAAGCCGGTGCAACACCTAATAATGGTTGTAAAATGGTATTGTTAATCGCACCGAATTCGTCGTTGAATAAGGCTGCGAAAATTAAGATTGTTACGAATGCCGGAACAGCCCACGGTAAAATTAGCACCGTACGAATAAGACGTTTGAACTTCACGAGTGGGTGATTCACAATAATAGCTAAAAACAAGCCTAATGCAATTTGTAATGTTGTTGCGACAAGTGTCCACACAATCGTCCACGTGATGACACTAAAAAATGTGTGACGCCAAATGTCGATAGTGAATAACGTTTTAAAGTTGTCAAAACCGACCCATTCTAATGTATGACGGGGAGGTGCATGGTATAAGTTGTAATTTGTAAATGCGACCGCACCCATAAATAATAATGGGAAGACAACGATAAATACGAGTAAAAACATACCAGGCGAAATGAGTAAGTATGGAAATGTCTTATCCCATGCTGCAATACGACGTGCTTTGGGCTCTTTAATTTCTTCGCCACGATTAAAACGTTCGGCTGTGCGGTAAGCGTCGATGATGTTCACAATATATAGTGTAAGCGCAAATGCAATGAGTAATAGTGAAATAATCCCTTGTGCTAATAGGACACGTGAATCATCTAACTTAGGAACAGTTCCTAATGTGAAGAGTCCCCAAAACCCAATGTTAAAAAATTGGTAGAATACAGAAATAAAGCTGATAAAAAAGATGAGGCAACATAAGCCTTTGACGATTTGCTTATTATAGAATTGCCCGAGTCCAGGAATGATAGAGAGCATTGCGGCTAATTTGGCATTTCGTTGATTCATAGGGCGACTCCTTTCTATTTGTTATCGTTCGGTTGAAGTATTTTAATGTTTTGTTGAATATCTCGATTGGCGTCTTCCAATGCTTGTTTAGGATCTTGACCTTCTGAAATGAACGTACTTGCATTGGCCATTGGTGTCCACACTTGTCTCATTTCAGGTATGTTTGGCATTGGTTCGGCATTTTTAGCTTGTTCTTCAAAAGCTTTTAAGTTCGGATTAGATGATTTCACATCGAGACGGCCTGTAATTTCATTGCGTTCATCTGTATATTTTTGAAGTGTATCTCGACTTGTTAAATACAACATTAAATCTTTCGCCCAATATTTAGATTTGCTATACTCCGATAAATACCAACCCCGTACACCGAGATACGGTCTCATCTTCATACCGTTATCAGACGGCAATGTTGTCACACCAAGGTCATCACCTAATGTTTGTTGGAATTCTGTAAGGTTCCACGGTCCTGTCACAAACTGGCCGACTTGCCCATCTTTGAATAAACCAATCATAATGTTATGATTCGCTGCTTTCGGTAAGTAACCTTTTTCGTACCATTTTTGCAGACGTTTACCATTTTTAATGACTTGTGGATCATTGATGCCAGTTTGATGTACATCATACTTATCGCCAATTTTCTTGAATACATAGTTATTGCTGTTAAACATAAATGGATAGTTAAAATACGGATCACGACCATCAAATAAAAAGCCGTATTGATGCTCATCAGGTTTGTTAATACGGTCGGCATTGGCTTCGACTTCTTGAATCGTTTTAGGTGCCGTTTTAACATATTTTTTGTTGTAAAGTAATGCTGTTGACTCAACGATAGACGGTAAAGCAAGTTGTTTGTTGTCGTAATTGAGTGCACGTAAAGCTTGCTTGTTAAAGCCTTTCAATTGTTCATCCGTAAAGTCCAGTTCGGCAGCGAGCCCTTGTAGATACGCACTACCTGTATTGTCATGTGCTAAGAAAAAGAGGTCTGGTCCTTTACCAGCCGGCGCATCCAAGGATAGATTTTCTAACTGATCATTTTGTGCGACATTTACGAGACGGACTGGAATACCGGTCTTTTTCGTATATTGTGCTGTAATTTTTTTGTAAAAAGCCATTTGTGCATCGCCATCGACCCACATTGTGAGTTGTTCAGGCTTTTCTTTTGAATTATCACGGTTTAATGCTGCTTCAATGTCTTTTTGTGAACGGTTAGGGCCACAAGCCGATAAGACGAAAAGCACGGTGATAACCAAGAGTGCTGCTTTCAACATCTTGTTCATGTGTATCCCCCCTTATACGATACGTTTTCCATTTTCTGGATTAAAGAAGTGACATTTATTCATATCAAATGCGAGTGTCAATGTTTCACCTGCTGATACTTTTGTACGCGCGTCGAGTTTAGCGATGATTTCATGTTGCACAAATTGCGTGTGCACCATAATTTCAGAACCTAATAGCTCAGAAACGATGACTTTAGATTCGAAAGCTGTTTCTGGTGACGTTTGAATAAAAATAGGTTCTTCATGAATATCTTCAGGACGGATACCAAGTGTCACAGTTTGATTTTCAAAGCCTTTCTCTTTTAGCTTTTCAAACTTTTTATGTGCTAATTTGAATAGTTTTGTACCGATTTGAATCCCTTGGGCAGTCACTGTGACATCTATCATGTTCATGGCAGGTGAGCCGATAAATTGTGCGACGAAAATGTTGTCAGGTGTATCATAAATTTCACGTGGCGTACCGATTTGCATAATGTGACCCTCTTTCAATACGACGATACGTGTCGCCATTGTTAAAGCTTCTGTTTGATCATGTGTCACGTAAATTGTCGTTGTGTTCAGGCGGTGGTGGAGTTTTAAAATTTCTGTACGCATTTGAACACGTAATTTAGCGTCAAGGTTAGATAAAGGTTCATCCATTAAAAAGACTTTCGCATCACGAACAATAGCACGACCTAATGCAACACGCTGACGTTGCCCACCAGAAAGTGCTTTTGGTTTACGGCTCAAATAATCTGTCAGCCCTAAAATTTCAGCTGCTTCTTTGACACGTTTGTCGATTTCAGCCTTGTCGAACTTGCGTAGTTTGAGCCCGAACGCCATATTTTCATAAACCGTCATATGTGGATAAAGTGCATAGTTTTGGAACACCATCGCAATGTCACGGTTTTTTGGTTCAACGTCATTCATACGTTGCCCATCGATATAAAAATCTCCCCCTGTAATGGATTCAAGCCCTGCAATCATACGTAATGTTGTAGACTTCCCACAACCAGATGGCCCTACAAAAACGATGAACTCCTTATCGGAAATGTCGAGATTAAAATCTTTAACGACCGTGTTGTTGTTATCGTAAACTTTTTTGACATGTGACAATTTTAACTCAGGCATAGCTATACCCCCTGTAAAGATTAAATTTTGTAATCGTTTACAAATAGTTTATATTCCTGTTTTGCTCCTGTCAATTCAAATTTGAAAACGATTACATTTTTGTGGTAGATTTTGCGGACCAGTTGTTTGCTCAGGAGTCTCGTCTAGGTACACAATCTGAAGTGTGCGCGTTGAAAGGAGAAAATGAGGATGCTGGGATCATTCATCTGTTTTTGAGAGATGTTTTGTTTGAAAATAAATAGCAATACGTGTTTTTCTTTTTTACTTTGCATAAAAAGGAACGAGGATAAGGGGAAGTGAACTAAAGACTCGTGTGATTAAGATGGGAGAAAAAGAAGATTGAAATGTAAAAGTTGTTGGGGTGAAGAAGGCATAAAAATTTGCCCTCATGGATTCCCAATTTTTGAAATCATGTTGTGAAAACGGACGAGACGTTTGAGGGAATAGACATAGCCGGATTGAATTGAGGCAAGTCCCTTAAATCAGTGCGTCCATGATAACAATCGTGACATTCAAAGTGTTGATCGATGAGGGCAATGGTATTAAGCATATTAAATTTTCAAATGACACTGACAGGCTTATATTTTACCTGGAAGGGTTGCTTTTTTCTCTTTTTTAAACACGCGCTTTGCAATTTTCGGTGCGAATTGGAAGAGTGTCACACCGATAATGGCGGAGATGAGTATGAAGACCCCGCTCAATGTTTTAATTTGGGTCGAGGCGAATCCAGCGATAATCATTGAAAATTCACCGCGCTGTGTGAAGGACAACCCTGCTCTTAATGCAGGCACGTTGTTGAGCCCAAACTGTTTTCCTCCGACATAACCGACAATAAGTTTAGATAGGACTGACCAGATGACGAGTACGATTAAAACGTTGACCATTGAAATACCGGAAGTCAGTTCAATCGATAGCCCAAAGTTAATAAAGAAAATCGGCATTAAGAGGTCACGTAAATTACGTACGGTTTGTTGCAACATGGCTGTTTTACGTATTTCAGCTAACATAATTCCGGCTAAAAAGGCGCCGAATACTTCTGATAGGCCGAGTTGAATCGCAATTCCTGCATAAGTTAAGCTAATCCCAACCATAAACAAAATAAAGAAATCTTCGTTGACATATTTATCGACAAAAGTTCCAAGCTTTCTGAATATAAATTGTCCGATGAGAATGGCACCAGCGAGCAATACAATAATTTTTACGAGTACGAGTGACAAGGTTGTTGCAGTTAGTGCTTGACTCATGAATAGACTTGCGATAATCGTCACGAGTAATGGAGAAACAATATCCTCAAAAACGAGTAAACCGAGGACGAAGTTAGAATCTTTGGTGGTCATTCGATTGTTTTTCTCCAGGAGTTTCACGGTAATTGATGAACTTGTCGCATAAACGACGCCACCTAACAATAAGGCAATCTCAATCGGTTGCTTCATGATAAGCAGTAATACTACAGTCACACCGAATGATAAAAAGAGGTCTAATAATCCCGCTTTATAAATATTTAAGGCGAGTTTTTTGAGTTGATTGACAGGGAATTCCATCCCGAGCATGAAAAACATCAACACAATACCCACTTCTGCAGCAAACTCTAATATTTCAGAATGGCTCACAAAGAACGCGAGCCCGATGCCGATAAGTAAAAAGATAATAATATCAGGTGCTGAAATGCGATTGGCAAGATAAGCGCTAATAAAAAGGAGTGAAATTAAGAGCCCACTGAGTAGGACTTCAGACACGTTAGAAAAATCCATAGGCACTATCCTTGTGGACGACAAGCGGCTTCGAATTCTGAAACTGCATCATTGTATCCAATGACGAGTAAGATATCTCCTTCATGTATCAGTTCGCTTGAGTCAGGTTTTGGAATAATATCTGAACCACGGCTAATCCCGACGATGTTCACACCATTCGGAACACGATGTTCAGCTTGTGCAATGTTAAGCCCTTTTAATGGAGAAAGTTGACCGACTTTGATCCAGTCTACGAGCATTTGTTTACGCAACAGTGTAAAACGTTCGAAAGCTTGTTTTTCCATTGTATCGTGGTTGACATCCATAAGCTTTAACGCAATTTCACGTGCTTCACTTTCATTTAACCCAATGTTCGCGATGACATCTTCATCATCGTCAGTAATGTAAATTTCTCGTTTACCATTATAATGTAAAATCACGTGCACAATTTCGTTGTTAGCGGTAGTGAGACTGTACTTTGTCCCTACGCCTGGAATGATTTGTCCTTCCATGTTAAAGCCTCCTTGTTGACAAAGGTTGTTTACTTTACTCTTGCGAATCTTTAAGAGTATAATATTTATACTGATATGATTAGATTATAGACGTTAATGTATTAATGGTCAAACGCATCTATTACAGTATTGAGAATGGAGTGGGGAACATGGCAAAGCAGTATACGGGCGAAAAAATTAATGTGTATTTCGAGCCTAAACGTTGCGTACATGCAACGGAATGCGTACGTGGTTTAGGAGAAGTATTTGATGTGGAAAAAAGACCTTGGATACAACCGGATAACGCGGCTGTAGAGGATGTTGTCAAAGTGGTTGAACGATGTCCGAGCGGTGCGTTAACGTATGAACTTCCATCAAATGAACAAGAAACACATGCTCAAACAAGAGTCGCGTATGGGGACGACGGCGAAATTTTTATGTATGGTGACTTTGATTTAGTGCACAACGGTGAAGTGATGCATTTAAATCGTGCCATTTTAACTAGCGATGAATCTAATACGGACAATCCACCGTTTTATAGTAAAAGTTTCAGCGGTCAAGGCGACAAAGAACAATTTTACAAACCCATTCAAGATGAAGAAATCGACAAGTAAAAGGAGGCAGAGATAATGGAACCGATTAAACATATCCATCATATCTCAGCAATTGTAGGACATCCAAAAGAAAACAAAGACTTTTATGAAAAAGTGTTGAATTTACGTTTAGTCAAAAAAACAGTGAACTTTGACGATCCAGGTACGTATCATTTATATTTCTCAAATGATAATGTAGACCCAGGTACCATTATGACATTCTTCCCATGGGCTAACGCTTATAACGGTCGTGTAGGTAGCGGCCAAGTGGGTCGTATCGCATTCAGAATTCCTAAAAACTCTAAAGATTACTGGATTCAACGTTTAAACGATAATAATGTTGAAACGACAGAAACAGAACCTTTCCGTCGTCCAACAATCGAGTTTGAAGACATTCATGGGCTTGATCTCGCATTAGTTGAAAGCGACGAAGAAAGTGACACAAACAAAATTCTTGGTTTCCACGGTTCAGTATTATTATCATTACGCCCTGTAGAAACTTTAAAAGAACTCGTTGACGATTTAGGTTTAACAGAACTTGAACATGATGCTGACTACTTCCACTTTGAAACAGCGGGAGATTTGAAACATCACATCATTATTCCTAAAACACCACTTCCAGAAGGGCGTTGGGGTGTCGGTACAGTTCACCATATCGCATGGTCTGTAGATAATGATGAACAACACCTTGCATGGCAAAAATATTTAATGTCACAAGGTTATCATGTGACTGAAGTGAAAGATCGTAACTACTTCAAAGCGATTTATACTAAAGAACGCGGCCATATCATTTTTGAATTTGCGACTATTCCTCCAGGTTTTGATCGTGATGAACCGAAAGATCAATTAGGCCAAAAAATTATGTTGCCACCTCAATATGAAAATCAAAGAGAAGAACTGTTAGCGAACCTTCCTGACTTAGATTAATCGAGTCGTAGTATGACATTAAAATAAAAATTAAAGCCAATGAAAATCAACCCTGTATTGATTTTTGTTGGCTTTTTTATATGCATTTAAAATCATTTATATATACAAATAATATGAAAATTAAATAATGAATAGTTGTAAATCAAATTAAAATTGTTACACTTTTGACAAAATTCAGGGCCTGTGGGATAAATAGTATAAGGT
This sequence comes from Staphylococcus intermedius NCTC 11048, assembly GCF_002902385.1. Taxonomy (GTDB): domain Bacteria; phylum Bacillota; class Bacilli; order Staphylococcales; family Staphylococcaceae; genus Staphylococcus; species Staphylococcus intermedius. The sequence goes on along the minus strand of NZ_PPQH01000004.1, from coordinate 47,407 downwards.
TTTAGCGAGGAGAGAAACATCATGAGCATTAGAACAGTCAGCTTGATCTTATTTAACATTGCCGCATCTATAGGCTCGCGTATTTTTAGTTTTGCATGCGCATTTTACATATTACAACATACGGACAATACCATGTGTTACACCATTTATTTAACTGCTATTGTTATTGCTACACTTGTGACAACCCCATTACTCAGTATCTTTGCTGATCGCTACCACAATAAACTGATGGTCATTATCGCACTATTATTAAATGTGATATTTCTATTTATATTCACCATTGCGTTTGACATGTTTTTCAACTACATTGTCATCTTAGGCATTATTCTCAATATGACAGATGTTGCTATCCGAGCGTTTATCGATGCGAATGTGAATCAAATTGTAAAAGAAGATCTCGAACGCTACCTATCATTAAGTCAAACCATCAACACAACCATTCAATTTTTAGCACCTATCATCGGGGGAATCATGATTGCTTTCTTTAATATCGAAACGTTAGCACTGCTCAACCTTGTGACAGCAGGCCTTGGCATCCTTTTTGTATTAAACTTACCATTAGATAAAGCGTTAGCATTAGAAAGTACATCAATAAAAGAAAGTTTACGAGAAGGGTATCACTATTTGAAGTCTAAGAAACCGTTACATCATTTCTTCATCATGATGATGGTATTACACTTTTTAATCACGGTTTTTTCAATAGGCATGCCTATCGCGGCTGTACAATTGATACAACTGTCAGCGGTGCAATTTGGCATCGTTGTGTCAGGTTATACAGTGGGTATGTTAGCAGCATCGTTTTTATTGACGATGGAACCTGAAAAAGATCATTTGAAGTCAACGTATCAACGCGCAATGCTATTACAATGCGTGACGATATTGATTTTAGGCATCATAGTATCATTTGAAATGAACGCGATTGTGGCAACACTATTTTTCTTTATATTGAATGGCTTGATGGGCTTATCTCAACCTATGACGACAATGCCAACTTCGATATATTTGCAAAGGGCGGTTGGAAAGCAATATCAAGGGCACGTGATGACACTAAAACAGACTTTAGTACATATTTCATCGCCTGTTGCACTGTTGTTTTTCGGTCTCGTGTTGAATCATCATCAGGCTGTCGTTTATTTGATGGTTGCTTTAATGATATTGGGCGTTTGTATCTATTTGAGTCGCATGGTTAAAAAGGGCTTTCGATTTGAATAGAAGGTGGGGAACAGATTGATACATTCACTATGTCTATATTGGGAATGTTGAACCGTGCTGTGCTTCTCCTTACTTTTTTATGATAATCTGTTAACTTAATGGCTAACTATATATGAAGAAACAATAAACCATTTGCTATTATTAATAAACGGTTGGTGTTTGATATTGAAAAAACAAAAGAATAAAAAATTTTTTGACACAGAAAATAAATTGAATTTCTTTTTGTCTATTCCTGATTTCTTTGTAACGCTATTGAAACTAATAAAAAGCTTGTTGATATAAAATCAGACCGATTTCTTTAGGTCTGATTTTTTAATTGTCATTAATTTTGACCTGCATTTCTAGGTGATGAATCACATTTTTATCAAGTATAAGATGATGATTACGACGGTGGCAGCCACATATTAATATATTTAAATTGATAGTGGTTATAACCAGAATGAATCATTTGGATTTTACAAAGATTTTAAATATATTTTTATTACTAAAAGCAAAGTATAATGGGTATAAGCATCATAACAATTGAAAGATAAAAAACAAAATGAAAGCCTTTACAAAAAAGAAGGAAATCATTATAATCAAAGTGGTTATAACCAGTAGGAGTGAATGATATCATGGCTGAAAAATTACCATTGTACTATCAAGTGTACAAAGGCATTCATAGTCGCATTAAGGCTGGTGAATATAAAGAAGGCGATAAAATACCATCAGAACGTAAGCTATGTGAGGCGTTTGGTGTGAGTCGAATTACCGTGCGCGAAGCTTTAGATCGTTTGGAAAAAGATCATGTCATTAAACGCGAACATGGCAAAGGATCCTTTGTGTTAGGTAGTCGATATACGCAGTTTTTAAATGAACTATATAGTTTTAAAGATGAAATTGAAAAAAATGGTGATGTGGCGAGTACAAAAATGTTAAACATTCAACTCATCCCATCTACCACTTTTTTGCAAGAAAAAATGAATCTGAAACCTTATCAATATGTTTATGAATTAAAGCGTTTACGACTTTCGAATGATGTCCCGCTCATATACGAGGTGAGTTATTTACCAATGCGTTTTTGCGAAGGGCTCGAACAATTTGATTTTAATCGTGTCTCTCTCTATGAAACGCTCAATCGTCATTACGGTTTGCAAATTACGAACGCTTGTGAGACTTTGACGGCGAGTAAGTTAAGTAAAGAACACGCGGAATTGTTGAATGGTGTCGTCGATGATAGTTGTATGTTTATTGAACGCTTTAGTTATGTAGGTGAAGATCTGATTGAGTTTACACAAAGTATTGCAAGTGGACATAAATATAAGTACACCGTGCAATTGATGTAATGATAAATAGATATGGGAGGTCGTATTGTGTTATATGAAACAGATACTTATCGCGAAATAAAGCAACAACCACAAACTTTGAAAAAAACGTTTGATATTGTTCGAGCGCAACAAGAAGCATTCGATCAATTTGTAAATCGAATTGAACAAGAGAACGTTGGGAAAAAATTAAAAGTGCTGTTCACCGGTGCAGGTTCTAGTGCCTATGTCGGTGATGTCGCACGTATGGCACGCAACACAGCGGTGATGCCAAACTTTGAATTTGAATCTGTACCAACCACGCATTTTGTGACAGATCCACAACTTTACATTGATGATCAAACAGCATATCTGGTTGTGTCATTTGCACGTTCGGGTAATAGTCCAGAAACGAAAGCGACAGTCGAATTTGCGAATGAACTTTCTCAAAATGTGTATCACCTATTCATTACAAATAATAAAGATGGCTTTTTAGGGGCATACGAAGCGGATAAAGACAATGTATTCAAAGTGATTCTACCTGAAGAAACGAACGACAAGTCCTTGGCGATGACATCAAGCTTTTCATCGATGTTATTTGCGAGTTACTTACTTTTTGGTGGGACAGTTAGCCCTCAATTTTTCGAGATTGCAGCATCTAACTTTGATTGGCTCGAACAACAAGCTCAAGCTGTGAATGCACTTGAATTTTCAAAAGTGTTTTACGTAGGGACAGGCTTGATTGGTGAGTTAACGAAAGAAGTGAGCTTAAAATTGAACGAGTTGACTGCAGGCCAAACTGAAATCGCACGTGAAACAACATTAGGTTTCAGACATGGTCCTAAAGCTGGCTTAAGTAAAGATACCATTTTCATTATGATGCGTAGTAATGGCGCCTACCATCGTCAATACGAAGATGATTTGATTAAAGAAGTGGGACAAGTGAAAGATCGTTACAAAATGTATATTTTAGATGGTCAAAGTGATGCGGGCGAGCACACAGTACAGCTCCCACAATCTGAATCATTATCAGATATGGAACTTGCGCTTCAATATTTAATGTTTGGCCAGTTGCTTGCTGCACAACGTTCTGATGCATTAGGTTTAAATCCAGATAACCCGAGTCCAGACGGTTTTATTAACCGTGTTGTTAAAGGGGTTACGATTTATCCAGTTAAAGGGTGATGAACAATGATTGCAACACATACGTTTAATCCATCAGTGGACATTACGTACAAAATTGAGCCGCTTGTCGTGGGTGAGGTACATCGTGTTAAACAGAAAATTGAAAATCCAGGTGGCAAAGGAATTAATGTGACCAAAGTGCTGCATCAGTTAGGCGCGGCGCATTGTGCATTTGGCTACCTGGGTGGTGTGAATGGTCAGTGGATGGCTGATACATTGAAAGCGATGGGTATCACAAGTGCATTTACGTTTATCAAGGGACAGACAAGGCAAAGTTTAGCGTTGAATGACGGTCAAGCGCAAACAGAAGTGCTTGAGCAAGGTCCAACGATTTCAGAAAGTGAGCAGCAAGCTTATTTTGAAAATATCTCGAAACATGCTGCAGATGCAAAAGTGGTGACAATTAGTGGAAGTTCACCACAGTTCGAATCTCGGTCGAAGTTTGACCATATGACGCATATTTTGAAAGCGCTACCAAATACGTACAATATTGTGGATACGCATGCGGGTGAGTTGAAAGCATTATTAGAAGCTGAGTTGCCGATTCATTGTATTAAGCCGAACCAATCTGAATTTGAAATGTTAGTCGATGAAGCACAGTTGACGATTGATGATTGTGCTCGCTTGCTGCAATCACATGCGTATTTTAGCAACTGCGATGTCTTTTTAACGTTAGGTGGAGAGGGTGCGCTCGTGAAATGGAAGTCAGACATTTATCGTGCGACATTGCCACATAAAGACATTGTCAATCCGGTCGGTTCGGGTGATTCTACTGTAGCTGGCATTGCTTATGGTGTGGATCAAGGTTTAGCACCTGAAGCTTTAATTCGCCAAGCGCTCGCATGTGGGACATCGAATGCTTTACAAGAAAAGACAGGTTTTATTGATGTCAACCAAGTCTCTGAGATTAAAAATGAAATAGAAGTGGAGAGGTTTGAATGGTAAAAGATTTAAGTCGTTTAGTAGATGAGAATGGGATTTATGCAGCAGTGGCAGTAGACCAACGCGGCGCATTAAGAAATTTATTAGGTGACAAAGGAACGCCTGAGAACTTGTCACTATTTAAAAAATTAGTATCTGAAGTGTTAACACCACATGGTTCTAGTTTTTTAGTAGACCCTGAATATGGTTTAGATGCTGCAAAAGCAAAAGATGAAAAAGCTGGCTTAATCTTATCTTATGAACAAACAGGTTATGATCAGTCTCGTCCTGGACGCTTACCACGTCTCATTGAAGATCAAAGTGTACGTCGTCTTGTTGAAGCTGGTGCAGACGCTGTGAAGTTCTTACTTTACTATGATGTAGACGAAGCAGACGAAATCAATCAAAAGAAACAAGCGTTAATTGAGCGTGTAGGTACAGAGTGTCAAGCTGAAAACGTCCCATTTTTACTTGAAATCTTAACTTACGATGACAGCATTGGTGACGAAAAAGGTGAAGCATATGCGAAAGTGCGTCCTCATAAAGTGAATGAAGCGATGCGTGTATTCAGTGAACCACGCTTCCAAGTGGATACATTGAAAGTGGAAATTCCAGTGAACATGAACTTTGTTGAAGGATTTGGAGACAAAGCGGTGATGACTCAAGCAGAAGCAGCAGAAGCGTTCAAAGCGCAAGATGCTGCAACAAACATCCCTTATATTTATTTGAGTGGTGGCGTATCTGCACAATTATTTATGGATTCACTCCAATTTGCAGCTGATCATGGTGCACATTTTAATGGTATTTTATGTGGTCGTGCAACATGGAAAGGTGCAACAACAGCACTGGCAGACGCAGGTGAAGAAGCGGCGAAAGCATGGTTGGAAAGTGAAGGTCTTGATAACTTAACAGCACTGAATGAAGTGAATGTAAAAACAGCAACACCAGTTCAATTTTAATGAGGTGATGATGTGAGTCGTTTCAAAATCAGCGATACATTTTTATTAGATGACAAACCTATCAAGATATTGTCCGGTGCCATCCATTACTTCAGAATACCAAAGGATGACTGGGAAGATTCATTATACAATTTGAAAGCACTGGGGTTTAACACTGTGGAAACCTATGTCCCTTGGAACTTTCATGAAACAATTGAAAATGAATATGACTTCAAAGGACATAAAGATTTAAAACATTTTATCGAACTTGCTGATCAGCTTGGACTGTACGTGATCGTTCGGCCATCTCCGTATATTTGTGCGGAATGGGAGTTCGGAGGCTTTCCGGCATGGTTACTCAATGACCGTACAATGCGTATTCGTTCGAGTGATGAGAAGTATTTAGAAAAAGTGAAAAAATATTATCATGAACTGTTTAAAATCTTAACGACATTGCAAATTGATCAAGGCGGCCCGATTATCATGATGCAAGTCGAAAATGAATACGGTTCATTCGGTCAAGATCACGAATATTTACGTGCACTTGCGCATATGATGCGTGAAGAAGGGGTGACGGTACCATTCTTTACATCAGACGGTGCTTGGGATCAATGTTTAAGAGCAGGTAGTTTGATTGAAGATGATATTTTACCGACAGGCAACTTTGGTTCTCGTACCGTTCAAAATTTCGAAAACTTAAAGACGTTCCAACAAGAATTTAGTAAAAAATGGCCGCTCATGTGTATGGAATTTTGGGATGGCTGGTTTAATCGCTGGGGTGAACCTGTGATTAAACGAGACAGTGATGATTTGGCTGAAGAAGTGCGCGATGCAGTAAAACTAGGCTCACTTAATTTATATATGTTCCATGGTGGGACGAACTTTGGTTTTTGGAATGGTTGCTCGGCACGTGGCACGAAAGATTTACCACAAGTGACTTCTTATGATTATCATGCGCCGTTAGATGAAGCAGGTAATCCAACAGAAAAATACTTCGCTTTACAAGAAATGCTCAAAGAAGAAATACCTGACATTGAGCAACATGAACCAAGAACGAAAACATTCATGTCAATGAAAGATATTCCATTGACAGACAAAGTGAATTTATTCGAAGTACTTGAAGACATTTCGACAAAAACGACAAGTTTCTATCCACAAACGATGGAAGAAGCGGGTTCTGGCTATGGTTATATGGTATATCGTACACGTATCCATAAAGCAACAGAACAAGAAAAATTACGCATTGTAGATGCAAGAGACCGTGTGCACTGTTATGTAGACCAAAAGCATGTCTACACAGCGTATCAAGAAGAGATTGGGGATCAATTTGAAGTCACATTAACGTCTGACCAACCACAAATTGATGTGCTCGTTGAAAATATGGGTCGTGTGAATTACGGCTATAAGTTATTGGCACCGACACAGCGTAAAGGTTTGGGTCAAGGTCTCATGCAAGATCTTCATTTCGTACAAGAATGGGAACAATTCGATATTGACTTTGAGCGATTAATAGATGACCATTTCAAACGGGATTGGTCAGCGCAACAACCTGCTTTTTACAAATATACATTTGACTTAGCAGAGCCAAACAATACGCATATTGATGTAAGCGGTTTCAGCAAAGGTATTGTACTCGTCAATGGTTTCAACATGGGTCGTTATTGGGAAATTGGACCCTCACAGTCGCTTTACATTTCAAAAGCATTTTTGAAGCAAGGAAAAAATGAGATTATCGTGTTTGACTCAGAAGGAAAACATCCAGAAAATATCCAACTGATTGAAGCACCTCAATTTTCTGAAATATAAGGAGTGGATTTATTATGGCAATTATCGGAAGTAGAATCGATGGTAGACTCATTCACGGGCAAGTCGCAAACTTATGGGCAACAAAATTAAACATTGGTCGCTTTATCGTGATTGATAATGAAGTTGCGCAAAGTGATATCGACAAACAAGCTTTAAAACTTGCGACACCAGCAGGGATTAAATTGAGTGTGTTACCGGTTGAAAAAGCAGCAAACAATATCAATAACGGTAAATATGACTCTCAACGCGTGATGGTTATTGCAAAACGTCCGGATCGCTTTGTGGAACTTGTGAATCATGGTGTGAAAATTGAAGAATTGAACGTAGGGAACATGTCACAAACAAATGAAACACGTTCTATTACAAACTCAATCAACATTACTGATGAAGATGTCGATAACTTCAAATTATTGCAAGAAAAAGGCGTGAACATCATTTCGCAAATGGTGCCAAACGATAAAACAGTTGACTTTATGACATTAATCAAAGAATAGGACTATCAGGAGGCGTTTCTAATGGATATTTTATGGTGGCAAGTATTGCTCTTAACGCTCTATGCAGGTTATCAAATTTTAGATGATATACAATTCAACATTTTTGGTCATCCTGTATTTGCAGGAATTATTTCAGGGTTAATTATGGGGGATGTGACTACAGGTTTAATTATCGGTGGGGGCATGCAGTTAACTATTTTAGGTGTAGGGACTTTTGGTGGTGCATCAAGAATCGACGCCAACTCGGGGACAGTATTAGCAGTTGCGTTCTCAGTTGCACTCGGAATGAACCCACAACAAGCACTTGCGACACTTGCAGTACCTGTTGCAAGCTTAATGATTCAAACAGATATTTTAGCACGCTTTACGAATACATTCTTTGCACATCGCATTGATAGAAAGATTGAACAAATGGATTACAAAGGCATCGAACGCAACTACTTATACGGTGCGATTCCATGGGCGTTATCTCGTGCAATCCCAGTATTTTTAGCACTTGTATTCGGTGGTAGCGTGGTAAGTAAAATCGTTGACTACTTAAACGGTGACTTAAAATGGTTAGGTGACGGTTTAACAGTGGCAGGTGCCGTATTACCAGCAGTCGGTTTCGCGATTTTATTACGTTACTTACCTTTGAAAAAACATTATCCTTACTTTATTTTAGGTTTTATTATTACGGCATTAATGGTCACAGTATTCAACGGTTTATCAGGTTTAGGCACATCAGTTGCAGGTTTAGACAAAAACTTTACAATGTCATTCTCATCATTACCAATGTTGGCGATTGCAGCGATTGGTTTTGCTTTAGCGGCAATGGAGTACAGTCGAACTTCACAATCAAAAGTAGCACCTGCTAATAATGGAGGAAGACAAGCAACAGATGCGGACGATGAAGGAGAGATTGAAGATGACGAATTATAATCAAACGGAAACACAGATTTCTCAAAGCGCTGAAGCAAATTCAAAGTTAACTGGAAAAATGCCTGACACACCTTATAAACTGACTGATAAAGACTTTAGACAAATCAATTTACGAAGCTTATTATTCTTCCAATGGGGCTGGAACTACGAGCGTATGCAAGGGTCTGGTTATTTATACACGATTCTTCCACAGTTACGTAAAATTTATGGTGATGATTCGCCTGAATTACAAGAAATGATGCGAACACACGCACAATTCTTCAATACAAGTAACTTCTTTAACACGATTATTATGGGTATCGATATTGCGATGGAAGAAAAAGAACGCTATGCATCAAAAGAATCTGTCAAAGGGATTAAAGTCGGCTTGATGGGACCTTTTGCGGCTGTAGGGGATGCGATTTTCGGTTCGTTAGTGCCTACAATTTTCGGTGCCATTGCAGCTAACATGGCACAAGACGGCAACCCATTTGGTGCATTACTTTGGTTTGTCGCAATGCTTGCCATTATCGTATTCAGATGGAAACAATTGAAGTTCGCTTATAAAGAAGGGATTTCACTTGTGACAACAATGCAACATCGCTTAGAGTCTTTAACAAATGCAGCAACATTGCTCGGGGTATTCATGGTCGGCGCACTTGTCGCAACGATGATCCGTGTACAATTTGCTTGGAAACCACAAATTGGTGATTTAACAGTGAATATTCAAAACAGTGCGGATATGATTTTACCGAGATTATTACCACTTTTAATTGTATTTGCGGTTTATTGGTTATTAGGACGTAAAAAAATGAACTCAACACGTGCAATCTTTATTGTGATTATTGTATCGATTATCTTGTCAGCGTTGGGTGTTATTTCAAAAATTTAATGCGATGGGAGCATTTGGACTATGGAAAAATTAATCCTTGTGAGTCACGGCGCTTTTTGTGAAGGGCTAAAAGACAGTGTAGAAATGATTCTTGGACCTCAAGACTACATTCATACTGCGTCATTAACACCAGAAATGGGGCCAGAAGATTTTGAAAAAGTATTGGATGCACTCATTGATGAAGGCGATCAAGTGACAGTTTTTGCAGATTTATTAGGTGGCACACCAGCGAATACCGTTTCTAAAAAAATTATGAATGGGGCAGACTTAAATCTTTATGTAGGGATGAGTTTGCCAATGGTCATTAGCTATATTAATGGTAAAATGATTGGTGAAGAACCTGACTATGTGCAAAAAGCGCAAGAGGGTATCATTCACGTCAACGCATTGTTAAATGAAGACGATGACGATGATGATGAATAAAACAATCAATGACAGTAAAGAAGGTATACTATGACATATGCAATTACAAATGGCGTCATTTATACAGAAGACGGTGTGATTTCAGACGGCTACCTGATCGTGGAAGACGGCAAAATTAAAGCAGTTGAAACGGGAACTTATACAGGAGATTTAGATGTTGTAGATGCAAAAGAACGTCACATTTTACCAGGTTTTATTGACGTGCATATCCACGGCGGTTATGGTGAAGATGCGATGGACGCCTCATATGATGGCTTGAAATATTTAGCTGAGCATCTATTGACAGAAGGCACAACGACTTTTTTAGCGACAACGATGACGCAATCTCAAGAAGCGATTGAAAAAGCACTTCAAAATATTAGTGCTTATCATCAACAACAAGATGTGACGAATGCAGCTGAAGTGGGCGGTGTACACTTAGAAGGACCATTCATTTCTGAACATAAAATTGGCGCGCAAAACCCAGCATTTATTCAACGACCGACTGTTGAATTATTGCGTCATTTTCAAGAAACGGCTAATGGACTCATTAAAATTGTGACGATTGCACCCGAAGTTGAAGGCGCAAGTGAAGTGATTCAAGCAATGAAAGATGAAATGATCTTTTCGATGGGTCATACTGAAGTGGACTTTGATCAAGCGAACACAGCAGCAGAAGAAGGCGTCAAACACGTCACACACTTATACAATGCGGGTGTTGGTTTCCATCATAGAAATCCAGGAATGTTTGGTGCGGCATGGACCAATGATCAGTTAAAAACAGAGGTTATTGTCGATGGTGTGCATTCACATCCACAGGCCGTGGCCATTGCGTATCAGCATAAAGGACCAGAAAAAATGTTCTTGATTACGGATGCGATGCGTGCAAAAGGAATGCCTGAAGGGGACTATGAACTAGGTGGTCAGAAAGTGATTGTGAAAGATCATGAGGCACATTTAGAAACGGGCTCTTTAGCGGGAAGTATTTTAAAAATGAACGACGGTTTACGCAACTTGATTCAATTTACGGGTGCACGTTTAGAAACGTTATGGCGCGTCGCAAGCTTGAATCAGGCGAAAGCATTGAAGATTGATGATCGCAAGGGAAGTATTGCGGTAGGTAAGGATGCCGATCTTGTGATTGTAGATGATGACATTCAAGTATATCAAACGATTAAAATGGGGCGTGTGCATAACATCATGCAATAGAGACGCTTAATAATGGCGATAGCAATGGAGGTTGAATCCAGTTGCTATCGCCTTTTTGGGGATTTGGTTTTGAGGAAGAACGAATGGTTTGATCAATGTACGTATCAGATTGGGTAGATTGTTTAAGTTAAATGATTCCCTAAAAATCATATTTCGTGTTATACTAAATATAAATAAAAAGGCAATGTGCGCTAACACATTGCCTGTAAGCCCGTTATAAAGACGGTGACTTGTAATGGTAAAATAACCATTCCGCTCTAGTCAAAAGTTGGGAATGGTTATTTTTGATTATTCAGTGCAACTACGACTAAACCGATGATTGATATTACAATCACGAGCATTTCGTAATCAGACATGCTGCATTACTCCTTTCTAGGAGCAACAACTATAATCATAGGCATCACCCCTTTTTCAAGAGATTAGCCACCATCTTATCCAACTTGCTTACAAGAGATATTATAGCATATAAAATTCGTTTCGATATTTATTATGCAATGAAATTAAATGTTATATCAAACGTAAATAAAAAGGCTGGATATCAATTATCCTATTCCATCTCATATTGACAGACCTAGACATTATTAAGGATAACATCGTCGAAAAACGAGAATGAAAAGGACATAAAATTTTTATGTCGCCATCTCCCAGTAAGCCCGTTATGAAGACGGTGACTATTGTGAAAATAACCATTCCACTCTGGTCAAAAGTTGGGAATGGTTATTTTTTATTTTTATGAGTGCTTTTTAAATGGGATTAATTTATGATAATGGTGAGTGAGTATTCACTTCTTAAATGTTTGATATAGAAAGGGAGGGGCGACGATGATTGAAATTAAAGGCCTTACGAAGCATTTTGGTCATAAACAAGTCTTAGATAATGTGACGGTAACTTTTGAAGATGGTGAAGTTGTAGGGATTATTGGTCCTTCTGGTACGGGGAAGACGACAATGATTAAATGTATGCTCGGAATGGAAAAAATAGATGGGGGAACGGTGACCATTAATCAAAAACAAATGCCTAATCGTGCGGTATTAGGTGATATCGGTTATATGGCACAAAGTGATGCGTTGTATGAGGATTTAACAGCTCGAGAAAATCTAAAGTTTTTTGCGCAGATTTATATGACAAAGGGTGAGGATATTCAACAACGTATTGAATGGTGTGCTGAAAAAGTGAATTTAACACAAGATTTAGATCAACTTGTAAAAAATTTCTCAGGTGGAATGAAGCGGCGTTTGTCACTCGCGATGAGTTTTTTGCAAAATCCACAAATTTTGATTTTAGATGAACCGACTGTAGGTATTGATCCAAAGTTGAGAAAATCAGTGTGGGAAGATTTGTATGCGTTTAAAGGTGAAGGAAAGGCAATCCTCATTACGACACATGTATTGGACGAAGCGGATCGATGTGACAAATTGTTGCTCATGAATAACGGAAAAATTGTGGCACAAGGAACGCCAACAGAGATTAAGGGGCAATATGGTGCGGACTCAATTGAAGACGTGTTTTTGAAGATGGGAGATGAGGAAAAATGAATGCCTGGTATATCGCAAAAAGAGTTTACCGCCAAGTATTTCGAGATAAGCGAACGTTGGCTTTGTTATTTTTGGCGCCATTATTAATTTTATCCTTGTTGACATATTTATTTAATAGCACCGATCAAGCGAGGAGCATGCATATCGGTGTCAATCAAGTCCCAGATAATTTTGTTGCGCAATTGGAGAAACAAGACATCCATGTGCACCAGTACGACAATTCTCGACAAATTGAGCAAAAGATTAAAGATGATCGCTTGTCCGCATTTATCAATGTGACGGACGATACATTACATGTGACTTTTGCGAATGACAACCCCAATGCGACGACCATTGCACGGCAACAAACACAACAATGGTTAACGAAAGCAAATACAAATCAAATGAAAACACAGATGCAAGCTTTACAGGCGACATTACAAAAAATGCAAAATGAATTGAAAGCCCATCCCGAGATTGCAAAACAATTGGGGAATCAAACAGCAGCAAAGCCTACCCATTCGGCTCAACCACTAACGTTAAAAACGGATTATTTGTATAAAGGTCAAGATGCGACGTACTTTGATATGATTAACCCACTTTTAATTGGATTTTTTGTCTTTTTCTTCACTTTTCTCATTTCTGGGATTGCATTGCTACGAGAACGGACAACTGGCACATTAGAACGATTGTTGGCCTCACCGATTAAACGAAGCCATATCATTTTAGGTTATATTATCGGCTATGGCACATTTAGCTTTATTCAGACGCTATTAATTGTTTGTTTTTCAGTTTTTGTACTCAATATAGGTGTGAACGGCAGTATCGGTTATGTGATTTTGATTACACTTGTGATTGCATTAGTGGCGTTGACACTCGGTATTTTATTATCCACTTTTGCAGCATCTGAGTTTCAAATGATTCAATTTATTCCGATTGTCATCGTACCGCAAGTGCTCTTTGCGGGAATTATTCCAGTTGAATCTATGAACAACATATTGCAAGGCTTTGCGCACATCATGCCACTCTATTATGCGGGTCAAGCGCTACAAAATGTCATGATCCGTGGTTTTGGATTTGAAGCAATCGCAGTGCCACTTGCTATTTTATTCGCTATTTTCATTGTACTTTTAATATTGAACATGGTCGGTATGAAGCGGTACAGAAAGGTATAAGGTGACGCCATGAAGCATTCCATTGAAGAAATTTTGAAAGAAGCATTGCCACAAGTGACAGATTTGAGTCCTAAACAGCGCGATGTTTTATACAGTGCGCTCATTCAATTTAGTCAAAAAGGATTTGAACGAACAAGTACGAAAGATATCGCGGCTTATGCAGGTGTTGCAGAGGGGACAGTGTATAAAAAGTTTAAAACGAAAGAAGAACTATTATTCAAAGGGCTGATTCCGCTTTTTCGTCAACACGTGCTCCCTGTAGCCTTACGCGAGCTAAAAGAAGAACTTGCGCATATTGAAAACTTTGAACATTTTGTGAGTACGTTTATTGAAAATCGTTCTAACTTTATCATTCAAAACAGAAATATGCTTAAAATCATGGCGAATGAAGTGGCAACGAGCGACATATTGCAACAAGCGATAAAAAGTGCATTGTATGAAGAAGTTTGTGAACAATTCGATCCATTGTTAGCCCATTTCCAAAAAACTGGAGAAATGCAACCTATTGCTACAACACACTTTATCCAAATATTAATGACACAAGTGTTCAGTTTAAATATAGGTTACATTTTAAATCAACCTGTCAATCAAGCGCACTATGAGATGTTAAAAGCATTTTTAAAACAAAATTTATATCGCATGTTTACATTGAAATAAACATTAAAGGCGGTCGTATTCAAAGTGTCAGAATCTTTTATAAGTTCAACTCTTTGAGGCTTACGACCGCTTGTTTTTTTAAAATAGTGCCTGACTGATTTATGGTATAAGCGAGTGGCGTCGTTTGAATATAAAGTTGTTGCGGATTCATGTTACTTATGATATGTGCTTTCTTTAGATGCGGATGTTCTGCCACAAAAACTTGCACGGCCTTTGGTTCATCTTTAAATACAGGGTAAAGTGTATTCAGTTGTCCTTTGTTTTTGAGAGAATTGAAGATACGTTGGCAAACGGCACATTCTGTACTCACGACTAGCATATGATTCATTTCATGTTTTAGTTTTTGTTGAATTGGAAATGTTGCAGAAATCGGTAAACCGGTCATTTCTCGACGTGTTTGATTGATTTTACTGTTCATCAAGAGTAATACAGCTAAAATAAGCACAAGTAAAATTGCAATCACATAGAACATCTTAATCACCTCCTTAAATTGAGTTAAAATATGTATCACAAAAGAACGCGCATTGAATGGTTTGTCCCATCCAATGCGCGTTTTTCCTAAACCTAGCTATTAACCTTCGATAGTGAACTCACCATGGAATTCGAATTTAACATCTTTACCGAGCATAACGCCACCCGTTTCTAAAGCTTGGTTGAAGTTCATGCCATATTTTTCACGGTCGATTGTACCTGTTACTGTAAAACCAGTCACTTGACCGCCGCTAAGTGGGTTGTCACTGACACCGTGTTGTTCAAAGTCAAATGTTTCTTCATTTGTTTGACCAGCAATTGTTAAATCACCAGTAATTTTATTTTCTGTAATTGCTTTACTTTTGAAAATAATTTGTTGGTGTGATTCTACATTAAAGAAATCTGCTGTTTTTAAGTGATTGTCACGATCTGGATTTTTAGTGTCGATTGAATCTACGTTAATCGTTGCGACTGTTTCTAATGAACTTAAGTCATCAGCGTCACCTTTGACATCAACTGTGTAGTCGTTGAAAGTCCCTTTAATTTTTGAAACCATTAAATGTCTAATTGAAAATTCTAATGAACTGTGTACTGGATCGAATTTAAGGTTAGTCATAGAAAGCCCCTCCGTAGTAAAATAATTTGATTTAAACGTGATATAAAAAATATACCAAAAAGATAAATGTTTGTAAAGTTAAATGGTTTTTAGCTGTTTATAACACTATTGCAATTATTAATAAAACCAATTTAATACATGTTTCTAAATAGTTGTAAGTTTATTATGGAGGATTGAAAGAAATGGGTCAAAGAAAAGTGCTTGAAATGTGATGGAAGTTAAGCAGAGATAACGGTTTAAAGGATACATTAATTTGAGTATGAACCATAATACATAGGGTGTCTGATTTGATTTTGTAATAAAAGTTAAAAAAGTGATTGTGATGTGCACGATCACAATGTATAATGAAAGCGGTTAATTGAATAGCGTGTTACTGGTAAAACAGGCATGAGCAAAATATAAGCTATTGAAAAAATAGTTTTGTTTGCTCATGCCTTTTTTATATATTATCGATTGATTAGGGGTGTTTTAATAGTGTTTAAGCTCTTTTTTGGACAATTACAACGGATAGGGAAAGCGTTAATGCTACCTGTTGCTATTTTACCGGCTGCAGGGATTTTACTTGCACTTGGGAATGCCATGCACAACGAACAGTTAGTATCGTTGGCGCCATGGTTGAAACATGATGTATTTGTCATTCTGTCTACAATTATGGAATCAGCAGGTCAAGTTGTATTTGATAACTTGCCATTGCTTTTTGCAGTGGGGACAGCGCTAGGTCTAGCGGGTGGCGATGGTGTAGCCGCATTGGCAGCACTTGTCGGGTACTTAATTATGAATGCAACAATGGGAAAAGTGATGCATATCACGATCGATCAAATCTTTTCTTATGCGGATGGCGCACACACATTAAGCCAAGCGAGTAAATTGCCGCAACATGCTTTAATTTTAGGGATTCCAACATTACAAACAGGTGTGTTCGGCGGTATCATTATGGGTGCATTAGCCGCATGGTGTTACAACAAATTCTATAACATTACGTTGCCACAGTTTTTAGGTTTCTTTGCAGGAAAACGTTTTGTGCCGATTGTGACTTCATTAGTTGCGATTGCTGCGGGGGTTGTTTTGGCATTCGTTTGGCCACCGATTCAAGAAGGTCTTAACGGATTGTCGAACTTCTTATTAAATAAAAACCTTGTATTAACAACATTTATTTTTGGAATTATTGAGCGTTCATTGATTCCGTTTGGTTTACATCACATTTTCTATGCGCCGTTCTGGTTTGAATTCGGTTCATATGTGAATCAAGCGGGTGAAGTGGTTCGAGGTGACCAACGTATTTGGATGGAACAAATGAAAGACGGTGTGGCATTTACTGCTGGTGCTTTCACGACAGGTAAATATCCATTTATGATGTTCGGTTTACCAGCTGCTGCTTATGCGATTTATCGTCAAGCACGCCCAGAACGTAAAAAGATTGTCGGCGGTTTGATGTTATCAGCGGCATTAACGTCATTTTTAACAGGTATTACTGAACCATTAGAGTTTTCATTCTTATTTGTAGCGCCGATTTTATATGTGATTCACGTATTACTTGCAGGTACGTCATTCTTAGTGATGCATTTATTAGATGTGAAAATCGGGATGACATTCTCAGGTGGTTTTATTGATTATATTTTATACGGTTTACTGAATTGGGATCGCACAAACGCATTATATGTTATTCCAGTCGGTATCGTTTATGCGATTGTTTACTACTTCTTATTCACTTTTGTGATTAAACGCATGAACTTAAAAACGCCGGGTCGTGAAGATGAAGTGGCAGAAACGAGAGATACGTCAGTTGAGCGTTTACCATTTGATGTGTTAGATGCCATGGGTGGTAAAGACAACGTGAAACATTTAGATGCGTGTATTACGCGTTTACGTGTGGAAGTGCATGATAAAGCGCAAGTCGATGTCAATGCACTGAAAGAATTAGGTGCCGCGGGTGTTCTTGAAGTCGGCAACAACATGCAAGCGATTTTTGGTCCGAAGTCTGATCAAATTAAGCATGACATGGCTTTGATTATGAAAGGTGAAATTACGAGCCCAAGTCAAACGACAGTGTCTGAGGAAGATGAAGTTGTACATATTGATGGTTCAAGAAGTGTGACGATTGTTGCACCATGTGACGGCGAAGTGATTCCATTATCAGAAGTGCCAGATCAAGTCTTTTCAGGTGGCATGATGGGTGACGGTGTTGGTTTTATTCCACGTCAGTCAGAAATTGTCGCACCGTTCCATGGTAAAGTGAAGGCCTTATTCCCGACAAAACATGCGATTGGTTTAGAATCGACGGATGGCGTAGAATTATTGATTCATGTCGGTATTGATACGGTTAAGTTAAATGGGGAAGGATTCGAAACTTTCGTTGCTGTCGGTGATGAAGTTGCGGAAGGTCAATTGTTAATGAAAGTGGATTTAGATTATCTTCAACAGCATGCGCCAAGTATTGTGACACCGCTTATTGTGACAAACTTAGGAGAGCGTAAAATTGAAGTAGAAGATATGAAGGAAGTTGAGAAAGGTCAAAGGGTGTTCACTGTTTTATAACGGATAGTGTGAACCATTGAAGGTGCTGTATCGGTGTTTGTTTAAATGCTGATATGGCACCTTTTTATGCACTTTGAATACAATTTTTGGACTGATAATACTTAGATTGCTTAACGCTTTCTCCCTTTCCCAGGGGACTGGCCTCAACTCAATTTGGCTTGATACACAGTTTTCAATTTCTTAATAGATGTTTAAAAATGTACTCAGTGCGGTCTGTCGAGTTATTTTTTTGAAGTTGTGACATATTTGTGATTTATTTCACAAAATTATTGTGACGCTCTCACATTTGATGTATGCTTGAATCGAAAAATGAAACGTGTTCCATTTTGAAAGGGTGAAATGATATGAGCAAAGTGAGTATTATTGGTGCGGGTGCGGTAGGTTCAACGGCTGCGTATTTATTGTCTGAAACGCCATGGGTGAAAGAAATTGTATTGGTGGATGTCGACCAGGATCGTGCTCAAGGACAAGCACTTGATATGATGCATGGTGTCGGGGTCTCACAAACTAAGCGTGTGATGGCAGGCGATTACGAAGCGACTCAAGGATCGGACATCATTATTATTACAATTGGTGTGCCAGAAAAAGTAGGGGAATCTCGTCTCATTCCATTACAGAAGAATGCGGATATTTTAAAAGAAATTGTGCCACAAATGACTGCGCATAGTCCAAATGCCAAAATTGTCACAGTGAGTAATCCGGTCGATATTTTAGCGTACACGACATACAAAATCAGTGGTAAAGCAGCATCAGACGTGATTGGCTTAGGGACATTACTCGATACGTCTCGTCTGAAATATTTGTTGAGTGATTACTTTAATATCAGTCCAAAAAGTATAGAAGCGACAGTAGTAGGCGAACATGGTGATTCACAAGTTGTACTTTGGCGCCATGTCCGTATCGGTGGACTCACTTTAGAAGCGTTTGCGGCCACTCAAAACATGACGTTACCAGAAGACTTTAAAGAAACGATGGCAAAACGTGTAAAAGAGACAGCCTTTGATGTATGGAAGATGAAAGGACCGAATTGTTATTGTGTGGCGAATGCGATTCAATGTTTGGTGGAGGCACTATTGAGTCCAGAACGCCGTGTATTACCGGTGTCAAATTTGTATACGACATCGACAGGTTTGACGGTTTATATTAGTTTACCGAGTATTGTAAGTGCACAAGGGGTTGAACAAATGCTTCCTGAATTACTGAATGCAGAAGAGGAAGCGCAATTGAATGCTTCGTGTGCAGTGATGCATGACTATATTACACAAATGACTTTGTAATGAAATAAAGACCAATGACAAGGAAGTTTTGATGATGAAAAATAATTTTCAACAAACAACTGATAAAGTAGATATGAAAAACTTGATTAAATTTATTGTTGCGACACTGTTAGGGATTATTATTGTACTCATTCCATTTTCTTTTGCGAATGGGGTCGATACAATTTTATTTCATGTGATAAAAAGTTTTGTTGCGACATTTCAAGGACCGATGACTTGGCTGATTGCGCTCGTCTTTTGTGTGAGTGCCGTGATGGCTGTTATCGATCAAATTTGGAAGCCGAATTGGATTCGTAACAGTGCGACATTGAAGCCCCTGTTTTCGACGACTCCTTTTTATACGATAAACCGTATAATCGGTACGTTGATTACTTTGATGTGTCTATTCCAAATCGGGCCATTCTTCTTAACTTCTGAAGAGACTGGCGTGACAATGGTGAATTTAGCAGTGCAACTATCTGTCATTGTACCGATTATGTTGCTGTTTCAAACACTAATTTTAGAGTTTGGTGCGATGGAATTTATCGGCGAGCTCATTGGATTTTTAATTAAGCCGGTTTTTAAAATCTCTGAAATCTGTGCAGTGAGTGCGATCAGTGCATGGGTTGGCCCAGGGAATGCGGCGATACTGGCGTCTAAGGAATTGTTTGAAAAAGGGTATTATACAGTAAAAGAGACGGCGATACTTGGAAGTCAGTTCTCGACATCAAGTATTGGTTGGGTTGTTCTCGTGTGTAGTGTGCTCGGTGTTGTCGATGATTTCGGCATGATTTTCTTAGGGATTACAGTGATTGGCATGATTGTCGCATTTATCTGTGTGCGTATTCCGCCTATTTCTCGTTATCCAGATGTATATGTTGATGGGACGCCATTAAAAGAAGTCCAAACATCAGCGCAACAATCAAAACTTAAAACAGCGACAATACAAGCGACTGAACGTGCAGCAAAAGTGACATCTCACAATTTCATGAGTAAAAAGGACAACATGATGTTCTATGTTGTTTGGTTAATGCCGATCATCGTCTGTTGGGGAACTTTAGCACTTGCGATTTCCGTTTATACACCGTTACTTGCATGGGTTTCTTATCCAGTACAATGGATTTTACAATTGGCAGGCATACCGGAAGCGGCTGTCACAGCAAGTGCAATTATGTCAGGCTTTGCGGACAACTATTTACCAGTTATTTTAGGAGCGAATTTAACAGAGACAACAAGTAAAATAGTGATTGCGATGATGAGTATTTTACAGTTAATTTTCTTATCTGAAATTGCGACTTTACTGACATCAGCGAATGCGGTTCAAAAATTTTCGCATATTGTCATTATTTTCCTACAACGTACTTTCATCGCGTTACCTTTTGTTATACTATTTGTGAAACTCTTCTTCTAAATGAAGTTGCAAGAAAGGTGGGGAATCGATGTGGCTGAATATACACCTATTAAAACGGTCATTCAAGCATTCGACATTTTAGATATACTCTCTCAACATCCAAAGATGGGAATCAGTGAGATGGCAAGGTTGACGACGTTACCGAAAAGTACGATTTATCGTCACTTAAGAACATTAGTGGATTTGAATGTCGTCGCACAAGATAAAGATGAAAATTATTACCTCGGTTATAAAATGTTGAAATACCAAAATCATATGAAGCAAACGGACTCATTGATTCATCATGTCAAACCTTATATGCGTCGACTGGTGGAAAAAACGGGTGAAGCGATTAATTTGGGAATATTGGTTAATCAAGAAGTATGTATTTTGCATACGGAACATGGGGAACAGTATACATTACAAGCGCAACTCGGTCCCACCTCGATGTTGCATTGTTCTGGTATGGGGAAATGGTTTTTAAACACATTTACAGACGAAGCGTTAGAAGCTTATTTTAAGACTGCCGTATCGCGGACCATTCATACGATAACAGATGTCGCCACTTTTAAACATTATATGGCAACGCGTCCACATCAAGATATTGTGGAAGACCGCGAAGAATATGAATATGGGTTGATGTGCATTGCGACACCGATTAAAGATGAGACAGATACCATTCAGGCTGCGATAAGTATTTCAGGTCCAGTGAGTCGCTTAGAACAAAAAGGGCTGGGTATGATGCAGAAAGCGTTACTTGAAGAAGCCCAAAGTGCGAGTGATTATTTACAAGATATCGGTTATTGGACATCATGATAACAAGGTGTATGGTTTTCCACGTAAGGCAAAATCTCGATACAGAAGATAGGATTGGCAATATTTTCAAACATAAAAGAAGCTAGGTTTAATCTGGGCCTGAGCTTCTTTTTTAGTTTTATGAATGATATAAAGGCGCGCCATGACACCGGAAAGAAATTTTTATACAAAGGCGTTGTGATGGAGGACTTCCGATTTGACAAACATGCTTGTCAAAATGACTAACAACATATATATTGAATGGAGTAAGGAGTTGAAGGCATGAAAAATAGGTTGAAGGAGCTGCGGGCGCGTGACGGCTACAACCAAACACAACTCGCAAAAAAGGCAGGCATTTCACGTCAAACGGTCTCATTAATCGAACGCAATGGTTTTACACCTTCGATACTCACGGCGATTAAAATTGCGCGTATCTTTGGGGAACCGGTAGAGAATGTCTTTATCATAGAGGAGGAAGATCTGTGAAGGTAGGACGTTATTTAATGTTTGTAATTCTCGGTGGTATCGTTGGCGGTTTAATTTCATTATTGATTACTGGCGTAGATTTTCAGTATCTCATCCATCATATTGGTTTTATGAATCAACAATTGATGGTCATTTCATGTATCATCGTCACACTGTGTATTGTTGGTCTGACATTGTGGCAATATCAAATACAAAAAGCAGCATTAAAATTGAAGTCTCGTGTTGAAGGTCAAACAGAAATTGAAGAAACCGATATACTGGATCATCAAGCGAATATGAAATTTTTGAAAGTCAGTGTCATCGTTTATGTCCAATATTTAATCAGTTTTGTTTTCTTTTTTGTTCTTGCATTAGGTAACAAAGGGGAAACGGCATTGATAACAGCGATTGTTCCATTCCTTTTTACGTGTATTTCAGCAACGATGGTCGGTCTATTCCAAAGAAAATTTGATCGACGTTTTCCAAAATTAGGAGAGGCAAAATATACGGAAAAAGCTTTCCAAATCATGGATGAAGGGGAACGCTATATCACGCTTGTGTCACTTTATAAGGTATATCATATGAATCTAACTTTAATTATCATTGGCGTTTTATTGTTGTCGTTCTTTTCTTTAGCGACAGGAATGAATCAATTTTTAGGTATTTTGTTTATGATTGTATTGTTCGCTTACAATGCATTCGGTTATTTATGGAAAGTGAGTCGCTTTTATCGAGAGTGATGAAGGGAGTGTGCGGGATGTCTCCCCGAACACTACCGGCATACTTATCAAAAAGAGTAAAGACGTCGCATGATGGTGCGTGTCCTTACTCTTTTATTTTGTAATGGGAATTAAAATAGATACGAATGTTAGTCGTTAGAAATAATCACTTTTAATGTGCCTTCTTGAGCCGCATTGCCAAACACTTCGTAAGCTTCTAACATGTCATCCATTTGGAAGTGGTGCGTAATGAGCTTTTCAGGTTGAACTT
Source organism: Staphylococcus intermedius NCTC 11048 (assembly GCF_002902385.1). Classification (GTDB taxonomy): domain Bacteria; phylum Bacillota; class Bacilli; order Staphylococcales; family Staphylococcaceae; genus Staphylococcus; species Staphylococcus intermedius. The sequence goes on along the minus strand of NZ_PPQH01000004.1, from coordinate 24,301 downwards.
TACCCGACTCTACTGTTTTTAATAATAATGGTGTAGAGTAGCCACTCACAAGACCTGTTGTAATAGAGATGTTCTTAATCCATAGTTCTTCAAGGTGGAGATCAACCTTTGTACCGTGCACACCAATGTTAGCGATACGGGCACCAGGACTAATGATTTTTTGACATAATTCGAATGTTGCCGGAATACCGACTGCCTCCATTGCAACATCCACACCACGTCCACCTGTTAATTCATGAATGCGTTCGAGGACATTTTCGCTACCACTGTTAATCGAAGCGGTTGCACCTAAATCTTTCGCAGCTTGTAAACGATTGTCGTCAAGGTCAATCATAATAATCTCAGCAGGTGAGTAGAATTGTGCAGTGAGGACCGCAGCTAAACCGATTGGACCTGCACCAACGATAGCAACTGTATCACCTGGATTCACATTTGCGCTTAATGTTCCAATTTCAAAACTAGTTGGTAAAATATCACTCAACATGACAAGTGCTTCGTCGTTCGCACCATCTGGCACACGGTGTAGACTGTTGTCAGCATGTGGAATACGGACATACTCAGCTTGTGTACCATCAATTAAGTGACCTAAAATCCAACCACCATCTTCACAGTGCGCATACAATTGTTTTTTACAGTAATAACATGAGCCACAAGCTGTTACTGCTGAAATAATCACTTTATCTCCTTTTTTAAATTGTGTCACTGAATCGCCCACTTCTTCAACAATGCCGACACCTTCATGGCCTAAAATACGACCATCAGTAACAGCAGGGACGTCTCCTTTTAAAATGTGTAAGTCAGTTCCGCAAATCGTTGTTTTGACAACTTTAACAATAACGTCTGTTGGCTTTTGCAATTGTGGCTTATCAACTTCGATCCATTCTTTTTTTCCAGGACCACGATAAACAAGTGCTTTCATTTTAACATTCCTCCCCAGGACATTTGTCATTATTTTCGCACTATTCTATAAACACCGTCAATAATAGTGTAAAAATATTATATTAAACTTACACGATTTATAACTATATTATATTCCTAGGAAATAATTATTCAACGCCTTTTGAGGGTGATATGCATCAGATTCACAGTAATGCCACAGAACGTTCACCAGTTTGAAACACTTCACTTTTAATGTAAAGTACCCCATTTGTGCATTGCGAATAAAGTGCTTTTTGAATAGCAGACATATCGATATATAGTTTTATTACTTTAAATATATTTTCAACAAATATATCATGCTTTAAGTTTTTCGTTGATTTTACAAAAAAACTTGATTATTATTAAGTAAATAATCAATTAGGAGTTGGTTTTATGTCGCAATTTGATCAGCAATTGAAATTATCTATTGTAGAAGGAATTGTCGCGGGCTATAAGGAATATGTAGAAGTAAGAAATGAAGCGCATAAAAAATTAAAAGTAAGTAATGGTTATGCGTTTACTAAAGCGAATTATATTGATCACCATGTTGCGCTTCATACTGAGAAATTTGTGGAGAATACAAGACGTAGTGCAGGGCCTTCATGGAGGTTTTTATTATTTAGTCCGACCGACAAACATCACGAAAAGATTTTTCATTTTGTAGTAGTAAATGGTAGAACTTTTAATAAAGATAAGGTGAATAAAGGTAGAAGATTGATTCATAATAGTGGTGAGCCTCCAGAAAAGAAATATTTGACCGAATTGATACAATTGAACCGTGGTGTTGATTTTGAAAAACTAAACCAATCATTACATGTTAATCATCAACTTAATGCAGATAAAATGCTTTTCGATATGATAAATAATGACTCAACCGACAAAATCAAATTTATTATGATTACTTACGATGTTGACAATAAATCAAAAATGCTAAACGAAATAAAGGTTTGGATACCTAATCCAAATAATTATACTGCTGTCGAATTTTTAAATTTAACTGAAGAAATGAATGAATTTATAAAAAATGATGAACAATATCAAATTAATGAGGAGGAAGTCGAAATTTTAAAACAAGACCGAGAAGATGTAGAATGGTTAGATACAGAAGTATTTGGTTTTGAAATAGAAGAAATTCAAGAAAGTGATTTATAATTAAAAGGAAGCGTGAAATATTATGTTTAAAGGTGAAAACCTTAAAGCGTTAAGAATGATTGAAGGATATAGTCGCAAATCATTAGCTGACGTATTACAAGTTTCAGAACAAGCAGTTTGGCAGTATGAAGTACAAAATATGATGCCTGAAATAAACAAAATATATACTTTGGCACAACAATTCAACGTGAAAACAAAATTCTTCTTCTCGGCGAAACAAGATTTATTTACTCAAACAGCAGTAGATACGCATTCGATTGCTTTTCGGTCTAAAAACCAAAGGACAAGTACAAAAATTTTAAGCCAAAACCATGCACAGGCCAACTTTTATGCGCAATTGACAGACTATTTATCAGGATATGTCAAACAACCCCATCCACCAATACTGACATTGATTCACAAGATTGATCGCTATCTTTCACAAAATATGGATGCAAGAGCACGTATTCAACTGATTGCAAACGAAGCACGTGAGATGGTGTTAAATCATCAATCAAATGACCAGCTCCTATTGGCATTAGAAAAATTTGGTATTTACATTTATGAAAAAGATTTAACTGATGATGCAGATGCCTACAGTTTTTGGTCTAAACATCAAGTGCCATTCATCATTTTATCTAATAATAAAGGTGTTGCTGTGCGAAGACACTTTGATTTGGCGCATGAGTTAGGCCATTTGTTACTTCATCGTCAAGTTGAATTTGATATGTTGACACACGAAGCGTTTCAAACCATTGAAAAAGAAGCAGATATCTTTGCGGCTGAGTTTTTATTGCCCGAGAAACAATTTATTGAGTCCTTTCATCAAGTTAAGAAGAAATCAAATCCTGACCATTTTGTGATGTTAAAGGAACAATGGCATGTTTCTATACAAGCGATGGCGATGCGGGCATTTTATTTAGGTTTACTATCAGATACACAATATCGTTATTTTTGGTCATTAATTAACAAAAAGGGTTATAAAAAAAGAGAGCCACTAGACGTAGACATCCAATTACCCAAGCCTGTAAAAATCAATAGCCTATTAAATATGTTATTCTCTAAAAAAGTACTGACGCCCGAAAGCCTACTTGATGATTTGCAACTTGAACCAGAATTTTTGTATAAAAAAGCGAGTATCAGTCAAAAGTTATTCGAAAAATTCATGCAGCAAGAAAAGCGAACAGCTGAAGCAGATGTGTTAAATGGTTTCGTTATCCCATTCACCTAAACACGACATGTTAATCATGAATCAAAAGAGTGCAGCGACATCAATGGTCACTGCACTCCTGTTATGATTTCTAAATGTTATAAGAAAAATGTTGCGAAGACAAATGCACTGATACCGACAAGGGCGCAGTATAACAATGCAGGTCCTAGAGTTTTACGAATGACACTGCCTTCTTTACCTGCCATGTTAACAACAGCACACACTGCCACGACGTTATGCACACAGATCATGTTACCGGCTGCACCGCCAATGACTTGGGCTGCTAAGACAGTATACAGATCTGCACCAATCGCATCAGCAATGTTCGCTTGGACAGGTGCGAATGTTAATGTTGAAACAGTCGCGCTTCCTGTAATAAACGAACCGAGTGCACCTAAGAATGGTGCGACGAACAACCACATATCACCAAATGTGTGGGCCATGCCGTTCGCGATATATTCAGGCATGCTCAGTAAATCTTTACTGTTGAGACCTGAGTTACTAAAGACATGTACCATCGCTAACGTTGCAATGAGTGTGAAACCTGTCACACTAATCGTTTTGGCAGAATCTTTACATGCTTTCGAAAAGTGTCGAAATGATTTACGTTGGATAATGATCGCAAAAATAGCTGCGATAAATAATATCGTTCCGGGTGAATAAAGGAGTTGCCAACTTGACGAAATCGTGTCATAGCCTAAAATCTGATTCCAAGATAAATCGAGCATAGTCGTTGTAAATGTTTTAACAGGTGCCACAATACGTGTTAATAACAAGAGTACTACGACGATTAAGTAAGGTGACCATGCCGCGAGTAGACTCATTTCATGTGGCTGTGATAAGTCTGATGCAATATAGTCATCTGTTAATGCTTCTGTCCATTCATTTTTAGGAACAAGCCAACCTTTTCTCGCAGTCACAACAGCAACGACTAATGTGGTTAGTGAACTTAAAATAGACACAAACTCTGGTCCCGTTAGCACAGCATAAATCCATGCAGTCACTGCGTACACGACACCGATAAGTAATGTCCATGGCAAAATTTCTAATATCGCTTTGAGTTTGTTTGATTTTCCAAAGAAGACAATCATTGTTGTTACGATAATGAGTGGAATGAATACACCACTGAATAGATCGATTAATGTAATATGAATCGCTGTTTCAGCAAACAACTGTTCATTTGCTCGCTTTAATGTACTTAATCCAACGATGACAGGTGTACCGACTGCGCCGAATGATACGGAAATACTGTCTGCGATTAACGCGGTAGTGACACTCACAAGTGGTCTAAAGCCGAGTGCAACCATTAATGGTGCAGTGACCATCGCAGGTGTTCCAAAACCAGATGCACCTTCAATTAAAGAACCGAATAAAAATGCGACGATAATGACTTGGACACGCATGTCACTAGATACACTTTGGAAACTGGCATTGATACGTGCAACGGCATTCGTTTCACGTAATGTATTTAAGAGTGTTAATGCGCCAAATAAAATTAAAATGATAGTTAATGTTTTATGTGCACCTTGTAATAGAGATGCACCGATTACACCAGCTTCAATGCCCCACACTGAAAAGCCGAGTAATGTTACGATGATTGCGCTGATTGTCATCCCAACAAGTGCAGACATACGTAACAAGACTAAACAAATAAAAGGTGTGATGACTGCACTTAATGCGACAAGCATCAATAAAGTATTCATTTTTTGACCCCCTAAAAATCTTTCCCTTTAAAGACATCTAATGACTCGATGTCTGTATCGATTGAATTGTAAGCGTTTTTACATCAAATTGCAATCAAATTTTTCTGCTGTCTTTTTCGTTTGTCACATTTCTGCCATTTTTTACTATTATATATAAATATTTAATTCGTTTTTTCACAAAATAGAACGAATGAAAGTATACTAATAAATGGTTTGAACACTGTTTGTCTCTTGACGGTACATATAAAAGGTAATGACAAGTATGCACATTAAGAAGTGAGTTATTTTTAGAGACTAATAATAATAGAATGTAAGTTTTTTTGATAATAAATGTGCTACACATAAGAATATGTTGGCATGTGATGGGATCTGCATCTCATTTAAGCGCAAATTAAAAGACGTTTATAATAAGCTACGAAAGCGGTAACATGTGGGCAGCAGGTTACCGATTGAAGATCGTAACGAATTTTACAGAAGAAACCGAAACAAATTTGTCCGTTATGAATCATCATTATCAGTGGTTGTTTGTCTTTAAAAGTAGAGGCGTGAACCGCTATTTTTATGTAAAGATAGAGCGTGCTTCAAAGGCGGTTTGATTTTCATAAAGTGGGGAAAAATAACCGGAATGCATCGCAATTGAAGGCCTATGTTACGGTCTGAAACGGGACTTATATTGTCTTTGTATCGATGGAACAAATGGAATAATGAAATAAAAAGTATAGGTCGAGACACAATATGTCTGACACGCTAACATTTCCTGGGAAACAATGTATGGAGGAGGTTGTAAAAATGAAGTGGGGCATTTCAATAGGTTTAAGTTTAATACTTATTTTCACAATGTTTCAAAGTGAAGCAGTAGCACCTACATTTCAAAAAGGGGTTAATATTGATGTGGCACGGAAAGATTATTCGCTGGAAACACTTAAAAAGATAGTTGATACAATCGCCCGTTATGAGGGGGATTATTTGCAGTTGCATTTTGCTGATGATCAACATTATGCGATTGCCTTTCATGACATGTCATCAACGAAGCGGGAGACATTGTCATATAAGGAAATTAAAGCGCTCATCAAATATAGCAATGATCGCGACGTTATGATTGTCCCAGATATAGAGTTTCCGTCTCATGCAGGTGCACTACTCCAACATCTGAAGAAACAAGATCGCGAGACATATGAAGCAGTGGTATCTGAATTTAGTGAGAATACTGTAGACTACTTTGATAATCAACGTGCAGTCAAATGGAGTCAACAACATATGAAAAAAGTGATGTCGTTGTTTGCACAGCCGAAGTATCAAGGTGAACAGCGTATTGTCATTGGTGGAGATGAAGTGCCTGGTGCAATGGCGCATCAAAAATCTTTCGTACACTATATGAATCAATTAGCCGAAACAGCACAAAAAGAAGGCTATCAACCCCAAATTTGGAATGATAGCCTTACAAAACAAGGTATTCAAATGTTAGATCCAAATGTTTCTGTTTTATTTTGGAGACAACATAAAGAGACACATCAGCAACAAGCACATGTAAAAGATTTAGCAAAGGCCGCTATTCCTGTGTTTAACTACAATGCCCAGACTTTATATTTTTTACCAGCGTCACAACACTCTGAGGAAGCGATTCAGAAACAGCAACAGTTTATTGAACGTCATTATGCTGAAAATCGATTTAATGTTTTCAATGATGCCCATCATGTCGTTGCACAACCGAATATTCAAGGCTCAGCATTGTCATTTTGGGGCGAACATGCAGATGAACTGTCTCAACAAGAAATGCTACAACAAATGCAACCACTCATTCAAACCTATTTAACACGAAATTAAGAGAGTTGAATGTTCAGTTTGTATGGTTGTTTGCCGATTGCGAATCGAAAAATATAAAACTCTCGTAAAAACAATCCAACACCCACACAAATGCCCAGTGTATAAAGCAGTGAAATGGCGATGAAAACAAATGTTAAATCAGAAAAGCTCTTAAAGTATTCATAAAGCGTACTGAGAATAATTGGATGGAACAAGTAGATGAAAAATGAAAATGCGCTGACTAAGTTGATAGTTCCCATCATTAATTGTTTGAAGTGTAGACATAGACTAAGAAGTAGTAAAAACATTGATGCATGGTAACACATTAAGTTTTCGTTAAAGCTTGTTACCCATCCGTAATCATGGTGTTGAAATAATACAAATACGCCAAATGATAAAATCGCTAAAATAATAACGATAAAAACGTAGTGTGTTAAAAAGTTGATGACTGCAGTGTAATTTCTTCCAATATATGCACCGAAAAAGAAGAAGAAAATCCAGCCGAGAATAAATGTGTTTTCACTTAATGGATAAATGGCTAAAAACTGACTTGAAAATGCCTCATTCGTATCCAATTGGTGTAAAAAACTAAATTGAATGATAAAAGTTGCGATGAGCATGATTTTGCTATCAAATATTTTAGGTGAGATTTTGAAAATGATATAGCTCAATATGAAGAACTGCATAATGACAATAATAAAGTAACCGTGCCAACGTCCAAGTATTAAATTTTCGTACAGTTGGTGTTTGAAAGGCGTTGCGGTGAGTCGACTTTCACTAAAGCAATAAAATAACCCAACGATAAAATACGGTAGTAAAATATATTTCACTCGTTCCCAAAGGTATTTCAAATTGACCGTGTCATAATTGAGTGTTGTCAGCAATTGAGACAAGATAATAAAACTCGGTGTACCGAAGATGACAATGTGCTGTAAGTAATAAATGAGTTTTAATTCGACAGAATGTGTCGTATCAAGATGACGCATATATTCAGTGAAAATGTGTGTCAAAATAATCAACATGCACGTTAATGCTCTAAAATAGACAAGTTCTAATTTTTTTTACGAAGCGTCATGATGAAAAGCCCCCCACTTTTTGACTAATTGGTTAAAAGCATCTTCACTCACTAAAATACGTGGAATGTGGTAGTTATCATCATTGACGGACATGGCTTTTTCTTCCAAAGTGTATCCGTATGAAATGCCACTATCGCGAACTGCGTTGACGGCTTGATCATCAATTTGGCCATAAGGATATGCGATGGATGTTTCTTTACGCTTGAAATGTTGATCGATATAGTCATTACTTTTGCGCAAATCATGCTTGAGAACTTTAGAAGAAACAGTTAACATTTTAGAATCGTTTTTTTTGAGTACATGTAAGTCATGTGTATGTGATTGAAATGTCCATAATCCAGATTTTTCCATTTCTTTAAGGTCTGATAAAGTAGACAAATTTAAATTATGGTAGTCTTGCGCACCTACTTTTCCAGTGATAACAAAGCCAGTTGCGGGAACATTGTATTTCTTTAAAATAGGAAATGCATTTTGATATACTGATTCATCCATATCATCGAAGCTAATCCATACACTCCTTTTTGGAAAGTGACCTTCACGTTTATAGCGAATCAATTCGTCATGCGTTAAAAAATGTGCATCATGTGCTTTAAGCCATTTGATTTGGCGTTCAAACGCTTCTTTACTCACACTATAAGTCGACATTTCTTTACTGCCTGAAAAGATAAATAAAAATTTATCTAAAAAGTCGTCACCTCTTACTCTATGGTAATTTAAGGCGAGTGCAGTTTGATCGCCGTCATCTTTAAGTTTTTGTTCCTTTGCATCAGCTTGATGGATAGGGAGTAGTGCAATCATCATTGTAGAAATAATGGCACCACCTATGATCGTGAAAAATTTAAAGAAATTTACCATCGTTAATGCCTTCTTTCTTATTTTTGTATTGGTGAATCAAAATGCTAGTTATAAAAATAAGCGTGACCACACCAATGAAAATTGCCATTTTGAAAAACATTTGATTCATTGAGTCCATTTCGATATTGAGAACTGAACGGATTAAGAGCACCGAATTTGCAGTACTATGCAATAATGACCCAACGATTAAAATGAATGCAATGATACAATAAAACCACAATGAAAGTGAGAATATTAAGATAATTGTTTCCCGAATGAAATTGAGTAATGTGTGTATTAGTTGTTTTCTTTTGTGCCTCTGTCTGGACTTGACCATGTCGCAAATTCACCTTTCTTTCTAAGTAGTGCTTTCGGAAATGCCAGCATCGCCACTAGTGCATTGAGAATCCAATAGACAGTAGGGTACCAGCTTAAGTAAAATAGTGTGAAAATATTTTGCTTTTCATACCGTGAATCGATAATCAAAGAAACCGTGAACTGCACAATATTAATAAATGTTAAAAGAAGTGCAGATAAGACAATGATTGAAAAGTGATATTGGAGATAATAGATATCTAGAAAATTACAATTGAGTAATGCGAGTAATAGTGAAACAACAATCCAATACACCCACAAGAGTGAGAAAAATTGTTCAAATACGAGCATATACAAAGCAGGGTTCATCGATTTGATCCCTTTTAAACCGTCGCGAATCAGTACCTCTTGCCCACCTTGTGCCCAACGAATCCGCTGTTTCCATAAACCTGCAACCGTTTCGGGGACGAGCATCCAACATAGGGCACGAGGCTCGTATTTAATATGATAACCGTGTAAATGGAATTTCCATGAAACAGCTATATCTTCAGTGATCATATCAATATCCCAACGACCGACAGCTTCAATTGCGCTTTTACGAAATAATGTAAAGACCCCAGATATGGTGTTGATTTTTCCCATGATGGATTGCGCTCTTTTAATACTCCCGACCATACTGGCATATTCAATGGTCTGAATTTTTCCTAGCAATGCACGTTTATTGCGGATACGTGGGTTACCAGTGACCGCCGCGAGTTTTGGATTTTTCTTGAAATGTTCAAGCATGAAGTACGGACCGTTATTATCAATCATTGTGTCCGCATCAATACCCATGACATAATCATATGTTGCATATTCCAATCCTCGATTTAAGGCATTCGCTTTACCGTTATTTTCTGTCAAATCAACAAAAATAAAGTCTAATGTATGTTGAAGTTGATAGAGCACTTCCGCTGAACGGTCAGAACTCCCGTCGTTGATGACAATGATTTCTTTATTTGGAAATTCTAACGCTGCAATACTATGAATGGTATCTGCAATCGTATCAGCTTCGTTGTAACAAGGAATTAAAAAAGAAATACCCTCCTCTCCAATGTTTTTATCAGGTGTTTTTTTAAGCCGCATTTCGTAAAAAAGGGCATAAAACAGTGTGCCGACTATCCAATAAATTGACATAAACAACGGATATAACAGCAAAATCAGTAAAATATCCATAATAACCCTCCTAAATCATAAGAGTGAAGGGAGGCCTATTGATAAAATCGTGTATCACAATTCATCGTTGTGAATAAATATACTTGAAATCCAATATAAAAAGATAGTCTATGATATTTCCTGAAATAAATAAACTTGGCATAGTTGGTTGATATAAGTGACAAATTGTTTATATAGACGGGGTGGACCTATAATTCGAATATGAGGACTATGCAGGAGACACAATTCAAATGCTTCAACAAATGTGATATTAAAATTGACAGTATAGAGATGTTCTTGTTGTGATAAAACCTTGTTGACTTGATACAGATCTTTAATACGTGACCACACTGATACATCCATTTCAAGAATGACCTCCATTTTGTTGTAGAATGGATGTTGTGTTTGCTCATCGATCTCAACTTGGCAGATACGACTGAGCGGTAAATATTGTTCTTGCAGATTGGTTCCCCTGTAGACAAGTTGCCAGTCTTCTTTAAAATGAACGACTTTAATCGGAAGCAACTTTGTCATAAATCCCTCTTCTGTTGTAATATGCAGCAATTTTCGTTCCTCAATACCTTGATATAACGTGAGTAATATTTGATGTGACATGAATTGATCCGTACTTTGAATGTGATTCAGATAGCTTTCGAATTTTTGTTTATCGTTGGGGAATAGCTCGAATATAATATATCTGAGTGATTCTTTCACATAATGTGGTATAACCACTTTATTTGCTGCTAAATAAATGAGTAGTACTTCAAACCCCTCTATATTTTTCATCTGATGATTAGACTGAATGAGATAGTTATTGTCTTTATAATGGTGGTGTAAACTTTAATTAATCAATAATTCTTATGAAAGGAATTGATGGTTATGACAGAGTTTACACCATATTTTTATGATTTTAGTCATTTAGATTATCGAAATTTTGTTGTTTTAAGATTTCATGGATATTCTAAACGAAAAATCTGCAAAATGTATAAACTTGCGTATTTTTGTATATTGCGTGTTTGTGAACAAGCTCAAAAAAATGACTATCGATTTACTTATAAGGATTATGTTTATTTAAAATCTTATGATGTGACTAATGAATTTATTTGTAAGATGTATCGTATTGATTTATTAGATTTAGAATTCTTTGAGGTGATGAACCGATAGTCTTTCATTAAATCTTAATAGGTCAGGAGAAGCATAGAAACTCCATTATCAAAAATGCAGTGGTACGGATTTGCGGGAGTTATTCCTATTCGTGCGACCCTTTAAACTGGCTAATTTGTATACGTACGTTTAATTTTAAAAATTATTAAAGGATGGTAGATATTATGGAACCAGTATTAGATTTTGAGAAAACATTAGGTAGCTTGAACTTTTTAGGTGTGGATGAAAAATACAAGTATGAAAATGGTGAACGTACAAATGAAACGGTTTACGCTTATAAATTGGGTAGTAAAGCACAAGGTGAACAAATTGTAGTTAAAACGCCGAATAAAGTTGAATTAGATTATTTACAAGAGTGTGAGCTCGTTAATCCAGAATGTAAAATGTACGTACAAATGAACGGTGATTTCGGTACAATTGGTTATAGTTTTAAAGCTGATGATATTAAAGCGTCAGGTGGATTGTCTCCTAAATCAAATAAATAAGTTTGGTGATATATATGGACTTTTATACTGCTGAAGAATTAAAGCCTTACGCTCATCATCTTAAACTTTCAGATGATATTTTGCATTATGTTGCCAGTCGCATTAATTGGGGTGACAAGTTGTCATTGATGCAATTATCAAAAGAAATACAATCAAAATTTAATGATAGTTATGTTAAACAAAATACGCCTAAAGGTCGCCCTATTGTATACGGTGACCTTTGTCTGTTATGTATCAATTTGAGTCAAGATGGTCATGGTAGAATGCTTCAAGTTGATTTAACGGATTGTGTATATATTGGTGATGTAGAACGTTATTCATAATAATTGGCTCTAAAAAAAGTAATTTATATTGTCGTTTTTACGAAAAGAACTATGAACAAGCATTCAAATTGAATTGTGATGTTGAAGAATTTGGGGATTGGAACAGATATGAAATTCAGATGCGAAAATCATATGCGATGAATTGTGCAGAACATTTGAGTAAAACTGATAACATCGCTTTTTTAGTTAAGTCAATTTTAAATAATAATTTACGTTTTGTGACTGAGCCGAAAGATAAAGCGGATATAAGAAAAAGAAGATGGCCGTTATATAGACCTTGGGCATTGTTTATGGCTAATGCTGAAAAAATTAATTTAACAATGGAGCCAAGTTTCAAATCAATTGAGGATAATATAGAGTGGTTGACAAGACAAGTTGCGACAACTTTAGACACAGTGATTACAGCTGAAGAGACTGCGATTTCTGAGGGGTTACTAAGTGAATCATCAAGCTTTTTAGATATGATTTTAGCACATTCTAAATTTGGTGATGAGCATAGAGAACGTATTAAACGTTATATAACGGAACTTGAAAGAAAAAAGGCGTTGAGCCTATGCGGGACTCAACGCTAAATATCTTCAAAAAAATATATATTAAGCGAGGTGCTTAACATTTTAAAATTCATAGTTGAACTCAGAAAAAATTTTTTGAAAATCATCAACAAACACATTATAGCACGATTTTCAAAAAACGGAAAGAGTTATAAAGTTGCAGATGCCGAACGAAAAATAATACCCAAATTTAAAAATAAAAGAAAATGGATTGTAGGTATTTTTTATTCGTTGTTAGGTTTACTCTTAATATTGTTGTTAGCTTCTTTTGTCAAAGCGACAAAAGCAAATAATTTAAGTCATCAAGCAAAAGAACAATCAAATATGATTCAACAAAAGTATGAGGATAATGCTGAAACAGTACAATATAATCCTAATTTAAAGTTATATGCAGATGAATTTGTTGAAACATATATGGCTATCCCTAAGAATAGCTCAGACCTAGAGCAGCGACAGAAAAAGTTAGCAGAGTTTTTCCCATCAGACTATAAAATACCCGATGAACAGACTAAAGATACTGAGAGAAAATTAAATAGTAAAGAGTTTTACAATATTAAGCGTAAAGATAAGCAGACAATTATTCAGTATATCGTTAATTATGATGTGATTATTACTGAGAAAAAAGAAGTTAAGGTTAAAAAGAAAAAAGAAAAAGGTAAGAAACAGGAATATGAAACAAAAACAGAAGAAAAAGAAAGAAAAGTAACTCAAAATGTTTTGATTAATATTCCTGTTAAGAGTGAGGATAATAAATATGTTGTTGTTGAATATCCTTATTTTACCCCTATTCCTAGTAATCAATTGAAAAAAGAAAAAATGATTGAGGATAATTTGAAAGACCATAAGCGTGAAGATAATCCGAAAGTCAAAAAATTTATTGAAGAGTTCTTTAATAAGTATGCTTCAAGTAAGGCTGATGATATGGCTTATTTAATGGAGGAACCACAGGGTTTAGAGGGTACACGTGAGGTTTCTAAAATTAGTGAGTTAAGGCTTTATCCTGATAAAGATGCTTATATTGCTAAAGTTGAAGTTTTAATGAAAGATAAAGATTCTCCTTTAGAGAATCTAGAACATTATACTTTAAAAATTGTTGAAAAAGATGGCAAGTATTACGTTGAAGATTTAAAAAATACCATTGGAGGTTAAATTATGAATACATTATATAGTATGTTGTTTGTATTAGGTGCTGGCAGACCGTCGATTAATGGTTTAGGTGATTGGATTAGTAGCGAGGTTGGTACAGGCATTGGCATTGTTGTGTTGATTATTGGTGTGATTCATTGGGCAAGCGGTAAATATGGTCGTATGTTAGCGTTGTTTGTTGTTGGTGGCTTATTATTTTTAGTAAGTAAAGGACCTGAAAATGTATTTAATGCGATTTCAGCAGTTTGGGAAATGATTTTTGGGGGCTGATGCGTTTTGGATAAAAAGGCATACAATTTAAAGCGGACTTTTGAACAGCCTATTGTGATGTATGAATTTACAAATGGTTTTAGGGTTAATCGTGGTTTACGTGTTGATTTTTGGATAACTTTTTTAGTTGTTTGGTTAATCTTTTTAGTTGCTTTTTTGTATTTATTAAAACCTCTAGTAATGTCTATAAGTGGACTCATGTTTATTTATTTTACAATAGCACCCTACTATTTGGCTAAGTATATTAATAAACTTAAGCAAGATGGTAAAAAATTATTTTTCTTTCTTTTAGATTTTACTGTATATCTTTTTAGTATTCAGATGAAACGCTCAAAATATAGTTTTGATGAAGAAGTTCAGTACCATAATAAAAAAATAACTTTTAAATAGCTCCTTTTGGGGCTATTTTTATTGGAGTGATGATATGAATTTAAAAGCCCCTTATGTAGGTTTGAAAGATAATTTGTTGTTAACTAAGTCTGGTGAAGTATGGGCGTATTATCGGGTACGTTCTGAATCAATATCGACAGCGAATTATGATGCTAAAGAAGAATCTAAAAAACGTATGAAGTATTTTTTGGAGTCTATTAAAGGTTATCAAGATTTTCATTTTGAAATGTATGACCATGATTTAGATTTAAGAAATAAGTTTAAAGAAATTAGTCAGGATTTTGACGATGATGCTTTTGATGTAGCTGAATATTATTCGAATGAAACGATTGATGTGTTAGAGCAGGAACTACAAATGATTACGCATAATTCTTTTGTAATGGGCGTGAAGTTGCGTGAATTGACGGACGATGCTGTTACAGTTAAAGAGATTCTTAAAAGTACTTTGTCGGATACGGCTGAAAGGATTGTCTCTAATTTTGGTTTTGATGTAAATTTAGATGATAAGTTATTGAAGCAATATAAAGTCTTTGAACGTGATTTAGCTGATAGCTTTTTAGGTATTGGCGGTGAGCGATTAACTGAGAATGAACTTGCATATATTATAAGAAAGCCTTTTATATCAAATGCAACGCATGATGTTCAAGAAGAATCTGCACGACGTGCAACAACAGATATTTATAACGCTGTCATTGACCCTACAAAATTAAGTGTTTTAGAGATTGAAAACGAAAACGAAACATTTTATTCAACAACGGTTGTTGTTGATGATTTTCCTTTGGATATGGAGTACACTCATTTATTTGAGAAAGCGCAAAATATGCCCTTTCCTGTGGAATGCCATGTGAAAGCGAAAATAGTTGAAAATGAGAAAGTAAAAAAGAAATTTGACCGTGCAAAAATTAATCACAAGGCGCAAGCAAAAGAAAAGATGAACACAGGTGATGAAGCGTCGGAAGAAATTCAAGATAATTTATTTGTGTTAAATCAAATGGAAAAAGAAGTGACAGGCTCAGGCGTATTTATTGAATGGGTCTTTATGTTTGTGATTAAAAGTGATGATTTTAAAGATTGTAAACGTAAAGCTAAACGTTTGATTAAACGTTTGAAAGAAACAGAAACATATGCGGTTAATCCTCTAGCAGACCAACTACAATTATTTTATCAATGTTTGCATGGTAATTCGTTATTTATTAATAAGTATTGGATACAGCGTACAACTGCGACGGGTATTGCTGAAAATCTTTTTGGTGTAACTCAAAGCCTAGGAACAAAAACAGGTTTTTATATTGGCCGTATTGATAAATTTTTGCGTTCGGTATCACGTGAGGAAGCTGTTGCAAGTTCTAGAGATATTATTTTGTTTAGTTTATTGCTTGCTGCTAAAGGTATTAAAGGGGCTGTTAGTGATAGCCCACATGTCCTTATTACTGGCCAGACGGGTAAAGGTAAATCATTTTTAGCTAAATTATTATGGATATATACATCATTCTTTAAAGGTCAAATGATTTATTGGGACCCTAAAAGTGAATTTGCTGAATGGTTTGACCGTGTTACCGATGATAAAGAAATGCAACGTAAATACCCCCTATTTATTAATCATCTTAAAATGTTTAAGTATGTAACGTTAGATTATCAAGATTCAACAAATTATGGTTGTTTAGACCCTATCGTTTTTCTTTCAGGAATTGAAGCTAATGAGATGTTAAAATCTGTTTTTGATGAAATTAAATCTTTTGAAAATTATCATCATATTGAAACAGCGATTTATAAAGCAATAGCGGAAACAGTGGACGAAAGAGAAAATGGGAAACAAGTTGGTTCTTTAAATGTGATTGAAAAACTTCAAAATGATGAAGATGAACATGTAAGTAATGCAGGTGATTTACTTTTTGAAAAAACGCAAAATAACATTTTAAAACTTGTATTCAGTGATGGTAGTAATCCGGCTTTAAATGTTCGAGAAAAAGCAACGATATTGCAGGTTAAAGGTTTAGATATGCCAAAGGCTGATGATGACCCATCAGGATATTCAACGAGTGAAAAAAATGGTATCACATTAATGTTATTAATTGGTAAGTTTTTGGAAAAGTTTGGTTCTCGTAGAGAAGTGCAAACAACATTATTTATTGATGAGGGTTGGGCTTTTAGTGCTTCTCGTCAAGGTAAAAAGGTTGGTAAACGTATTAAGCGTACTGGTCGTTCTGAAAATAATTCTCTTGTTTTTATTACACAATCGGTAAGGGATAAAGCTGATGATGATGGTGGTAACTTTGGTTGTCATTTTGCTTTTGATGAAAAAGATGAACGTCAGGATATTTTAAAGTCTTTAGGTTTAGAGTATTCAAAAGAATCACCGGAAAATATGGAGATGTTGAAAGATTTGAAAAAAGGTCAATGTATTTTCAGTGATTTTTATGGACGTGTTGGGAAGATGGTTGTACATTGTCCATTTGAAGAAATGACGGAAGCATTTAGAACACAAGAAGATTCTGCAAGCTCGAAAGCAGAAGAAAAATTTGCAATATAATAAGGAGTGATTTAATGGCGATGAATGAAATTGCTTTGTTCAAAGGTGTTCGTATTCAACCCTATCATAAATATGTTGATTTTATTGTTGCTGGTGCGATTGCATCAGCTTTTTTGATTTATCGTATTTATGTATTGATTCAATCGTATAATGAAAAATATTCAACATTTGATGTTCGTACTTTTTTTCCTTTTGTAAAATCTTCTTTAATTCCTTTTTTAATTGGAACTGCAATTGTGTTTTTGATAGTTAAGTTGATTGCACATTTATTGATTCGTTTTAAAGTGAAAGATTTAGCTGAAACGATTGAAACCCAAGGCTTTCATAATCGTACAGTGATTAAAAAACGTACTGAGTTTTTAGATATTGATTATCGACAAACTGAATATGATTATTACCCTACTCTTTTTTATAAACGAGGTAAGAAAAGTTTTATTTTGCATATTAAAAAAGATGGTTCACGTTTTCAAGATGATTATTTAGAATTGGAAACGATTATTGAACCTATGTTTCATTGTGAGCTAGTCGAGAAGCGCCATATTGGCCGTTATTTAAGATATGAATTTATGCCATTAAAATTCAAGAAACGTATTATTATGGATAATCATTCAGACTCTGAAAGCAAGATTTATGATACAAAAATTAAAATTACAGAACAAATAATTTGGGATTTTGCGAAAGCGCCACATGGTTTGGTAACTGGTATTACTGGTGGTGGTAAAACATATTTTTTGTTTTACATTATTCGTGAACTTTTCAGACGAGAATCGGAAGTACGATTATTAGACCCTAAAATTTCAGATTTATCTTTTATGAAACGTGTGATTGGTTCTGATAAAGTTGCAGATACAAAAGGTCAGATATTTAAACAATTAAGATTAGCGAATGAAGAAATGGAGAATCGCTTTCGACTAATGACAGAAAGCGAAGATTATCGCATTGGACATGATTTTAGAAGTTTTGATATGCCTGCGTATTTCGTTATTTTTGATGAGGTTACAGCATTTACATCTACATTAGATAAAAAAGAACTACAGGAAATGAATGATTATCTTGTAAATATTATTATGAAAGGTCGTCAAGCGGGGGTGTTTATGTTTTTAACAGCACAACGTCCTGATGCAGATGTTATTAAAGGTAATGTGCGTGACCAATTAGGTTTGCGTGTTTCTTTAGGTAACCTTTCGACTGATGGTTATAGAATGACCTTTGGTCAAACTGATAAGGAATTTCAATCAATTCATGAATCTGATATTGGTCGTGGTTATATTTCTATTTTAGGACAATATAATGAGCCAGTTTTATTTGATGCGCCATTGATGGAACAATATGATTTTGCGAAAGATGTTGAACAAATTTTATCACAACAAGATATTGATAAGGAGAGGCAAAGAACAGTTGTTTTATAAAATGAAATAAGGAGTGGTTAAATGAAGCGTAAAGGATTATATCTTTTATGCTTTTTAATTTTGCCTGTTTTACTTTTGACATCTGTAAGTGCGTTAGCAGCACAAACAGCAGATGAATCTGATGTGTCGAAAGTAGAACCTAAAATTGAAAAGTATGATTTAAGTCATTATCGTTCGCTTTATCATGAGGAGGGAGATTGGAATCCTTTCGGTCAAGAAGAGATTACACGACAGATTAATAATGTTTCAGAATTTTTCTTATCTATGACTAAAATGATGGCAAGTATGACAGATTATGCGATTGAAAAGTTATTTAATCTTGATGTGCTTGATGAATTTGGTGATAAAATTGGTGATTTTGTTGCGAATATTTATCAAAGTTTGTTAAATAATTTAGCTTTATCTTTGTTTATTGTTGTTTGTTTTAATGCATTTATTATCTTTAGTGTTAAAGGTGATCCAAGAGAAGCGTTAAAACGTGCATTTTTGATTATATGTTTAATTGGTTTTGGTGTGGGTGTGTTAGGTAATGCAGGCACAATTATTCGAGTATCTAATAGCTTGGGTCAAGACTTAAATAATATTGTGATGAATAGTACATCATCAATTAATCAAGATGTTGACTATAAGAATAGTCAATCAGGCGTGAATCATATTCGAAACGAATTTTTTGATATGACGGTTTACCGAACATATTTGATGATGAACTACGGTTCGGTTGATGAAAATGTGATTAAGGAAAAAGGTAAAGATAGAATTGATAATATTTTAAAGTTAGATTTCAGTAAGAAATCTGAAAAAGATTTGAAAGATTATATTAAAAATGAGGTAGATAAGAAAGACAATGTGTACATGACTCAAGGATACGCATTTCAAAAATTAGCTGTGGCGGTTGTTGGTTTCTTTATTACATTGTTTATGTCGATTGTTTTCTTATCGATTAGCTTTGCGAAGCTGATATTTTCTACTTTTTCATTAGTTTTAGTGATATTTTTAGTGTTTAGTTGGATTATGAGCTTTTTGCCAGGTTTTGAAATTTCTGTATTTCGAGCAGGTGCAAAAACTTTAGGTTATATTATTTTAAGTGCATGTATGACGTTTTTATTTGTGATTGTTGGTTTTTGTATTCAGTTAGCAAATTTATTTATCAAGCCAACGAGCCAAGAGGCGTATATGTTAAATTGCTTATTTGTGATTATCATTATTTTCGTTCTGTATAAAAAACGTGATGAAATTATTCACTTTGTGAGCCGTGGTAATGTAAGTTTTTCTCCGTCGAAATTAGGTGCTGATACAATTAGAAAATCACAAAATAAATTTAATGAAATACGAGAAAAACAGTCACAAGATAAGAAGAATAAACGTATTAAGCAAGCATCTAACCCAGAATCAAATATGAACCCTAATGACAATCAATCACCTAAGCGTAGACAACAACAAGGGGCATCACATATTTTTTATAAAGATGGTGGGAATGCTAAAGAAAAGCAAAGACGTCAGCAACAAGAAACAATGTATGCTCAAGATGTTCAAACGTCTGCATCAAAAGAAAATAATGTGATTTATAGTGATTCAAATGCACCTCAGAAATCAAAACAACAATCGCATCAAGTTCGTGACTTTAAGCCTAAAAAAGATATTCAACGTTCACCGCAAGTCGTTACCCATGTTTCTAATGGTTCTAGTCGTTCAAATTACCAAGCTCGTGAAATAAATCGACAAGAACAAAAGAAAGTACAGATGTCAGCAGATAATAATATTGAGAAACGTCAAATTCAAGGTGTTAATCATCGTCAAAGTAATCATCAATCAGTTCATTCAAATCAATCTATCACACGTAATGAACAATCTAAAAAAAGATTAAAAGACCAAAAGGATATTAATAAGCATGGCAAGTAAAAAAGAAATAGCTAAAAAAGTGATAGGTTCGACATCTATTGGTATGAAATTAAAATTGATTAAAGCCATCATAATTTTTGTTGTGGTGGCTTTATTGTTGTTACCTGTATTGATGATGATTATTTTAGCGCCGAGTTTAAAAGAAGATGTGGACGATGCAGGTTGTACAGTGGCAGGCGGTAATGTTGAAAAATCTGGAATAGAAGTATTTGAACAAAATGCTAAAGGTGGTGCGTTAGAGGGCAAAACAAAAAAGATTGTTGAAATTGCGAAAGAAAATAAAATTCCAGTTAATTTGTTTATGGCGATTATTGCTAGTGAATCTCAATGGGGGAAAGGGGCAAATGCAACACGTCAAAATAACCCACTTTCTGTAATGGGTACAAAATCAATTCATGATTCAACTTACCCTACTATTGAAAAAGGTTTAGAGGATGGGGCAAAAAATTTATATGAGCTTTATATTAAAGAGGGATTGGATACACCAAAAAAAATTGGTCCAAAGTATGCGCCTGAGGGTGCTTCTAATGACCCAAATAATATGAATGCACGTTGGATACCTACTGTTGAAAAGATTATGAAAGAATTAGGTGGCTCTAAAGCAAAAACAACTTGTGATAATGGTAAAGGTAAGGCAATTGATTTCAATGGTAAAATACCGAAATGGAGTAATTCTAATCCAGGTAAAGGCAATCTTTATACTGCGGGACAGTGTACTTGGTATGCTTACGGTATTCGTCAAAAGATGGGTAAACCTATTTCTACATTTTGGTTTCATGCGCAGTTTTGGAATGATAGAGCTAAAGCAGAGGGTTATAAAGTGAATAATAAGCCCGCTGTTGGTGCACTTATGATTGCTGAGCCTGGTGCTGCAGGAGCACCGCCGGTGACGGGACATGTTGCTGTTGTTATTGATGTTAAAGATAAAAATACGTTTGTTGTAACAGAAATGAATATCAAAGGTGAATATCAAGTATCACAGCGTGAATTAACTGTTCAGGACGGTTTGAGCTTTATACATGATAAGGAGTGATGAAATGAAGTTAAAGGTTATAACTTTTTTGATAGTTACGTTATTTTTAGTCATAGGAATTGTGATTGGTAGTCAATTGTATAAAGGTCAGTTAAAAGCTAAAGATAATAAGATTGAATCATTACAGCAAGAACAAAGTGAATTAAAAAATACAAATCAGCGTTTAAGTGAATTAGTTAAACGACAGTCTAAAACGGTAATCAGTGATGAAGAAAAACAAATACGTGAGAAAGCAGAATTATTTGTTAAATCTATGTTTGAAATGAAACGTGATACATCATTTAAATCTAAGTCAAAAGATTTAAAACCACTTGTGACAGATGATTATTATTCAAGTTTATTTGAAGATAGCAAAGACAAATATAATTTATATGATGATATATTTGTTAATGATTTGCATGTTTATTTCGATGTATATAACCCTAAGAAAGATAGTTATCGTGTGTTTGTCCAGTTTGATGAACGTATTGAAACAGAAGGACAAGAAAAAATTGAAAATCGGAAAACATCGGTTCAACTCGATTTGGTTAGAACAGGTGATGGGTGGAAAGTTGATAATTTAGCACGCTTTAATTTACAACGGAATGGACGTTGATTTGTGTCATGACAATGATATAATTTACTAAAAAAGGAGTGAATATATCATGAAAAAAACATTTATATTGTTTATAAGTTTGATTTTTGTTTTAGCTGCATGTGGTAAAAAGTATGATAAAGAGATTGAACAAGTTACGAAGTTGGAACAAAAAAGTGTTGAAGATTCACAAGCTGATAATCGTAAAAAAGTTAACCGTAATTCAAGTGATTATAAAGTTTATGATAATGGTAATGTAATAACTATGACGATAGTACCTTTTGAAGATTCTGATATGACGACAACTAGGGTATATAGACTAAATAAGACTAATCAGAAGTATGAGGAAGATTTAAGTGAGAATGTAACTGAATATCAAGAAAGTAATAAGCCAGATTATGAAGAAAATAATTTGGAAAAATAAGAATCAACTCCTTATGGTTTGTGAGTTGTAGGAGTTGATTCGTGTATATATCTTCTTATACTTATTTTAAGAAGAACCTTTTAAAAAGTAAAGGAGGATATATATGAAGCAAAGAAAAAAGCGTGTTGAATTAGATTTTAATACGAGATTGGCAATTGCAAAGTATTTAAATGATGGTGTTTCTATAGCTGAAATAGCACGCTTATTAAGTCGTGATTATCAAGTAATAAGTAGTGAAATCAAAAAGCGTTCAGTTGATGGAGAGTACAATCCTCTATTAGCTGAAGAACACGCAAAAATGAAGCGTAGTTATACGCAAGAAGATATTGTTAAACGTCGTGCAATCGATGATAAAACAAAAGCCTATATTGAAGAAAAATTAGCTTTAAAATGGTCGCCACGTCAAATTTCAAGTCAAATTGAGAAAGATACAGGTCAATATATAAGCTATCCTACTATTTATAGATATATTCGTAAAGGTATTGTGAAAGTAAATGTAGAGCGAGATATGCGCCGTTCAGGTAAAAAGTACAATAAATCAACTGAAAAGCGTGGTAAATTAGATGTTGGAAATCGTGTTATAAGGTATCGGCTCAAAAAGTATTAATAATCGTGAAGAATATGGCCATTATGAAATTGATACGATTTGGGGAGTTAGACCGTCAAAATATTGTTTATTAACAGTGATTGAGCGTAAAACTCGTTATTTATATGCAAGGTGCCTGCCAACACGACAAGCTAAAATAGTATGTTCAGAGATAGTGAATATACTCAAAGATTTAGACCCTAAAAGTATAACTATGGATAGAGGAAAAGAATTTGCGCAGTTCGAAATGATTGAACAAGAATTAAAGTGTAGTATTTATTTTAGTGATTTAGGCTGTCCATATCAGCGGGGGTCGATTGAAAATGTGAATGGTTTATTACGACAATATTTTCCAAAAGGCACAGATTTTTCTAAGATTACAAAAAAGACTTTAGACGTAGCAGTAGAGCAAATTAATACACGGCCACGCATGATATTTGATTATTTAAGTGCTAGTCAAGTGTTAGAAAATGAATTGAGTCAATATGATGGTATTAAGTGCTGTGTCAGCACTCCTCGTGACCATTAACAAAGAGTTATGTTTAGGCGTAGCCGTTAAAAACGTAACTCTTTTTAATGGTAGGACAAGCGAACGATTTACAGTGAGCGCGTTCAGGAAAAGGCATATAAAATGTATATTTTTTGTATATTTATTTCGGAGCGCTTTTTAAAGTGTTCCTTTTATTTTGATTTATACTCTAAAATTTTGTGGTTATCCTGTTTAATTTTCTTTTAACAAACTTTTTTGAAATTTTTTGAAGAAAATTTTAATTTTAGCTTGACACATCGCCAATTAAAAAGAATATCTTTTTTCATCAACCACTCCTCGTTATCATAAAGATAATTTCTAATTTCTTGGATATCTCTCTTGATTGTCCGTTCGTTAACATTAAATTCATCAGCTAAACTTGTCTTATCAATTCTTTGATGATGAATTAATCGTGTATAAATACTTAGTAATCTTTGAGCCCTATTCAAAGCCTCACCTTCCCTCTTTGTCTAGTATTATAGAAAATGCTTGGGACATTTATATGTACAACTTATTTTCAATTTAATGTCACTTTTTGAAAAATAGATAACAATTACTTTACGGAGGTATCATAAAGGACAATTTATGTCACGACAAATAGTATTAATAGAAAATGTTTTAGATTTTCACGAATAATAGTGTGACATATATAATTCTAAGAACGCATTTAATCACATATAGGTTATATATCAATGCCCAATTGGATTATGGATTTGGATAAAGAAGCTGTATGAAGTTGTATCATATCATATAAATGCTATTAAAATATATTAACTTATTTAGCATTGATATACAATATAGTAG
>NZ_PPQH01000039.1 GCF_002902385.1 Staphylococcus intermedius NCTC 11048 | reverse complement strand
CTCCTAGACTCTAGCTAAATATCAACTTGAGATAATATTACAATGGCGTGAAAGCGTTGTCAATATTTTAGCGCTTATAAATAAATTTCATCAATAATTTTTATCTGATAATAACAAACTCCAGAAATTATTGACAATTTCGACATTTTAAAATGACAACGATTGAGAATTTAGTCTACTATGGCAGCTTCGCCAATACTAAAAGTCAACGCATCTGCTGACAGTGTGGCTTGAACGCCATACGGTAATGTACATTTCGGTTCGTTATGACCAAAGCTGGCATTGCCTAGAACAGGTATTGTTTCTTGATGAAACTCAGCTAAAATGAGGCGTAGTTTGTCATGATACGCATCTTGATGGACACCATTTTGAGGGCGTCCAAAAAGAATACCCGCAACGACATCGTAAATGCCCATTAAGCCAAACGCTCGTAAAGTTTCTTCAAAGCTCATAGGGTCCACTTGGACTTCCGATGTTTCCAAAAACAAAATTTTATCTTTGAAATGTGCTAAATCTGGAAAATACGGCGTGCCTCTCAATTTATCTAACGATTCGAAACATCCACCGATGAGCTGACCTTCAACTGTACCTCGTCCACTAATGTGCATGTAGTCACCGTTTGGAATCTTTTCACGAGCCATATGACGCTTGTCTTCATCCCAACGCAAACCGTGTACACGTACCTCGTCTGAAGTTGAAATAGCCCCAATCGGTTGTGCCTCGCCAATCGCTGAAAATAGGTGATCTACCGTATATGTATCCAGTGCGACATTTTCAGCAAAATCTGTTAGTAATGCCGGTCCATAAAACGATGTGATACCCAACTTGTACATATGTAAATGAAGTGGCGAAATATCGGAATAACCGATAAAAATTTTAGGATGTTGTCGTAGCACTTCATCGTCTAAAAATGGAATAATACGAACAGATTCATAGCCCCCAATCGTACATAAAATGGCTTGTACGTCTGGATCTGCAAACGCCGCTGTGAGGATTTCAGCCCGTTCTTTAGGGTGCGTGAAATTCCATTCGATGCCATTTAAGCTATTGTCCATCACTTTGACACGATAACCCAGTGCTTCAATACGCTCGATTCCTTGTTGTGTCCGCCAACGAATATGAGGTTCTCCCGCTAATCCTGACGACGGTGAAACGATTGCAATCGTATCGCCTTGTTTCAATTTTGTTGCTTTAATCATTAAATCTCCCCCTTGTTTAACGTCACACTACCATAAAGATTTATCACTTGTTGTAATGTATGCCGCACCACTCTTCATCGCGCGGTCAATTTCTTCGGGTGTGTTAATTAAGCCACCTGCAATGACAGGCGTTCCTGTTTTTTGATGAATTTCTTGAATCACTTTATCCGCAATGCCAGGCAATACTTCCACATAATCTGGTTCTATCCGTTGAATGAGTTCAATACTGCGTTCTAAAGCATGGCTGTCAATAATAAAGACACGAAATATCGTCACAACCCCTAATGCTTTTGCCTTTTTAATGACTTTAGTTTTCGTCGACACAATACCACGTGGACGATACGTTTGAATAATATATTCACAAGCATATTCGTCATGACTCATGCCTTTTATTAAATCAATATGCATAAATGGCTTAAGCTGATATTGGCCGATGAGTTTCATAATGCCATTCAAATGACCGATATGCGTATCTAATAAAACACATGTTTCATAATCTGTCTTTAATAACTTTTCCAAATCTTTCGTTGATCGTATCGCCGGTAAAATATGGGGCTTCATCCTATTTCCCTCCAATTAACAACTTATTGAATTCGTTTAAACAAGCGCTCTAATTCATAATTCGTAAAATTAATAATAACCGGTCTCCCATGTGGACAGGTGAACGGATCTTCCATTTCTCGTAACTGATTGATTAAGTCTGCCATTTCATTCGTTTTAAGGTAATGGTTCGCTTTAATCGACCTTTTACAGCTCATCATAATGGCCGCTTCTTCACGAAACTTCGCAATGTCTACCTTTTTATGACGAATCACATACTCAATCATGTCTTTAATCATCTCTTCTACGTTTTCTTGCGGGAACCATACCGGATAGCTGTCAACAATATAATCGTGACCGCCAAAAGGTTCTAAAAAGATGCCTGCCTCTCGTAACTGGTCAAGATGTTGTTCGATAATCAGTTGTTCATCTTTTGAAAAATTAAAGGTCAATGGAATGAGTAAACTTTGATTTTCATTATTCACTTCACCAATTTTGTCACGATAGTACTCATACTTAATCCGCTCTTGAGCCGCATGTTGATCAATCAAAAACATCCCTTCATCATTTTGCGCGATAATATACGTACCATGGACTTGTCCAACAACCTCCATGTATGGGACACGGCGCTGTGGTTTCTGCGTTCGCTGTGCGTGCATTTGCGGCTGTGTATGAGTCATTTCTGTTAATTCGTCGCTACTATCAGTTGTCTCTCTATGATTGTTTACAGATGCGGTATCCAACATATCATTTAACAATGCACGTTGGCGCATCGCATAATCATCGCTCTGGTCTGTACTAGATGATGGCGCTGTTTGAGATGTTTCAGGCTTATCTGTCGTCTCACTGTATGGCACTGAAGGTTCATCAATTGGCATATCCGTATGCGATGACTTCTCTGATGAATGTTTTTGTTGTTGATCGAATGCCATTTTTTGTTGTTCAAATTGTTCTAGCACTTTTTTCGGTTCATATTTTGACTTTAAATCATTTTTTGGAATGAGCAATTGATCTTTAAAGGCTTCTCTAATTTTTTCAACAATCAAGTCAAACAACTGATCTTCTTTTGACAAACGTACTTCTAATTTTGTTGGATGCACATTGACATCAACTAAAATCGGATCCATTTCAATATTCAAATACACAATCGGATAACGGCCGATCATCATGAGCGTATGGTAGCCTTCTTGAACCGCTTTATTTAATAAGAAATTTTTAATATAACGGCCATTAATAAACAATGAAATATAGTGACGATTGCTCCTTGAATGTTCTGGTTTCGCGACATAGCCTGTTAAATGATAGTCACTTGTGTCTCCTTCAATACGAATTAAATCACGTGCAACTTTCATACCATATATTTCTGCCATCACTTCATTGGTACGTCCTGAACCATTCGTCTGTAAAATTTCCTTGCCGTCATTCGACAAGGAAATACGAATGTGCGGATGACTCATCGCCATACGGTTCACAATATCTGTAATTTTACCGAGTTCTGTATATAAACTTTTAATATATTTCAAACGTGCGGGTGTATTATAAAATAACGCATCTACACGAATATCTGTCCCTTTTCGTGCTTTCGCTGGTTTTTCTGAAATGATTTCGCCTTCTTCAGCATACACTTCATAGCCCGCCACACCATCCGTCGACGTTTGTAGTGTCACCTTTGCGACAGAAGCAATACTTGCTAATGCTTCACCACGAAAACCTAACGTGCGGATATGGAACAGGTCGTCATCTTGTACTAACTTACTCGTCGCATGTCGGTGAAATACAAGCGCTAAATCATCTTGTAAAATACCTGAACCATTATCGACTACACGTATAGAAGCAACGCCTGATTCTAGTACTTCAATATTAATTTCAGTCGCACCTGCATCAATACTGTTTTCTAACAACTCTTTCACAACAGAACTTGGCCGTTCGACCACTTCACCGGCTGCAATTTTATTCGCTAATGAGGTGTGTAACGTTTTAATTTTACCCATAAGCTCTTCACCTTCTATTGTAATCTATTTTGAAGCTCGCTTAATTTCAATAATGCTTCTATCGGTGTCATTTGAGAAATATTCATTTGCTTAATCTCAAGTTCGATTTCACTTGCTTCCGCTTCAGATGTAAACAAATCAAACGTTGGCTGTTCAAATTGTGGCGTATTTTCTGCCACCGTCGACACAGTCTCACGTGTTGGACTGTCTGAATTCTGGTCTACTGTTGATGTGTACGTCACTTGCGCTTTTTCATGAGCTTCAAAAGTATCCAAAATCACTTGTGCTCGTGCAATGACTGATTCAGGAAGGTCTGCCAATTGTGCAACTTGGATACCGTAACTATTCGCCACCGCACCATCTTTCACTTTATGCAAGAAAATGAGTTCTCCTTGATATTCATCCGCCGCCACATGCACATTTTTCAAACTCGGTAAATGTTGTTCGAGCTCTGTTAATTCATGATAGTGGGTTGAAAATAAGGTCTTTGCCTGTGACGTTTCTGCAACATATTCAATCATTGCCTGTGCTAGCGCTAAACCGTCATATGTTGAAGTCCCACGTCCAATTTCATCAAATATAATTAAACTGTCAGCCGTCGCATATTTTAAAGCTTTTTGCGCTTCTAACATTTCGACCATGAACGTACTTTTACCTGATACTAAATCATCCGCTGCACCAATACGCGTGAAAATTTGATCAAAAATCGGTAACGTTGCGGACTGACACGGAACGAAAGCGCCCATCTGTGCCATAATACTGATGATCGCAACTTGGCGCATATACGTGGATTTACCTGACATATTAGGTCCAGTAATTAAATAAATAAACTGTTCTTGATTCAATAAACAATCATTCGGCACATAATCATTATAATCCATCACTCGTTCAACAACAGGATGGCGTGAATCGACTAAGTTTAACGTTTTATCTTTACTAAATTGTGGTCGCACATAATTATACTGTTGCGCAATTTCTGCAAAACTTTGCAAACAGTCAATTTCTGAAATAATTTTAGCTTGTTGTTGCAAACGCTCAATATACGTTTTCACCTGTTCACGTAACGCGACAAACAATTGATACTCCAATTCGATTGCTTTATCTTGCGCTCCGAGAATAATGGCCTCTTTTTCTTTTAATTCATCTGTAATGAAACGTTCTGCATTGGATAACGTTTGTTTACGTTCATAACCAAATGCACTCGGGTCAAATTGCGATAAATTGGCTCTTGTAATTTCGATATAATAGCCAAATACTTTATTGAAACTAATTTTTAACGATTTAATCCCTGTACGTTCGCGTTCTTGTGCTTGCAATTGCGCCAACCACTGTTTCCCATTTTTCGAAGCATCTAAATACTGATCTAACTCCTCGTTAAATCCAGGCTTAAACAATCCGCCTTCTTTCACTGAGAGTGGTGGCTCATCGACAAGACTGTCCGACAACACTTGCAATAAGTCATCGAGGGGTTCTAAAGCATTAAAGTGTGCAATCGCTTCATGTTCAATCGATTGTAATAATGCTTTGATCGCCGGAATTTGCGCAATCGAATGTTTGAGTTGCACTAAATCTTTCGCATTGACGTTCCCAAAACTGACACGTCCAACGAGTCTTTCAATGTCATAAACTTCCGTTAAATACTCACGTAACGTATCACGCTCAATGAAATATTGTAAAAACTGATCCACTGCATCATGACGCTTTGCAATTTCTGATTGTTGTATTAATGGGCGATCGATCCACTGTTTCAATCTTCTTGCGCCCATGGGTGTTTTCGTCTTATCCATTAACCATAATAATGTGCCTTTTTTAGATTTAAGACGAATACTTTCTGTTAATTCAAGATTACGTTTGGCATAGTAATCCATTTTCATATAATCCAGCGCTTGATATTGAATAGCTTCTTCAATGTGTGACATATCTCTTTTTTGCGTATCATAAATATAATCTAACACAATTTGAACAGCTTGATGCATTAACGGGTGTGACAAACCATTTGCATCATAATTTTCGTCTGACACTTTTTCAACGACTGTGATCGTTTCTGTAATCATATTCAATTGGCGTTGTAAAGCATCTGATAAAGGTTCAGTCACGACAATTTCGTTTGGACGGATCGTTGTAATCTCATTAATTAACGTACTCTCATCTTCAAAATGTGTCACTTTTAATTCCCCAGTAGACACATCACAATAGCTTAATGCATAACCATCCGACTTTACAAAACTTAAAATATAGTTGTTTTGTGTATCATCGACGCCACCTTTTTCCATGACTGTACCTGGCGTAATGACACGCACGACCTCGCGCTTGACCATGCCTTTCACTTGTCGCGGATCTTCCATTTGCTCACAAATTGCGACTTTATAGCCATTCTGGATTAACGTTTCAATATAACTATCTGCAGAATGGTAAGGGACGCCCGCCATGGGTATCGGATTTGCTTTTTTAGCATCACGTTTCGTCAACGTAATTTCAAGTACCCGCGACGCCGTAATCGCATCATCATAAAACATCTCATAAAAATCACCAAGTCTAAAAAACAGTAAAGCATCTTGATGTTGTGCTTTAATACTCAAGTATTGCTTCATCATTGGCGTGACATTTGACATATATTTCTCACAATCCTTTTATTTGAGTTTATGTATAACTAATCGTGCTCCAAAAAGCACCTCACCTATGTATGTATCTAAAACTACGATTTCAAACCACGCATTTCGTCAAATGACAATTGCCGGCCTTTTATGTATCTCTTATAACTGTACGACGAAACCTTTGTGACACATGAAATTTCTGTACTACTCCCAAAAATTCAATTTGGCTTCTTTCAAATTCACATTTCAATCAAGTCAAATTGAGTTGAGGATCAACCCCCTAGGAAAGCAAGTATCTTTGAGCACCTTTTTCTTTCGTACTCCTCATAAAACACGCTCAGACTTTAACTTAACATTTGATTGGTGAAATCATCTCAGTTTGCAAGAACTTTCCGAGACTTCTGAGGGATGTATTTGAAAACAAATAACGTCTTTTAATTTTTATAGTGGCCCCTGTTTAACGCAGTAGCTGTCTGACTTCTCAATGCTTTTTCTTTTGAGAAGTCTAGTCAGCCTTGCGGGGGCAGTACGACGAAATCTTTGTTATACATGAGATTTCTGTACTGCTCCCGAAAATCCACCAACGATTCAACTACCCATGCAACAGGTCAATCAAAGCATTGGTTAGTTGTAGTGGTCAGCCCCAAGGAACGCGAGTATGATTGAGCACCTTTTTCTTTCGTACTCCTCATAAAAACACGCTTAGACTTTAACTTAACATTTGATTGGTGAAATCATCTCAGTTTGCAAGAACTTTCCGAGACTCCTGAGGGATTAAGGTGGCTCCGAAAATCCAATTTGGCTTCTATCATATGTTTACTTCAATCAAGCCAAATTTAGTTGAGGAGATCACCCCCTAGGAAAGCGATGGAAAGTTTAGCAAACTGAATGATTAGTAGACTGCATGATTACAAACCAAAAACAACCTTCCAAATAAAATTAAGCATGAAAGGCTGAGAGTATAAACACGTTGTTTAATCCCCCAGCCCCTCATCAATGATGTGTGCGACTTCTTAGTCAATTCAACCCTAACACACTGCTTTCATCGTTCAATTGTTATTTTCGATACTTTCGGTTTAAATCTAAATGCTTCAAGACGCCACGACGTTTCAATAAAATGAGCAGCACATAACTGACAGATGCACCGATTAGGCTTGAAACGGTAAACGCGGCCATCAAAGGTTTAATTAAAAAGTGATCCACATTTAAAATCCAAGCAAGTGGAATACAGACTAAACTCCCAATAATCCCTGTGCCAATCACTTCACCAATTGCTGCCACAAATAGGTGTCGATTCACATAGTAAAATAAACTTCCGAGTAAGACACCAATCATACTTCCTGGAAAGGCAAACGGTGTCCCTGTACCAAACATGACGCGTATGCTAGATGATAAAAATGCTTGTGCGAGTCCATACCATGGTCCAAGAATTACGACGCTGAGTACATTCACGAAATGTTGTACAGGTGCTGCTTTTATTGCCCCTAATGGTATGACGATCACTGTACTTAAAACCACATTAACTGCAATAAAAAGAGCAGTCAGTGTGAGTTTACGTGTATTCAAACTTATCACTCTCCGACAGAACTGAGGGCAATTTAACTATTGGATCTATATCAATCATTCGTCTGTTTGCTCAACCTCAGCCTCGATGTTTTCTTGTTCAATTCTAGACGATAAAGTCCCAATCACAAGATGTAACAGTTCGTTTGCTTCTTGTTGTGCTGCCTTAAACTCATTCACAATTGGGATTTCATCGATTTTTGATTGTATTTCTTCAATTTTTTCTTCAGAACGCGCAAATGCAACAGGTTTATCGTAATTTTGTAGATTGACGGATTGCTTTTGATTTCGCTTTAAGTCTGCCATATATTGCGAAATTTGCTCATTTTGATGAATTTGCGTTTCGATACGTTGATAATGTTGTATCGTTTCTAATGATTGAATGGATGCACTTAACTTTTGAGCCGCTTCCAAAATCATGTCACGTGAATACATCTACACAGTCACCATCATCGGTTCACTTACACCAATAAATTCACCATTCAATGAATATTGTTTCGCTTCAACAATTTTCACATCTACAATTTTACCAATCACAGATTTCGGCGCACGGAAGTTAACTAATTTGTTCTTTTCTGTATAACCTGCCAAGACTTCATCATCTTTCTTACTTGCCCCTTCACATAATACGCGAACAGTTTCGCCCTCATATGCTTTTAAGGCACGTGAAGAATATTCACCTACAAGACGATTTAAACGCTGTAAACGTTCTTTCTTCACTTCAGTTGGCACGTTGTCTTTCATTTTAGCCGCTGGTGTACCGTCACGTTGCGAGTAAAGGTACGTATACGCATGTTCGAAACCAACTTCTTCATATAATGAGAGCGTCTCTTCAAATTGTTCTTCCGTTTCATTTGGGTAACCTACAATGATATCTGTCGTTAATGCAACATCTGGCATTGCGGCTTTAATACGTGCGACGAGATCTAGATAGTTTTCACGTGTATATTTACGCCCCATAATTTTCAATACTTGGTCATTACCGGACTGAACTGGTAAATGAATATGCGGTACGATGTTTCCACCTTCAGCAATCACTTCAATCATGCGATCTGTAAAGTCCCATGGATGGCTTGTTGTGAAACGCACACGTGGAATATCAATTTTTGAAATGTCTGCCATTAAATCGCCCAAACCATATTCAATGTCTTCTAAGTCTTTACCGTATGAATTCACGTTTTGACCGAGTAACGTAATTTCTTGATAACCTTGTCGCGCTAAGTCACGCACTTCTTCAATAATATCCTCTGGGCGACGACTACGCTCTTTACCACGTGTAAATGGCACAATACAATATGTACAAAACTTGTCGCAACCATACATAATATTCACCCATGCTTTAATACGGCCTTGACGCACTTTAGGTAAGTTCTCAATGACATCGCCTTCTTTAGACCATACTTCCACGACCATCGCTTTAGATAAATAAGCTTCTTCTAAAATTTGTGGTAAACGGTGAATGTTATGTGTACCAAAAATCATGTCGACATTTTGGTATGATTTTAAAATTTTATTTACTACTGATTCTTCTTGAGACATACATCCACAAACGCCAATTAAGCAATCTGGGCGCTCTTGCTTAATATGCTTTAAGTTCCCAATCTCGCCAAACACCTTATTTTCAGCGTTTTCACGAATCGCACATGTATTTAATAAAATGACATCTGCGGTATTCACATCTTCAGTCGGCGTATAACCTAAAGCTGTTAAAATCCCCGCCATGACCTCTGTATCATGCGCATTCATTTGACAACCATATGTTTTAATTAAAAATGTACGACCTTTCCCCATACCGCGATACTTTTCATCAATTTGAAAATCACGGTTATATTGCACTGCTTCTTTCCCACGTTTTTTCGCATCTTTTAAACTTGGTGGTTGATAAACGTGTTCAAAATTAAAATATTTACTGTAATCTTTTTCTTCTTTACTGTCACGTTGCGCTAAGACATCAATCGTTCCAGCTTTTCTTTGTTCTTCATTCACATGCAAAACCCTTTCTGCCCATATATCATTAGTTCATTATATTAAAAATCTAGGGAAAGTGCAAAATGATATCTTCCAAATTTAATTGAAGTTGTGCAATTGTTTAAGCCATTTCATCATACTTACCTGTTAGCGTTTCAATACTGATGCCTTCAGTCACATGATAAAACTTCACTTGGCTAATTATGCTTGGTGATTCAAGTTCGACCATACGTTCATTCATTTTTTGAATTAAGATGAGCAAACTACTCATATCCCCTTCGATTGTTGTCTCTAAAGGTCCTACACGGTAGTTCAAACCTGAATCATCTATCACTTTGATCGCTTCATCTACAAAAGGGATGACATCTTCGCCATGCGGTGTTTGCGGAATAATTTGAATGCTCATTAATGTATCTATCATAGTTAAAACCTCCTTCATACATTGATTATGACTTTCTTATGATAACGGCGCAAAAATAACGCCTTTTTAATAATCGCTTGATATTTCTAACGTTAGAATTGACGTGATCGCATCCAATTGTACAAATGATGATACCAATTTTGTCGGTTGACTTGGCGCCCAATTCAATAAACCTTTGCTTTGTTGGTATGACTGTAAAAAAATGGGATTGAAGTTTTATCTCGACTTCAATCCCATTTCTCAATGTGCCATTAGACAAATTGTTTTGTGAATGACTCAAATTGTTCTTCGCTTAAATTCAAGTCTTGATGTGCTAATGGTGTTTCTGCTAATGCATCAATTTGCGACTCATATGAAGGTGTGGTTGTATCTTGGTACACAATCCCTTTCACTAATGAATCGTGTTCAAGTACAGTTTGTAACGCCGCTTGTTTGTTGCTGACGTCATAATTTTCAATATCATCAATTGCTGTTAAGTTTTCTTTAAACCAGTCATACGTATTGATTTTATTGTATGTGACACATGGTGAAAAGACATTGACGAATGAAAAGCCATCATGATTGATTGCATCTTCAATCATTTTTGTGAGTGCTTTAATGTCACTAGAAAAACCTTGCGCAACGAATGTCGCCCCTGAAGACAATGCCAACTCTAAAGGCGCAACGTTTTGTTCGATATTTCCTTTAGGTGTCGTTTTAGTTACAAATCCAGGCGCTGATGATGGTGATGTTTGCCCTTTTGTCAGTCCATAAATTTGGTTATCCATCACGATGTAAGTAATGTTCATGTTTCGGCGTAACGCATGAATTGTATGGCCCATACCGATTGCATAACCATCGCCGTCACCACCAGAAGCGATGACTGTCAGATCACGGTTCGCCATTTTCACACCTTGTGCAAGTGGTAATGCACGACCATGAATGGAATGGACACCGTATGAATTCACGTAACCTGAAAGACGTCCTGAACAACCAATTCCTGTAATTAATGCCACTTCATCAGGTTCTAAACCAACGTTTGCGGCTGCTTTTTGGATAGCGGCTTGTACTGAGAAGTCACCACAGCCTGGACACCAATTGGGTTTCACATTATTTCTAAAATCTTTAAATGTAGCCAATTACACTCTCTCCTTTAATGCATTCAAAATTTCTAAACCTTTAGTTTCAATTTCGTGCGGTAAAAATGGCGTGCCGTCATATTTGGTTTGTTTGACGAGTTTGTCACCTAAGTTCACGTTCATTTTAATGATATTTGCCAATTGACCTTGATAGTTATGTTCAACAACGACCACTTTTTGCGCTTTATTGACAGCGTCTTGAATCACTTCTGTTGGAAATGGATGTAATTGTCGAATTTGTAAATGGTTGATTTTATGTCCTTGTTGTTCTAAACGTGATGTTCCTTCTTGAATTGCACCTTTAGTTGAAATAAATCCAAGGTATAAAATATCTGCATCCTCATGTTCCACTGTACCTTCTACTGGTTCTGGAATCACTAAATTTTCTGTCTTACGCATCCGCTTATCCATTTGATTTTGACGGTTTTCCGCCGCTTCACTTGGTTTACCTTCTTCGTTATGTTCCACACCCGTTACGTGATGAATACCGCCTTTGACACCTGGAATTGGACGTGGCGATACGCCTGATTCTGTAACCGCATAACGTTTGAAGTAGTCTTTGTCGTCTTCATCTCTTTCAATATCTTCAGTAATTGTAGCACCACGACGAATTTCAATTTTCGAATAATCGAGAGCTTTCACCGTTTGCTTACCTAATGATAATTGTAAATCACTTAATAAAATGACTGGACATTGATATTCTTCAGCTAAGTTAAATGCTTCTACTGTTAGATAAAACGCGTCCTCAGCATCTGTTGGCGCAAGGACAATTTTAGGAATGTCTCCGTGTGTGCCGTAAATCATTTGCATTAAGTCTGACTGTTCTTGTTTCGTCGGCAAGCCTGTTGATGGACCACCACGTTGCGTATTAATGACAACAAATGGTGTCTCGGTCATACCTGATAATCCGATTGCTTCCATCATCAAAGATAAGCCAGGACCTGCTGACGCTGTGAAAGCACGGACACCACCGTAGTTTGCACCAATCGCCATCGTTGCAGCAGCGATCTCGTCTTCTGTTTGAATCACTGTACCGCCGACTTTCGGTAGATTATCAATCATGTACTCCATGACTTCAGAAGCTGGTGTGATCGGATACGCCGCCATAAATCTTGAACCCCCAGAAATGGCACCTAAACCAATAGCATCGTTCCCAATCATGTATAAATGAGGGACGCCACTACTTTCTTCAAGTTCGAAATCGCCATCCACTTCACTGAGTTGTTCTTGCATTAAACGATAGCCTTCATTTAAAGCTTGAATATTTAAATTAACTACTTTCTCGCCTTTTTTCTCGAACATATTCGTAATTAAGGATTCGAAAGTCTCTGTATTCAAGTGCATGAGTGCGGATGTCGCACCAATCGCTACCATGTTTTTCATCAAAGTCGTACCTAATTCTTTTGCTACCTCTGTAAATGGTAGGACAATGAGTTGCGCCTTACAATCTTCAGGATTCTCTGGTTTTGCCTTACTATCCGCTAAAATGACGCTATCTTCACGCATTTCATGATGGTTCAACACAATCGTTTCTTGGTCGAATGCTACCAGAATATCTAAATCATCACTAATGGCATGCACAGGTGTTGTCGAAACACGGATTTTATTATTAGTATGGCCACCTTTAATACGACTTGAAAAATGACGATAGCCGTATAAATAATAGCCTTTGCGGTTCATAGCAGTAGCGAAAATTTCACCCGTTGATTCGATCCCTTCGCCTTGCTGACCTCCCACTTTCCATGATAATTGAGATTTCATAGATTTAGCCTCCTACACGTTTAAATTCACTCAATATTTTATCAAAATAACCCACTATTTGCTCTACAAAATAGTGGGTTTGAAAAAAATTCATACTAATGGCGGATAGTGATACATCACAATTTAGCCATTTTTTGAATATATTTAATTCATTATGCTTCAAATGGATGATCTTCATTAATTAAAATACGTTCAATTTTTTTCGCTGCACCATCTTCTTTCAAATCGATGATGACACCTGACAATACACTGCGCCCTTCATCCGGTACAACATGACGTTGTGGGAGGCTCGTAATAAAACGTTTAATGACTTCATCGCGGTTAATCCCTAATATCCCGTCGTAATAGCCTGTCATCCCAACATCAGTAATATAGGCCGTTCCATTTGGCAAAATGCGGTTATCTGACGTTTGAATATGGGTATGTGTGCCCACTACCGCACTGACACGGCCATCGAGATACCAAGCCATTGCATTTTTTTCTGAAGTTGTCTCAGCATGAAAATCGACAAAAATGTAATCTGCCTCTTTTTCCGCTTCTGCAATCAACTGGTCTGCTTTTTTAAAGGGATCATCAATCATCGGCATAAAACTTCGCCCTTGCAAGTTGATGACTGCCAATTTTTTAGCGTTAAGTTGAAGGATGCGCATTCCAACACCTGGCGCTTCATCCGGGAAATTCGCTGGTCTTACTAAACGTGTCGCATCCTGGATAAAATCATAAATTTCACGTTGTCCATAGGTATGGTTACCCATTGTCATAAAATCGACACCTTCACGTAACAACTGCTTATATATTTTTTCAGTTAACCCTTTGCCATGCGCTGCGTTTTCCGCATTCACAATCGTTAACGTAGGACGATAATGTTGTTTCAGTTTCGGCAACAGCTCTGAAATTGTTTGACGACCGACCTTGCCAACAATATCACCTATAAATAAAATCCTCATATTTTTCGTCCTCTCTAATCACCCCTATTTCTATTTGACATCTTTTTAAATAGAAACCTTTTTATTGGGGGTTACAAAAACAATCTAAAAGGGACGTTTCACCAACATTTCGTCATGTGACGTCCCTTATTTATCGTCATGATCAAACGCATTACATAACGATTTGACATGTATGTTGACACGTTTTATTGTACCGTTCTCACCATCGATGTCAACGTATGCGAGCAAAATTGTCATCTCAAATGTGCTTAAATGCTGACATAAAAATGATCCTCGGCTAACTTAACACGATTTTGAAGATGACATTCGCTCATATAGTTGCATTACTCACGCGACATTCCTTCTGTATCACTCGCTTTAACATACAATAAACGAATCGCATTTAAAGCGACAATCAACGTTGCACCCATGTCAGAAAACACTGCAATCCACAATGTTAACCAGCCTGGAATCACAAGTAACAACGCCACCAATTTAATCAGAATAGCGAACGTGATATTCGCCTTAATGATACGCATCGTTTTCTGACTCAAACGGTACGTAAAAGGTAGTTTCGACATATCGTCACTCAGTAGCGCAATATCTGCGGTTTCAAGTGCAGTATCTGTACTTGCACCACCCATCGCAATACCAACTGATGCACTCGCCAATGCAGGGGCATCATTCACGCCATCACCGACCATGGCAACAGTACCGTATTGCTGTTTGAGCTGTTCCATTTGATTTAATTTATCCACTGGCATCAAATCCGCTTTAACATCCGTTATATTGAGTTTTTGAGCAATCGCATGGGCTGTTTTTGAATTGTCGCCAGTTAACATCACTGTATGTTGAATGCCAAGTTCACGGAGGGCTTTGATCGCTTTTTGAGACTGTTCACGCACAGCATCACGCATCGCTATCAACATGCATAACGTACCGTCCACAGAAACAAGTATAACCGTGTGCCCTTGTTCTTGTAATTGCTGAATTTGCGTTGAAATAGCAGGTTGGGTCAATTGAAACATTTGTGGTTGCCCAATAATGAATTGACGCCCTTCAATGTTTGCAGTGACACCTTGACCTGTTTGTGAATGAAAATCCGTCACTTCATAATGTTCAAAATGATGTTGTTGGGTTTGTGCATATCGAACAATTGCCCGTGCAAGCGGATGATCCGAACGACTTTCAATTGCTGCAATTTGTCCAATCAAATCGGAGTCTACACCCGCATTTGTTAAAGTCTGAACAGTCGTCACTTCCGGTTGACCCATCGTTAGAGTTCCAGTTTTATCAAAGGCGACTGCCCGGATTCGACTCATTTGTTCAAGGTGAATGCCTCCTTTAATGAGCACACCATTTTTTGCAGCATTACCAATACTCGATACGATAGAAATCGGAGTGGCTATGACTAACGCGCAAGGACAGCCTACAACGAGAACGGCTAAACCTTGATACACCCACGTTAAAAAGGATTGACCTAAGATAAAAGGTGGCACCAACGCAACGAGTAACGCGATGATCATAATGGCAGGCGTATAATAACGTGCAAATTTTTCAATAAACGCTTGTGCTGGCGCTTGGTTCACTTGTGCTTCTTCAACGAGTTGAATCATTTTGGCTAATGTTGTATGTGCTGCGGTTTTCGTGACGCGCACTTCAAGGACGCCATCTTCATTCAATGTACCTGCATATAC
Organism: Staphylococcus intermedius NCTC 11048; assembly: GCF_002902385.1. Classification (GTDB taxonomy): domain Bacteria; phylum Bacillota; class Bacilli; order Staphylococcales; family Staphylococcaceae; genus Staphylococcus; species Staphylococcus intermedius. The sequence goes on along the minus strand of NZ_PPQH01000039.1, from coordinate 17,835 downwards.
TTCGGCATCTTCCACCTTTTCCACTGGCATGGACTCACCTGTAATAGCAGCTTCGTTAACTGCAGCGCGACCTGCAACGACCACACCATCTAACGCAATTTTTTGTCCTGGCTTGATATATAATATTTCGTCGATAGCAATGTCATCTACGGGGACTTTTACATGTTGACCTGCACGTATCACTGTTGCTTCATCTGGCGCGATATCCATTAAAGATTGCATCGACTGACGTGCTTTATCCATAGAAAATGTTTCGAGTGCTTCACTGATCGCAAATAAAATGACAACCGCTGCCACTTCACCCCATTGACCAATGAGCGCACCACCTATGACCGCAATCGTCATCAAAGTATGCATATCGAATTCAAGGTGTACTAAATTTTTCACACCACGAATGAGCAAACCGCTTCCACTTAATACAATCGAACAAGCGAAGAGTAACATGGTCATCACATGATTTTCCCCACTCATGAAATGTGAAGTATAACCCAAGGCCATCAACAATGTCGCTACACAAACCGCTTGATGTGCACTATAAAATTGTTTAGCTTTATCCAACCAAGTTGCCGGTTGTGTCGTATTACTTTGTTCAGTCTTTGATACATCCCTTTGACGCTCATCCAACGTCAGCTTTAAGTTCTCAAAAGCACCTGCACCTTCTAACTCTTCAACTGAAGGATTGCCCGTCACATAAATTTTTGAAGCACCAAAATTCACTTGTGCCGCTTCAACTGAGGCTAACCTTTGCACATTTCTCTCAAATTTTCCGGCACAATTTGCGCATGATAGACCTTCAATTTTGTATGTTTTACGACTTTGAATCATCTTCATCCACTTCTTTCTTATGTTCAATAGAAATCATCATCAATTGTCGAATATGTTCATCATACAAACGATAAAATGCGCGCTTCCCCGATTTTCGGTAAGTTACAATACCGTTTTTATAGAGTGACCTTAAATGGTGAGATGCATTTGCTACGGTAATATTTAAAATTTCCGCAATGTCACAAACACACAATTCGTCATGATGACAAAGTGCGAACACAATTTTGGAACGATTCGTGTCGGCTATACTTTTAAACATTTGACTGACCAGCTCAATATTCGATGCAGCAATCTCGGCTTTTGATTGTTGCACAGCTTCAACATCAATACTAAACGTATCACAAGTTGCAATTTTTTGAGTCATTACATCTCAATTCCTTTTATATATTATTTTTATATTAAAATTATAACGTCTTTTGGCATCATATTCAAGTGTTTGCTTGAATGAAAAATTATGATTAATTGACAGTGAAGAGGGTAATGCAAATTTAGGAAGGCTTATGGTGCAAATCATTCATAAGTCATGTTTAAAACAAAAAACTAGGAGCTGTTTATTAATTTATGTCAATTCATATTGATCCAGAAAAATTTGCAGAACTTGTAGTCAGTGCGAATCCGTCAAAAAAGGAGGAGCCTGAAGAAATAGCGAAAGAAAGCATTGATTTGTATATCCATGCCTATCGTTTAGCAGAACGTTACACGAATATTTCTTCAAATTGCTATGATACCGCAAGCGCATTGGAGGAATTGAAAGAGACTGAATTAAATCTTTCTAGATAAAACATCGAAATGATTAAAATCGTTCTTATTGGTACTAACAGCTTGATTTCTGCGGGATATTTTCAACTTTATCACGCAAGTGTCTTGTATGTAAGCACGTGAATCAATTTGAACAATTTTTTACACAATATAAAAAAGCAAGTTTCTTTATACCCTTTAATAAAGAAACTTGCTTTTCGTTTTCATACGCAATTATTTCGCATATTCAATTGCTCTCGTCTCACGAACGACTGTCACTTTGATATGACCCGGATATTGCAGTTCACCTTCAATTTGATTTTTAATATCTCGCGCTAAACGGTGAGATTTTAAGTCATCTATCGTCTCAGGTTCTACAATCACACGAATTTCTCGACCTGCTTGAATTGCAAAGGCCTTTTCAACACCTTCATAATTCTCAGAGATTTCTTCTAAACGCTCTAAACGCTTAATATAGTTCTCTAATGTTTCTTTTCTTGCCCCTGGTCTTGCAGCAGATAATGCATCGGCTGCAGCAACTAAAATTGAGATGATAGAGGTTGGCTCCACATCACCATGATGAGAATGTATCGCATTAATCACTGTTTCAGGTTCGCCATATTTTTTAGCTAACTCTACACCGATTTCTACGTGACTGCCTTCCACTTCATGGTCAATCGCCTTACCAATATCATGTAATAAACCTGCACGTTTCGCTAATGTCACATCTTCATTCAGTTCTGCAGCAAGCATCCCTGAAAGGTGCGCAACTTCAATAGAATGTTTCAATACATTTTGTCCGTAACTTGTACGATAATGCATACGACCTAATATTTTAATTAAATCTGGATGCATATTATGAACATTCAATTCGAAAGTTGCATGTTCACCAGCGTCACGAATAATTTCGTCAACCTCACGTCTTGATTTTTCAACCATATCTTCTATGCGTCCAGGATGAATACGCCCATCTGACACGAGATTAATTAATGCTGTTTTCGCAATTTCTCGTCGAATCGGATCAAAACCTGATAAAATAACAGCTTCTGGCGTATCATCAATAATTAAATCAATACCTGTAAGTGTTTCTAGCGTACGAATGTTACGACCTTCACGACCGATAATTCGTCCTTTCATTTCATCATTAGGCAAGTTTACAACTGAAACTGTTGATTCAGAAGTATGATCTGCAGCAAAACGTTGCACAACTGTTGCGAGCAACTCTTTAGCATTTTGGTTTACTTTTTCTTTTGCTTCATTTTCTTTTTCTTTAACAAGTACTGCAATATCTTGTGACAACTCATCTTCTACACGTGATAATTGTTCTTTACGTGCTTCTTCTTGTGTGAGACCGGAGATGCGTTCTAGTTCTTGTTCGTGCTTCATTATTATTGATTGAACACTACTCTCTTTTGCATCTACTTGTTGTTGTCTTTCTTCAATTTTAGATTCTTTTTGCTCTAAAATCTCATCTTTCTTGTCGAGAAGATCAGATTTACGCTCCAAGTTTTCCTCTTTTTGAAGAAGTCGGGATTCTTGCCTTTGAAGCTCAGTACGTCGTTCTCTAAGTTCGTTTTCAGCACGTTCTCGGAGAATTTGATTTTCTTCCTTCGCTTCGATTAATTTCTCTTTTTTAAGGTTTTCTGCTTCTTTGTTTGCTTGTTCAAGAATATCTTTCGCAGTTTGTTTAGCTTGCAACTGCTTTTGGTAAATCAAGTTTTGGGCGATAAAATACCCTACAACAACTCCTAGAATGATACCCAGCAAAATGAGTAAGAGGCTTAATAAATTCACACAAACACCTCCTTTTTCTAGGATTTCGTTCTGTATGTTAATCAATCTATATGATTATATGGATAAAATAAGAATCATACAAGTTCAATTGTACGTTTTGAACAACGAAAAATCAAGGTTTCTGTTGCGATAACAAATAAAAAGCGATCGGTACAGAATGGATAAATCCTGCACACATCGCTTTTTTATTGAATCAATTTCTTTTTAGCTGTATGTTATCTAACATTATTCATCAAAAAGTGTTTGTGTTTCTTCTTGTTCAGGTTCTTCAACATCACCATCATAAATGCCAAGCTTTTCTCGCAATTTGCGATCAATTTCATCCTCAAGTTGAGGGTTTTCAAGTAAGAATTGTTTGACATTCTCTTTACCTTGACCCATACGTTCACCATTATATGAATACCAAGCACCTGATTTATCTACAATGTCGTATTGCACACCTAAATCAATTAATTCGCCTTCACGTGAAATCCCTTTACCATACATGATATCCACTTCTGCTACTTTGAATGGTGGTGCAACTTTATTTTTAACAACTTTAATTTTAGTACGGTTACCTACAATATCTTGACCTTGTTTCAATTGTTCCGCACGACGGACTTCTAAACGTACTGAACTGTAGAATTTCAGTGCACGGCCGCCTGGCGTTGTTTCAGGGTTACCGAACATAACCCCTACTTTTTCACGAATTTGGTTAATAAAGATTGCTGTCGTTTTTGATTTTGAAATGGCTGCTGAAAGTTTACGCAATGCTTGAGACATTAACCGCGCTTGTAAACCAACGTGCGTATCTCCCATTTCACCTTCAATCTCAGCTTTAGGTGTCAATGCTGCAACTGAGTCGATAATAATAATATCCACTGCACCACTTCTGACAAAGGCCTCTGCAATTTCAAGTCCTTGCTCCCCGTGGTCTGGTTGTGAAAGGTATAAGTTATCTATATCTACACCTAATACTTGGGCGTATACTGGATCGAGTGCGTGTTCGGCATCAATGAATGCAGCAACCCCACCATTTTTTTGCACCTCAGCAATGGCATGTAAAGCGACTGTTGTTTTACCAGAACTTTCGGGGCCATAAACTTCGATGATACGACCTTTAGGATAGCCGCCAACTCCTAATGCATGGTCTAGCGTTACCGAACCACTTGAAACACTTGAAACACGGCGATCTTTATTCTCGCCCAATTTCATTACGGCACCTTTACCAAATGATTTTTCCATGTTTTTAATTACTGTATCTAGCGCTTTTTGACGTTCATTATCCAATTTAGGACCCCCTACTTGATCGAAATTTCCTTTTAATTTAATTCTACTATACATGGTATTAAATCAAATTACAAGTGTTTTGCGAATGTTTGTTCGTTATTTTTGAAGTGCAGTTTCACCAAAACAGAACGCATGTACTTATATTTTGTCAATAATAGAAGGATTATCGAGATGTTTTAGCCAATTTAACCACGTAATTAAAATATAATTTTGACTTCTGTCACGTTGTAAATGTCTCATTTGGGCCATTTGAAACGTTTTAATGTGGAACGTATCGCCATTCAATAATCCAATATAAACGGTGTTATTTTTTGAGAGCAGACTGATGGATTGCTCACTCTCATAAAGCGCTTGAACAAAATACGCTGCTGTATAAAGCTGACCTTTTATAGAAAGAGCGTCATCTATAAATTGAGGGTGATGTAACATATACCCTTTTAGTAAATGTTTGGTATCTTCTTGTTTCAAACGTGCATGTAATAAGCCATCTGTCACTTGATCATACACTGCAAATGTTTGTCGTTGCAATGCTAACACGGCCCGTTCTGGTGTCATGTCATCTGAACCATAATAATACAACCCGATGCGCTTCAATATCTCTTCTTTAATCGGTGCAATGCGCTGCTTCGTCATTTCTGTATTTTCTCCACTTGCTGTCAGTCGAATGGTCACTTCATGCGTACCAGCTAACGGCGCAATCGTTGGATTTGACTGCGCATCAATCAAGTCCATAAGTTCTGTTTCAACTTGAGATTCACCCATACCACTAAAACGTAATACTTCTGATTCAATTGTTTGACCACCTTGTGAGAAATACGGCATCAATTCATTCACGACCATAGGCTGAAGTTCTTTAGGAGGCCCCGGCAACATCACGATATGTCGATTGTCGTGTTGAACATAAATACCAGGTGCCATACCGACTTTATTCGCCAAAACTTCAGCCCCTTCAATCACTAGCGCTTGTTGTTTATTGTTCGGTGTCATCACTTTACCATGTTGTTTGAAATAGTGTTCAATATAATCCATCGCTTCTTGGTTCATAACAAGCTTTTGATTTAAAACATCTGCTACGGTTTGTTTCGTTAAATCATCTTTCGTCGGACCAAGTCCCCCTGTAAATACGAGCACATCGTATTGTTGTAAAGCACGTCTTGTCACATTTTCAAGTCGTTGTGCATTATCCCCAACGACAATATGTTCCAATACATGATGCCCCGCTTCGTTAAATTTTTGCGATACAAATTGTGCATTCGTATTCACAATTTGGCCTAATAGCAGTTCTGATCCCACTGCGATAATACATACTTTCATGTTTTCGTCCCCTATCTATCATTCACGTTGATTGAAGTGTTCTCTCTTATTTTATCCTAGAAGATGACAATATAAAAAAGATAAAGTTCATCCAATCAATTACTGTAATCATTTTATCAAACATCAGATTTGTCCCCAAAACCAATAAAAATGACTAGGATACTGACCCTAGCCATTCAAGTTTGCAATTTTGAAAAACGTCATATTGTAGGCAACATGGATAATTCATGTATTGCCATTATTTTTGAAATATGTACGCTAATTATTTTTTGTCTTGTAAAAATACGTCACGGCCTTTGTAAAAGTACTCAATACCAGAAAGCACTGTGAAAAACACACCGATGTATAGTAATACTTGTCCTAAGCTGAAACCGATCCATTGACTGAATGGTTCGCCTAATAAAATTAAAATCAATGCAACCATCGTCACGGCCGTTTTAATTTTTCCTAATTGACCCGCAGCACTCACAAATCCTTGTTCAATTTGCAATAAACGTAATCCTGTCACTGCAAATTCACGTGCAATGATGATTACTGCCACGACTGAATTCGTTAAACCAAGTTCAACGAGCACAATCAATGCCGCAGAGACAAGGAGTTTGTCAGCAAGTGGGTCTAAAAATTTGCCCATATTTGTGACGATTTGCCATTTGCGTGCTAAATAACCGTCTAAAAAGTCACTTAGCGATGCCAAAATAAAGATGATACCACTGATTAAAAATTCAATTCGAATCGGTTGTCCTCCCAAAAATGTCACTTGCCCCATTCCAAAATCTACAAGTGCAAATAACATAAAAATAGGGATTAAAATAACACGAAAGACGGTAATCTGATTCGGTATATTCATGTTTGCTCCTCTTTTCACTCAATCTATATCTGATGCTCTTATTATAACATAAGGGTCATGAGCACCCAAAGTACCGCTGTGACACCTGTCAATAAACCTATTAAAATGGCTACTTTTTTCGGTTGTTGATCTGTTTGTGTAAAATTCAACACCGCTTTTTGCTGTGCGATTTGTTCTAAAATGACATGTGCTTGACGTTGGACTGCAGGTAATTCTTCATTATGTTTCTCCATGAGTAAACGCCCATCAATATTGACAGACTGTGCATATTTTTGAATAAACCCACGAATGTGGTTCGGATGTTTAAACTGATCAAAACGATTTTGTTCAATATCCATAAGCGTCTCTCGTTGAATTTGTGTTCTCTTTTCTAATTCAGTTAGGGTCATACCTAAACGTTCTCTTTTGCTTTGTAATACTTCTCCAATGGTCCGCAACTGTCATTCCCCCCCATCGTTACAATGAACCGAAGCCATCACCAAAACCGTCACCAAAGCCGCCAAAAGTATCACCAAAATCTAAATTATTTTTACTTTTGACTGTTTTCTTCTTCATTTCTTCATATTCAATTTCTTGGTTTTCTTCAGCACGCAATTCGATAATGTAATCAAAATCATCCATAATATAGTCACTTGCTTCGACAAATAAATCTGGATGTTCTACCACTTTAACAGATGGCAAGGTCATGACTTCTTTCACGAGTTCCTGGTGTTTCGGATTCGTTTCTCTCGCTGTCACTGCCCCATCAATAATGTATACGTGATCTTTATCATATTCGCCTTTAATCAAAGAACTTCTCACTGTTTGCTTAATGAGCGTCGAACTAATGAACAACCATTTTTTGTGTGCAGAAACGCTTCCTGCAACAATGGACTCCGTTTTACCAACACGTGGCATCCCGCGAATACCGATCAATTTATGGCCTTCTTCCTTAAAGAGTTCTGCCATAAAATCGACCAGTAAACCTAAGTCATCTCTTTCAAAACGGAATATTTTTTTATCATGTTCATCTTGTTTGACATATCGTCCGTGTCTCACTGCAAGTCTATCTTTCAACTCAGGTTCACGTAAGACTCTTAATGAAATGTCATCAATTTCCTCTAATAATGTCTCAAACCGTTTAATTTTTTCTTCGCTATCTGATTTGATAATAAAGGCACGAATGGATTGATCAATCCCATTAATCGTTCCAATATTAATCCCCATCATCCCTAATAAACTCGAAACATCACCTAATAACCCTGCACGGTTCACATTAATTTGATATTCTAAATACCATTCGCGTTTTTCTCGTGTAATCATCAAAATCCCCCTTAATGTCGACAGTGGCGTTATCTTTAACTTCTATTATATCAAACTAACAATACCAACCACCATTAATACGTTGAACTGTGCCGGTGATACTTTGTGATAATGGCGATAACAAGAAGCGTGTCGCATGTGCAATTTCTTTAGGATCAATCCAATGATTTTGAGGCAATTCTTCTAACAATGCTTCACGTGCATCAATATCTAGTGCATCCGTCATTGTACCAGCGACGACACCAGGTGCAATCGCATTAACTGTCACTGATGTACGGGCTAATTCTTTGGCCAAGGATTTCACAAAACCAATTTGTGCCGCTTTCATACTAGAATAAATCGTTTCAAAACTTGTACCCGTTTCGCCCCAAATAGACGAAATGGCCACAACTCTACCATGTGGACTTTGAATGAGTTGGTTAACGAAATATTGTGTGATTTTGATGAAATGAAAAACATGCACTTGATAAGCTTCATGAATATCCGTATCCGTCATATCTTGCAGCATCCCAAATAAACTATGACCGCTCGCATAAACCAATACGTCTAGATTTTGGATAAAACCTAATTTTTCCTCTAGATTCACAGGTTGAGATAAATCGAGCTGCACAAATTGCACAGGTTGCCCTTGATACGCTTCCACCAATGTGGCTAACGGGGTTTGATGATACGTCACAATCACTTCATAACCATTTGAAAGAAGGTCATGCGTAATTGCACGACCTATTGTTCCAGATCCTCCGATGACGATTGCTTTCATGGCATTTTAATCTCCAAACGGCTATCGACAAGTGCATTCATATCCATACGACGGCGAACAGTTTCATTCATCGTATCTAACGTAATGCTATCGATTACATTTAATAATTCAAATAAACTCACACCGTCGAAATAAAACTTTGTGGATTGATTCGCAATATATTCCGGTGCATTTAAACTTGAAATGTATTCACCAATAAACTGACGCTTTAATAAATCAAAAGCATGCTGATCATCTAAAGTACCAATACGAGCATGTAATTCATCTAACAGCATCGTCTTTAACTGTTCAGGTTCTGTCGTTGCAGATGTAATGAGTGAAAAACTGTAGGTCGGTTCAATGACCGTTTGATAACTGAACGTATCATCAATTAAATCTTGGCTCAACAGCGACTGATAAAAATTCGTTTCTTCGCCATAGATCATCTCAAAGAAAAATGACATTTCGATATCTTCTTTGACACCTTGATGCAGTGGCATGTCATAAACTGGATGCTTTAAACCGAGCATGATTCTTGGTGATTGTATCGGCATCGATTCGACGACTTGAGATTCAACCACTTCGGACGTTTCACGTAACGGATCACGTACAATTTCTGGTTGTGCGACGATACCGCGTGCGTCTTCGTGCGTACGGACTAAATTTTCAATATGATCTGGATCAACATCACCTACGACAAATAGCACCATATTAGAAGGATGATAAAATGTTTCATAACATAAATATAAATCGTCTTTTGTAATTTCATAAATGCTCTCCACCGATCCTGCAATATCAACACGTACAGGATGCTCTTGATACATCGCACGTAACGTATTAAACATTAATCGGTATCCCGGTTGTTCTTGATACATTTTAATCTCTTCAGCAATGATCCCTTTTTCTTTTTCTACTGATGCTTCTGAAAAGTATGGTGATTCTACCATTTTTAATAGACGTAAAATATTTTCATCAATATGATTCGTTGCGCTAAATAAATAACTCGTGCGGTCAAAACTTGTAAACGCATTGACTTGTGCATCATGTTCAGCAAATTCGGTAAATAAGTCGCCTTCTTCTTTTTCAAACAATTTATGTTCTAAGAAATGTGCAACGCCATCTGGTACTGAAACAAATTCGTCAGCGCCATGGGGTTTAAAACGATGGTCTAATGAACCAAACTGCGTCGTGTATGTGACAAACGTTTTCTGAAAATCTTTCTTTGGGATAATGAAAAGATTCAAGCCATTCGCCAAGGTAGAATGATAGACCGTCTCATCGATTTGTTGGTAATATGTTTCATTCATTCGTATCATCCTCCTTTGTCAAAATATAAATCGTATCGAGATGGGCATTTTGACAGAGTCGTTGAATATCTTCGTGTTTCACCGCTTTGATACGTGCTTCATATTGTGCATCCGTTTCTGGGATTTCGAGCAACAATTGATTATGCATCATTTCAATCATATTTTTTGGACGGTCTTTGGATTCTTTACGTCCTGATAAAATGATTTTCTTCGCTAATTCCATTTTATCATCTGAAAATTCGCCTGCTTTAAATCGGTTAAATGCCTCGATAATCGTTACTTTCGCTAATTCGTAATCTTTAGCTGAAACACCACTCATCACAAATAGAAAGCCATTTTTACCATCAATTTGTGAATGAATCGAGTAAGCGAGACTCTTCTGTTCACGGACTTCATTAAATAATACTGAAGACGGATCACCGCCAAACATCATATTAAACACAAGCAATGCATAAAAATCTTTATCGCCATATTGCGTAGGAAAACGAAAGCCCATGTTTAATTTCGCTTGATCCACATTGTCTTGTTCAATCACTTCATTAACGGGTGCATCATGCTGGATATGTTGACCAAATTGTGTCACTTGATATGTAAAAGGTTGAATATTGAATTCTGATTGGATATGTTGAATGGTCGCTGCTTCCTCAACATTGCCTACTACATAAACTGAACAGTAGTCGTTGTCTAACATCGAGCGATATGTATGATAGAGATCTGTCGCTGTAATGCTGTCAATTTCACCAAGATCTCCTGCTGCCATATAACTGTATGGATGCTCACCAAACATATGCCTTAGTAAGCGTAAATAGGCAATTTGTGATTTATTATCTTCAATCGCTGTCAGTTTTTTCTTTAATAAACTTTTCTCTTGGTCGACAAATGTTTCATCAAAAGCACCATTTCGAACGAGTGGATTGAGAATGACCTCTTTCAATAATGCAATGCCCTTGTCGAACAATGGTTCATCATCTAACAAATAACGTTCATTCACGATTTCAAGTGTAACCGAAATAACGTGACGGTCTTTATACTTCGAGACGTAACTATTCACATACGCACCATACAATTCAGAAAGATATTGATTGAAAGCTTTATCTGTCGGATATTGTTGTGTGGCACGGACGAGTAACTTACTTAACAATGAACGCTGGGTCATCGTCTTTTTATCGAGTGGTGCCATGAATTTAAATATCATCGTTGTTGTTTTAAATTTGTTTGTGGATAAAACGGTGATACGTTGATCCGGGTGTTCTTGAAGTTGTTTCATGCAACTCCTCCTTTAACAATCGTTTTGATATACTTATAGACGTTTTCGAATTGTCCGAAACTTCACTAAGCTACTTTTAAAATAATTTAAAGAATAAAGTATCGGTGTACCGTCTTCTGTGTAATGAACTTGTTTCAATAACATCAAGCCATCTTGTGGGTCTGCTTCTAATGCATCTGAAATATAAGGTTCATAACTAATCGCTTCCATCTCAGTTTCAGCGTAAGCAATCGTTTGATGACTCTCGGCTTCAATCGCTTTTAAAATGGATGTTTGTTGATTATGTGTCCCAAAATGCGCCAACACATTTGTCGTGACTTTATCCAAACAATATACGACAGGCTGACCATTAGCTGTACGTATACGCTCAATCACTGTAATCTGTGAGTTCGGTTCTAATTGCATAATTTTACAATCGTCGAGAGAAGCCACTTCTTCATCAAGACTTAAAAATACCGTTCCACTTTCATAACCTTTATCAGAAATCATACGACCAATGCTCATCAATTCATCTAAAGGATAGAAAAACGGTTGTGGAATTTTCACACGCGCGCCTTCCTCAAAGTTTTGCGTAATAATTTGCTCTGTCACCAATTCATGAATCGCCACTTGTACATGATCTGTTGCGACATCAAGTCTACGTGCAATGGATAATAAACCTGGTAATGATTCACCAGGTTTGATGTTTTTTGCCTCTATTTCTTTAAGAATCCATTCTTTTACAATATTAACATCAGGATTTACAGACATATGAGTTACACCTCTCCCTCATTTAAATCAACTAAAATCTGTCTCGGTTTACTCCCTTTTTGTGGGCCAATCACTTGATTACGTTCTAAATCATCCATAATTCTTGATGCACGATTATAACCAATTCTAAACTGGCGTTGAAGCAGTGACGTACTGGCCTTTTGTTGTTCGAGCACAAACAAATACGCTTCTTTATATAGTGGATCATCACTTTCGCTTTCAGAGCTGCCTTCTGTTACCGCATCGGGCTCCATTTCTTTCACGTAATTTGCTTTTTGTTGGGCCACGACATAATCGACGACAGTTTGTACTTCTTGATCGCTTAAAAAAGCACCTTGTACACGCGTTCTCGTCGATCCACCATTTTTAATAAAGAGCATATCCCCTTTACCTAACAGCTTCTCAGCACCACCACTATCAATAATGGTACGCGAATCTGTTTGCGAACTCACCGCAAATGCGATACGTGTCGGAATGTTATTTTTAATTAAGCCCGTAATGACATCAACAGACGGACGTTGTGTCGCGATAATCAAATGTATCCCTGCAGCACGTGCCATTTGTGTTATACGCGTAATAGCAGTTTCAACATCTTTACCTGCTACCATCATTAAGTCAGCTAACTCATCGACAATCACAACAATATACGGTAGTAATGCCTCTTTTTCTGACAGTTCTTTATTTTTACGTGTAATAAAGTCATTATACCCTTCGATATTTCGCGTACCAGAATGCTGGAATAAATCGTAACGTCTTTCCATCTCTGCTACCACTTTTTCAAGGGCTTGTGCAGCTTTATGTGGATTTGTGACAACTGGCGTCAATAAATGTGGAATACCGTTATACACATTTAATTCTACCATTTTAGGGTCAATCATCATCAACTTCACTTCATGCGGCTTGGCATTCAACAAAATACTCGTAATGATTCCGTTAATACAAACGGATTTACCGCTTCCCGTAGAACCAGCGACTAACAAGTGTGGCATTTTATTCAATTCTGCAGTGACCGGTTCCCCTGAAATATCTCGACCTAATGCGACTTCCAACTTATTTTTCGCTGGAAACTTTTCATCCAACACTTCTTTTAATGTGACAATTGCCACTTTTTGATTAGGGACTTCAATACCCACAGCTGATTTACCTGGAATTGGCGCTTCAATTCGAATATCTTTCGCAGCAAGTGCAAGTGCAATATCGTTATGCAAATTGACAATACGACTGACTTTAACCCCTTGCGCCGGTTGCACTTCATATTGTGTCACGGCAGGTCCAATCTTAATTTGCGTCACTTTCGCATCAACACCAAAGTTTTTCAATGTCGTTTCGAGCAATTTACCTTTACGCTGCACTTCCGTTTTAGAAGTTGTTTGTTGATGCTTCGGTTCGTTCAATAACGAGAGTGGTGGGATTTCATATTGTTGATTTTCCGCTGCTCCCGCTTCTGTGATGCTGCCTTCTGATTCACTGGCCTCTACCTCATTGTGCGTTTGAGTTGCCACGTTATGGCGCTGTGGTGTATCAGATTGTGCCGGCGGTGTCGACTGTTTTTGTGCAGGTTGCTGACGCGGTGTGTCTACTTCTGTTGATTGATGTCCGAAAATGGGAATAGACGGATAATCTGTCGGTTCGTCTTCTTCAATATTAACTTCCGGAAAATCCGAAACATCTTTCGGCTCTATGGCACGTTGCTGTTCGCGTTCAAGTCGTTTTTGCTCTTTTTTCTCTTTTCTTGTCATACGGCGTTCAGTTTGATGCGCCTTCACCTTTTCGTATGACGATGTTGTAGATTGTTTAAACTGTTCCAACCATACTTTTGCGACATCACGATGACGCTTTTTCAGTAATAAAATACCACTTGAAACGAGTAATACAAGCGTGAGTAAGACCACCCCAGCTAGCGAGATAAGTGGCAATAAAAGATGTACAAGATAAAAACCGAACAATCCGCCACCAAATTGCATATGTTCCGTCGCGTCATAACTTTGGAACACGTAAGATAACACAGGCTCTCGTTGTGCCCTCATATCACCTGTCGCCATAAAATAGAGTTGAGCGACAAACAACAGCGCTATTTGCAACACAATCGATCCAGTTAATCGACGCGTTTTGGGTAATTTGCCGTTATAAGCGATGAAGCCAATCGCTAATAAGAGTAAAAAGTATGTAAGATAACGCGTTAAACCAAATAAGTAATTAAAAAAGCTATCAATGACCATACCCACGAGGCCGAGTTGAAATACACCTAACATTATGGCGATGACCATCACAATAGCGAGTATAAATCGAATAGGCGTATCATTTTGTTTCTTTTTCGAAGTACGCTTTCTATTGCGCGTCGTTTGGGATTTCCGTTTCTTGGTTTGCGCCATGCTTCGTCACCTTCTACTTTCTAAAAAATGATGTCATCAACCTGTATGATGAAAAAAGCGAATCTCCTCTTTAAAATGGCGTGGCTTTCAAAGAGTAAGATTCGTTTTCTTGTTTGAACTTCACACTGATTTTAAAACTAAATTTCTGAAATCACTGGAATAATCATTGGTCGTCTACGTGTGCTTTCAAAGAGTAACTTACTCACTTGGTCACGCATATTCTGTTTCATTTCAGACCATTCAATGCGCTTTTCTTGTAAGCCAGCTTCTACAATTTCACGTACCTTTTCCTCTGCTTCTTTAAGTAATGCTTCACTTTCACGAACGTATACGAACCCTCTCGATTGAATTTCAGGGCCAGCCGCAATTCTTCTATTCTTAGGATCAAGTGTAACGACAGCGATAAAAATACCATCTTCAGCAAGTAAATGACGGTCACGTAACACGATATTACCGACATCACCCACACCGATACCATCGATGAGTACATTACCTGCATTCACTTTTTCATTCAAGCTCATATCTTCACCATCATAATGAATCACATCGCCCGCTTCGGCTAAGAAGATTTTTTCAGGGTTTACACCTGCTTCACTCGCAAGTTTCGCATGTGCAATTTGCATTTTAAACTCACCTTGAATTGGAATGAAATACTCAGGTTTCATCATGTTGAGCATTAATTTCAATTCTTCCATACAGCCGTGACTTGAAGCATGAATTTTTTTGTTGTTCGGAATAATATGTGCACCCGCACGCACAAGCTCATTTAACGTATTACCAATAATGACTTCCATATTGGCTGAAGCAGTAATCGCAAGGAATACAGAGTCACCTTTTTGGATATTCATAATTTTATGTTTTTGACGTGCCATTTGACTCAATGCTTCTACAGGCTCACCTTGCATCCCTGTCGCAATAATGATCACTTCATTTTTCGGATAATTGTCAACTTCGCTCATAGGAATTAATAGATCTTTTGGAATGTTGAAATAGCCCATCTTACGTGCAATACTGAATGAACTTTCTAATGAACGGCCTAAAAATGATACTTTTCTATTTAATCTATTTGCGATATTTAACACTTGTTGAATGCGAATAAAGTTAGATGCATAACATGATACGATAAGACGGCCCGTCACTTTCGCAAACGCATCAAACATATGACTTTCAATGACGTTTTCAGGTGTGTTATAACCCGGTTTTTCAGCTTCAGTAGAATCGCTTAATAATGCGAAAACCCCTTCTTCACCTAACTCAGCCATTTTCTTCATATCTGGCGCATAATGGCCGTGTAAACTTTGGTCAAATTTAAACTCACCTGTATACACAATCGCACCATAAGACGTATGAATACATACACCTAAACTATCTGGAATACTATGTGTCGTATTAAAGAATGTAATATTCACACCTTTAAAACGCATGACAGATTCATTATTCACCACATAATAGCGAATTTTCTTATTAATTTGACGTGCTTTTAAGTTTTCTTTCACTAAACCAATCGTTAATTTAGAACCATAAACCGGTGCTTCGACTTGTTCTAAAATGTAAGATACTGCACCAATCGCGTGTTCGTGTCCATGTGTTAAGAAAATACCTTTTAATTTATGTTTATTTTCTAAAACGTATTGAATATCAGGAATGACAATATCAATGCCTAACATTTCATCTTCAGGGAACTTTAGCCCTGCATCAAGCATAAACATTTCATCATCAACTTCGACGATATACATGTTTTTGGCGATTTCTCCTACGCCACCGAGGGGGATAATGCGTATGTCTTTATTTTTCTTCTTTACTAAATTCAAAATTTTACCTCCTAATAAATATAGCCCGTCCATTTTACATTCATATTTTATTATAGTGGATTATGGAAACTCTGTACACTATTAAAGTGATTTGCGGAGGATGGTTTTTAGATGATGTCATACGACTGACATTGACGAAGATGGGACATAAAAATTTTTGATGCTATTGATCAAATGTTTTGTTTAACATACCCTCACAATGATTTGTGGTAAAAGATTGCCCTAATGACTTTGCGTTCTTCTCAGGACCTTTCTCAACTAGCCAACGATGATTGAACGATAACATACATGTGGTGTTGGCGGATTTTGGTAGCAGAACAGAAATCACCTGTGTAACAAAGATTTCGTCGTATTGCCCCCGTATGACTGACTAGACTTCTCAAAAATGAATGCATTGAGAAGCCAGACAGCCGTTGTTACTACAATAAAAGTACCGCAGATGAGACCTCTCCAAGTAAGATGTAGCTTCTTCTCACTTATGTCACTGCATCATTTACTATATAGAGCTCTGATATTATTGGACTTCATCTTGTTTAGTAGATTCATCCATTCTATATTTCCCTTGTATGATATTTCTGTTTGTCAGTGCTAGTGTTTGCGTTCCGACTTCCTTCATATTCCATTTCATAATGGACACCCTTGTCTTTCATTAGCAGTTCCTACAATCAAGCCTGTATCGGACTTTCAACGTCAAGGTGTTACCCATATCGAGCGCATAATCAAAACCACTCCTACATTTATATTTCAAATGTGCATATCTGTCATAAAATTTTAAACTACTTTTCCATTTTAAATAAACTACAAATTGAGAAACACTTAATTTTCGTGGAGTACATAATAACATGTGTATATAATCCTTACATGCTTCAGATTCTTTTATTTCTATATCTCTTCTTTCACATATTTGTCTCTGAATTAATCCTATATCTCTTTTTAAAATTCCGGATATTATTAGACTTCTATTTTTAGGTGCAAAAACTATGTGATAATTACAATTCCATTTTGTACGTGTTTCGTTAGACATTTTAGTATCTCCTCATGCATATAATATTGGGTGACTGACTAAATATTATTCTAGCATGTTGAAATAACTATTTTAATACAACGGTAGAACCATTCCAAAACCATGCGCTCAGTGTATGATTTGCGTTTATTCACATAAAAAGCACATACAATTTCGTATGTGCTTAAATACTATAGTAATTTAAATATTTCCCTTTGAGCTCGAGAAATAGTGTAAATCATTTTACTCAATTCATCATTCGAGTAACTATCAATATTTTTAGAAATATTTTCCAAATATAATGATAAAGTTCCAGACTGCGAACGTGCTTCAGAAATATCCCACTGTTCATACGCATTTCTAGCAGCTTCTTTTGTAATCTTACTAAAATAATTATATATATCCGTTGAAACAGACATAATATCATCATATTCGTGCACTTTTATCACCCCTTTAAATTAATATTAAGATAAATAATAACAATATAAATATAATTC
>NZ_PPQH01000038.1 GCF_002902385.1 Staphylococcus intermedius NCTC 11048 | reverse complement strand
AAAGAATCTTGTGTAAAAATGGTTTTAAATTTGAAATCAAAAGCAAACAAGGTAATAACTAAAAATTATCGTTTATAATAATTTAAATTAATAACTAACATTGTATCTTTCTTTTTTGATGATGTCAAAGTATATCGCATCATGTTGTTACGCTTTTTTTGTTAGTTTCATCCGTGACCGTGTTCGTCTGTTTCATCGTTATCGTGACATATTCGATAACTATTCCTTTCTATATTGCGATGTAAAAATATAACATTGACAAAATATCATCTTAAAGTCTCAAAATCATCATATTATTTTAACAACAAACTGACTGCTGTCTCTCTGTATTGTTTACCATTTTCAAAATTTTTATATAGATATTCAAGTCATGCAATTTTATCTTTTTATTTTTGCGCTATGCTTTGCTTTATGTTGCCTTTCATAAATCTTTCTACAATGGTGCGCATTTACATTTCGCTTATTCTAATCGCCCAATCTCGAAGTGAAAACAATATTATATCAGAAATTTCAGAATATTAATAGCGAAATAAAGTTTATTGATTTAACTACTCCTATTGTTTCACGGTATTAAATTTAGGAAACAGGCTGGAATCATCCCAACCTGTTTTATACTTTGTACATGTATTCAACTTAATAACGTCTCATTTGGGCTTGTTGCTTTTTCATGTAGCGTTGTTTCGCATCATCATATTTAATCTGTTTCGCAATAATGAGTAACAGACCCATTGCGATACTTAAACTAAGCATCGATGACCCTCCAAAACTGATAAATGGGAGCGGTACACCAGTTAACGGAATCAAACCTGAAATACCACCTAAGTTAACAAATGTTTGTAAAGCGATATAACTCGCAATCCCGACACATACTAATTTGTAGAAGTATGATGATGTACGTGAAGCTAATTCGAAAGCGCGATAGACGATAAAGAAAATCATGGCTAACACGATAAAAGCCCCAACGAAACCAAGTTCTTCACTAATAATCGCAAAAATAAAGTCTGTATGCGGTTCAGGTAAGTAACCTAGTTTCATGATACTGTTGCCTAATCCTCGTCCAAACAGTCCACCATTACCAATAGCGAGTAGCGAATTCGATAAATGGTAACCAATGCCAGACTCATAATTAAATGGGTTTTCCAACGCGCTAAAACGTGCTGTTAAATATGATGGTAAAATATTAATACGGAATATCACAATAATTAAAATCACGACAACTAAAGCTAACATCGCGTATGAACCGATTTTAATCAAGTTTTTAACACCAATCCCAGAATAAACGATAATGCTAAAAAATATACCGCCTATCAACAATGTTTGACCCACATCTTTTTGTAATAAGACGAGGCCAAGACAAAAACCGACAAATGCAATCGGCCACAAAATGACAGTAGGCTGTCGCTGAATTTCGTAGCGCTTTCTTTCTATAATATATGGGACGTAAAGTATGATAGCAATCTTCAATAGTTCAGATGCTTGTAAGTTCATAAATCCTAACTTCAGCCAACTTCTCGAACCGTTAATCTCACTACCAAATAATAATGTCGCAAAAAGCAGTGCGAGCATGATTCCCATCATTCCAAGTTGGACATTACGTTGTTTTAATATTTTTACGTCCATAATATAGGCCATAAAAAACACAATAAAAAATCCGACAATCACATATATGAGTTGTCTCGTATAAAAATATGTACCTGCAACAGGAATACCTCCTGTAAGTGTCCCTCTCGTTGCTGCGACCATACTTGCACTATAGACCATGGTTAATCCAATAAAACAGAGTGCAAGATATGTGATTAATAATGGAAAATCGATATATTTAGAAGATCTCAAAATATACCGAAATAGTCTTTTCATATTATTCATATGTGTCAATCATCCAATTCTCGCACTTAGGCGTCGAAAAAACGTGCTATTAATATAGATAGCAACTATTAAACGCGAGTAAATGCTTCGTGTAATTTTGATAATTCTTTCTCTAAACGTAACATTAACTTCTTGCCATCTTCTTCGCTTACAAGTCCAAGATTCACTGCAAAGTCGACCTCTTTTTGTAAACCATACATCTGAGTATCTAAAACTTCCTCGTATAAAGGACATTGTGGTAGTGTTAGATTGTCTATTTGAACTTTAATGAGTTGTAAAATACGATCTGCGTCTTTATTCAGTTGGTCATATGCAGCATTGCTCATTTGTTGTTGCTTGCTCATGACATAGTCCCCCTATTAATTTTCTTCTTATGTAAAAAGTTTATCTCATCGATTGTTAAAAAGCAAGTAAATTTGGCATACGCTCTAGGACAAGTATGTTAAAATATACGTAGCTAAACTGAGGGAGTGCATACAAATGATTCAAATAAAAGGTGACGTTAAATTTCCAATTACACTCGATAGTACGACGTGGATTTTTGACGATCGAAAAATCTCACTTGAGGATTTAGAAAAAGGTATTTTTGAGGGGCAAAAACCGATTGAGTTTGATGATAACAGAGAATGGAATCGTGCCATTTTAGAAGGTCAAACGAATCCACCTACTTTAAATTCTGAAATTGAATATAAAAAGCGTGCTGTATTAAAAGGTTCATTTGCGATGAATATGACACCCTTTTTCAAAAACGCAGAACCTTTAGAAAACGTAACGACCATTCGACTATCAAATGATGAAGCGCATATCGATGTGCCATTCGACCTTTTGCCTTATCTTTTCTTTCAATTCGCAAAAGATGGCAAACGTCTTTACCAAGATAATGGTGTAGATAGTTTTGTTTATACTTTAGATGAAGGTTATGCTTATGTTTTCAAGCACGTCACACATATAGAGGTGTTCTAAAATGCGTAAAGTCACTTGCATCATATGTGACACTGAAGTTTTGTTAGATGAAAATACACGATTAGCGAAACGTCTGAAAAATAATCCAATTAAAACGTTTATGTGCGATGAATGTAAGAGTCGTCTTGATACACCGAAACAGCGACCACCTATTTTTTCCACAAATGATAATAAAGCCGCTGATGGCTATCATGAAAAGGACTAACGCTTTCGCATAAAATGTAAAGACTGGGGAAACTCATGTCCCAACACCAACCTATTTCATAAGCGATATAATTAACAATAGCAAAAGGCGAATGGCAGACACGTGAATGACGTGCATGCGATTCGCCTTTGTTATATCAATTATCTCAGCTTATGCCTGAGGTTTTTTCGGATATGGATAAAATTGATCAGCAAATGCTTTCCATAATAAATATGGCATGTTGTGATGGTCTTCTCTTTCAGGATCGAAGTAAGAAATTATTTCACTTTCCCGACCTTCTCGAATTTTACTAATGAAATTTTCGTCAAATAACAATCCACGACCCATCGCAATTAAAGGCACACCTGTATCGATGGCACTTAACGCGTCATCTGCTGAGAATACAGAACCGATTGCGATAAGTGGCATACGGTCTTCCATCCAATCTAAGATCAGATCAACACGTTTTTGACCTTCATGTTCACCACGTCGTACAACGGAATGCACATTCATTAATGATACGTGCAAATAATCGAGTGGCTTTTTGATTAAATGTTTGACTAATTTTTCAGTGTTATCCATTGTAATACCTGGATCTTCTGCTTCTTCAGGTGAAAAACGGTAACCAACAATAAAGTCTTTAGGTCCTTCTTCTTTAGCTACACGTAATACTTCATCTGCAATTGCATTAGGTACAGCAAATAAATCTTTCCATTTGTCATCACGACGGTTGTAATACGGTGATTGGAATTGTTCGATAATGTAGTGGTTAGCCCCGTGAATTTCCACACCATCAAATCCAGCCTGAATCGCAAGTGAAGTTGCTTTACCGAAGTCGTTAATCATTTGATCAATTTCTTCTGCAGCCATTTCACGTGCATCATGTGGTTCAGTATGACCGAAGCCGACAGTTGAAACAGCACTTGGCGCTTTAACGTCACCTTGGGGTACCCATTCAGGTAAGCCTTTCGCACCACCATGATGGATTTGTACAATCGCTTTTGCGCCACCTTTTTTCATTCTTTTTGCAAGTGCTCTTAAGCCCTCAAGATCTTCCTCTTTAGAAATAGATGGTTCTCCTGGAAATGCTTTCCCCTCTTCATTGACATAAGTTGCTGCTGTAATGGCTAAACCGACATCCTTTGAGCGAGATTCCATATAATCCAATTCGACATCTGAGGCAGTGCCATCATCATGAGATAATGTGTGTGTCATAGGTGCTAAAACGAAACGATTTCTTAATGTTGTTCCGTTGGGTAATTCAAGTGTTTCAAATAATTTTTCATACTTTTTGTTCACTGTATTTCCCTCCTACTCATTAACTGCCTTCATTTTAATATATCGACTATGAAAAACAAAATAATTAGCTTAAAAATGAAATTACTTCTAAAACATACTAATTAATATACCTTTTTAATTCCCGAGACTTAATAATTGATTTTGTAGTTTAAATATATTGAGAGTTTGATTAAAAATATAACTTATTCGGAATATCGGTATAAAAAATACAATTCATATATGTGAATAAACACGTCAAGACTCACATTTATTACTTTATTGTAAATGAGAGGGCGCACATTTTCATCATACCAACATAAAAAACAACCGCACTCATTGAATGCGATTGCTTTTCATATCATTCAGTGTATCCTTTTGATTTAAAACACACACTTAAATTTTTAATTATTCTTCTGATTCCATCATTTGTTTAATACGTTTGGCTTCTTTTTCACGTTGACCTTTGTTTAAGATTCTCTTTCTTAAACGTACATTTTCTGGTGTTACTTCCACAAGCTCGTCATCATTAATGAATTCTAAAGCTTCTTCCAATGATAATTTACGTGGTTTCTTCATCGTTTCAGTTTGGTCTTTTGTCGCTGAACGCACGTTTGTTTGATGTTTAACTTTTGTAATATTCACTGTCAAATCATTTTCACGGTTGTTTTGTCCAACGATCATACCTTCATACACTTCTGTACCTGGTTCCATAAAGTTGATACCGCGGTCTTCAAGTCCTAAAATCGCATACTCACTCGCTGAACCTTGATCCATAGAAACAAGTACACCATTACGACGTCCACCGATACGTCCTTTAATGCGTGGTCTAAATTCATCAAATGTATGGTTGATGATACCGTAACCACGAGTCATTGACATAAATTCCGTCGTATAACCGATTAAGCCACGGGCAGGTACGTTAAAGATAAGACGTGTTAAACCATTATCAGTCGTTACCATATCGACCATTTCACCTTTACGTTGACCTAAAGATTCAATAATCGCACCGGCATATTCTTCTGGTACTTCCGTTTGTACACGTTCAAATGGCTCGTGTAATACGCCATCAATGTCTTTTAAAATGACTTGCGGTTTAGAAACTTGTAATTCAAAACCTTCACGACGCATATTTTCAATTAAAATTGACAAGTGTAACTCACCACGACCGGCAACAGTCCACGCATCTGGTGAATCTGTTGGTGTAACCTTTAATGACACATCTGTTTCTAATTGATTGTCTAGACGTTCTTGGATTTGACGTGCTGTCACAAATTGTCCTTCACGTCCAGCAAATGGAGAGTTGTTCACTCTAAATGTCATCTCAAGTGTTGGTTCATCAATACGTAACACTGGTAATGCATCTTGGTGATCTTGTGGTGTAATCGTTTCACCTACGTTAATGTCTTCCATACCCGATACTGCAATAAGGTCTCCAGCATATGCTTCTTGGATTTCTTCACGTTTCAGACCGAAATAACCGAATATTTTTGTTACACGGAAGTTTTTCACTGAGCCGTCTAATTTAATTAAGGATACACTTTCACCGACACGCATCGTTCCTCTGAAAATACGACCGATACCGATACGTCCTACATAATCGTTATAATCTAATAAGGCAGGTTGGAACTGTAATGGTTCATCTCTGTTGTCCACTGGTGCTGGCACATATTCTAAAATCGTTTCGTATAGGCTTTGCATATTTTCGTCTTGTTTCTCTGGATCTAAGCTTGCTGTACCGTTAATGGCTGAAGCATATACAACAGGGAAATCAAGCTGCTCATCATTGGCGTCTAATTCAATAAATAAATCTAATACTTCATCGACAACCCCTTCCGGACGGGCTGAAGGTTTATCAATTTTATTCACAACGACAACAGGTTTTAAGTTTTGTTCTAACGCTTTTTTCAATACGAAACGCGTTTGTGGCATTGTCCCCTCATATGCGTCAACGACTAATACAACACCATCCACCATTTTCATAATACGTTCTACTTCTCCACCAAAGTCGGCGTGTCCTGGCGTATCTAAAATATTGATTCTCGTATCTTTATAGTCAACGGCAGTATTTTTCGCTAAAATTGTAATACCGCGTTCTCTCTCCAAATCATTTGAGTCCATCGCACGTTCTTCTACACGTTCATTTTCTCTAAAAATACCGGATTGTTTTAATAATTCATCAACCAAAGTTGTTTTACCATGGTCTACGTGAGCGATAATCGCAATGTTACGAACATCTTCTCTAAATTTTGTCATACTGTAATTCCTTTCTCGGGTAAATTATCACTTTCTTTTACAACTCGTTTATTATATCATAGAAATGGAATGAAGAAACAGTGAGGTGGGCTGATAATGAAAAAATCTCAATCCATTTTTTTAATTCTTGCAATCATCGCTGTATTCTTTTTAACGATGTTTAGCTTTGCTATTGCTGCAACAAACATTTTTTGGATGATTGTGACGTTTATCTTAATGGTCGTTACATTTGGTGTTGGCTTTACATTAAAAAAGAAATATCGTGAAAATGATTGGTTATAACTGAATCAAATGCGTCCCTTGATATCCCATCACTCTCGCAACATTATGCGCCAGTGACGAGGTTGATATACGATGACATAAGAGAATGCCTGACGATTGCTCATAGGCACTCTCTTTTTTATTTCACTATCATTATTGCCCGTTTTCCACTCAAAAAAACATCGCTACACATTGAATGTCCTTGTAGCGATGTATGTATTCGAATGATGTTAGTTGTCATAACTTAAAATTTATTTGCGTTTAAACTTTTGTTGTAAAGCGGTCAACACATGATCATAATTTTGCAAATAGTCTTGTCTGATTTCTTCATGGACTTGCGCATTTCCCATTAAAATAGAGTTTGGCGCAGTGATTGATAACGACTCTCCTGCAAAGTTAGTTGCCACACCACCCACTTCGTTTAAAATCACCATTCCTCCTGCATAGTCCCATGGCTGTAGTCTTGGTGTTAAATAGGCTGCAAGTTGCCCTGTCGCAACATAAACAATTTCCAATGCAGCTGAACCGTATGCACGCGCACTTCTCGAATCACTAATGATCGGTTGTAAGATAGAGCTTAAAATCGGTTTCGTTAACCAGTTCGGATTCATTCCGATAATACTTTCACGGACGCGTGTGCCCTCTAATTGTGGAATCTCATTTTGATTAATGTAAGCACCATGACCCACTTTAGCGTGATATAATAAATCAGCCATCACATCATATACAAAACCTGCATACGGTACGCCATCTTTAAAAATACCTACTGAAATCGCAAAATTCTCACGTTGATGAATAAAATTAAGCGTCCCATCGATTGGATCAATGACCCAAACGACACCTTCTGTAGACGTAATATCATGACCGTGCCCTTCTTCACCAATAATGCGATGATGCGGATAACTTTCCTGAATTTGTTGTACGATAAATTGTTCAATCGCTTTATCTACATTTGTAACGAGATCATTGGGGTTTGACTTTTCTTCTATAGCGAGGTCTTCCACCATCCATTTTCGAACATTATTCCCCGCTTCTAATACTAGACTTTTCGCATAATCATATAAATGCATTTGCCTCACTCCTATTGCATTCATTATACACTAATTTGGTTCAATTTAAATGTTCAAACGACTGTAATATGCTACAATTAAATCAATTTCATAGACATACGCCAAGGAGGTAAATTCATGACCAAATACATATTTAAACCAAAAGATTTTAAAGTTTTTCAAATAGACGGACTTGACGCACGTATGGAAGGACTTGAAAAGCAAATTCGTCCTCAACTGAATGCTTTAGGTGACTATTTTACGGATTATCTAGAAACGGTAACAGGTGAAACATTTTATGCACATGTCGCGAAACACGCACGTCGTAAAGTAAATCCACCTAAAGACACATGGGTGGCATTTGCGACGAATAAGCGTGGTTATAAAATGATGCCTCATTTCCAAATTGGCTTGTTTGAAGACCATTTATTTGTGATGTACGGCGTGATGCATGAGGATCCAAATAAGGCAGAGGATGTCAAAGTATTCGAGCAAAAGTTAGATACCATTATGAACTTGCCAGAAGACTTCCAAATTTCATTAGACCATATGCAACCAGCGAAATCACGTATTCAAGACATGTCGAAAGAAGAAATTGTAAAAGGCATCACACGTGCGAAAAACGTGAAAAAAGGTGAGTTTTTTGTTGCCCGTGCGATTACGCCAAAATCTGAACACTTGAAATCAGACCGCGCTTTCATCGCATTTTTGGAAGATACATTTGAACAGTTATTAAAATTTTATCAATAACATCAATCGCTATAAGTCCTTAAAAAGATAGGCGCTGGGAATGCTACATGTCCCATACCTGTCTTTTTTTATTTGTAGCTCACACCGCTCATGACGACTCAAATGTATGAACAATATCGCATGTGACAACACTATCGCGCTAAATTAAAAAAACTCAAGTATGCCAGGATATTGTCCAAACACACTTGAGTTTTTTATTATTAACGAAGACGGTCTTCTGAATCGTCCTTATTTTCATTCAGGTCTTTTTTCACATCTGTTGAATCATCTCTAACATTTTGTTCGAATCCATTACGCTCTTCATGATGGGTTTCTGGTTTAAAATCTGATTCACGTTCAACACGCTGTTCGTCATTCACTGATTTTGTTGTCTCTTGTCCATAAACATATGGATCCGTTGTTGTTTGCTGACGATTGACACCGTTTGAATGGTTTGGATCATGATACATCATCGCATCTTGACGTTTAGGTTTACGTACAATAAGCATAATACCTGCAATCAACCAGAGTAACCCAGCAATGAGGCTAACACTTAGAAATACACCCGTTACAGCTGCTAAAATTAAAAGAATACCTGCTAAAATGTTCTTTTTAAAAATAAACACTGCTACAATCGCAAAGAGGACTGGAATGAGTGGCAGTAGAAATGAACTTGGACCTAAATAATCTAACTGTGACATATCTTGGCCTGTTGCTTCGATTTCTTGTTGGAATTCTGGCGTTTGAATCAATTGAACTAAACCGACTAATGCCACAATCCAAATAATGTGTAATACAATGCCTATCCAACTTAATACTTTTTCAACCGTACGCTTAAATGGTTTTTGAGTCTTGTTTAAATCGTTGTTAAACGCATGATGATTTTGTTGTTCGTTATACGTATATTGATTTGTCATCTAAAAACCCTCCTTGCTTAGTATATTACCTGTTTTTATTAAAATAAACCATACTATAATTTATTCACTTTCATTATCAGTTAAAATTTATATGTGTCTTAATCTTAAAAAATATGACATAACAAAAAACGGATAGGCCACCTGTCATGAGATACTTTTCAACTTTGCGCAAGCCGCGTGTTGTTGTATGTCTCACATCCAGTGGCCTATCCTTTTTTTATATTTTTTTATTGCTCTTTATCGACTTGTGAATCATTTTTTGAACGATCTTGTTGTAATTTCATCCGATCATCATAATTTTGACGTCGTTGAGAGGAAGCACTTGGTCGAAGTTTGCGTTGCTCTTTTTCGTGTGCTTTACGTGCTTTCTTTTCTTCTTTACGTTGTTGTTTGATTTCGGCTCTAGACATCGATGCCGCATCATTTTCTGCATCAGCATCCGTCGCCATTTCATCATCTTGTTGACGTTGCGCTGCATTTCTCGACATCGCTCGACTATCATAGACTAATGTATCATCCGCTTCATTGTCCATTTGTTCGACTTGAGACACCTCTTGATGTTTCTGAGGCTTTTGATGATATTTAGCAGAACGTGATAACACTTCAGGTCCATCATCGTTTACTGATGAAGCTTCGTAAGCCGATGTTTCATCATAAGTCTGATACGGTTCAGTTGATGGACGTTCATGTTCTGAGTATGCAGCAGGTTCGTGATACGTCTCAGTTTGCTGCTGATGTGGTTCCTGATTGGCATATGGTCCATATGAGTAACCTTCATCATAATATGTCGGTACCACTTCATATTTCTCTTTTCTAATAAACATCATCAACGCAATAATAAAGAAGAAGAGTGGCACTAAGATAAAGAATAACGGTAATGTGACAATCGCCACGAGTAAAAATAATAAACCTGATACGATGCGGTGATTCATTGAAATCAATGCTAGGAATGAAATCAATAGACATACGATTAAATATACGATAAATGCCCATACACCATTTTGCAACATGATGACAAACTGAGTTGCATTCATATTATTATTGGTTAATAACTCCTGTAAAGTCGCGTTATTCGCAATACTATTTTCTAAACTTTGAATTGAACTTTCATTACTAAACAAAACTAAGCCGAAAAACATCGCGACCACAGTAGTACCTAGCAGCAATAGCCAACTCAACCAACCTAATATTTTTTCGGCGAGTCGATTTACAGGACGACTAATATGTGTATATGTTTCTCCTGCCATGCTTTCACTCCTCATAATTAACTTACTCTCCTCATTATAACTAAACTTTGGCGAAATCACTACAATCGCAGTTAAAGTGCCATTTTAAAATTAAGAAAACGTTCGTTGTATTCACTTAAAACATCTGGCCCTAAATCATGATATACTTCTAATCTTTTTTGCTCTTCACGTGTAGGGTAAACACGTTCATCATTACGAATCTCTTCAGGCAATTGCTTTCTCGCTGTTTCATTCGGTGTTGCATACTCTACCCATTCAGTATTTTGTTTATTCACTTCTGGGTCTAGCAAGAAATTGATAAATTTATGTGCCCCTTCAACATTTTGCGCTGTTTTTGGAATGACCATATTGTCAAACCACAAATTTGAACCTTCTTTCGGAACCACATAATCAAAACGTTCGTCTTCATGGAACACAGGGGCTGCGGAACCACTCCAAATCACTGCTGCACTTGCTTCATGTTGTTCCAGCATCATTTGAATTTCGTCACCTACGACACCACGAATGTTAGGCGCAAATGTTTTAAGATGCTGTTCCGCTTGTTTGAGATGTTCTGGATTTTTATCATTTAAGCTATACCCTAAACTATTCAGTGAAATCCCCATAATTTCACGTGCGCCATCGACTAAGAGAACATCATTTTTAAGTCTCGGATCTCTCAATGCACGCCAACTGTTAAAATCGATATCCTTATATTTTTCTTTATCATATAAAATACCAACAGTCCCAAAAAAGTAAGGAATTGAATATTTATTATTAGGATCAAACGGTTGATTCATATAATAGGGGTCGAGATGTTTCATATTTGGAAGCTGTTTGTGATCCAGTGGTCGAAGCAAATGTTCTTTCCTCATTTTTTCAATCGTATAATCACTCGGGAATGCGACATCATAATGTGTGCCTCCGTTACGAATTTTTGCTTCCATAGCCTCGTTTGAATCGAATGTTTCGTAAACCACTTTGATGCCTGTTTCTTCTTCAAACTGGTCAAGCAACTCAGGATCGATATATTCTCCCCAGTTGTAGACGTACAATTTTTCTTGTTGCTTGCCACCTATACCGTCATGATTAATCCAATACCCAACGCCTAAACTGATTAAACCCAAAATGAGTGCACCACCAACGAGCTGTATTAATTGTTTCATAATGACACACCTCTTTTATTAGATTGAATTTTTTGTTTTTGGCGTTGAATCACTTGATAAATTAATAAACCAAGCATAATTAACGCAAACAGAATGGTAGAAATGGCGTTAATCTCCATACTAATACCGCGTCGAGCCATAGAATAAACTTCTACAGATAATACACTGAAGCCATTTCCGGTAACGAAGAAACTCACTGTAAAATCATCCAATGAGTACGTTAATGCCATGAAAAAGCCACCAATAATTCCTGGCATAATATGAGGAATGACGACTTTGCTTAACAGTTGAAACTCTGACGCCCCTAAATCACGTGCGGCATTCATAATCGAGTCATTCATTTCATATAACTTAGGCAATACGATAATGACTACAATTGGAATACAAAACGCAATATGTGAGATGAGGACAGACGTAAAGCCTAAACCAAATCCCGTGAAATGTCCTAACGCTGTAAACATAATTAAAAATGACGCACCGATGACCACATCTGATGACACCATGAGCACGTTATTTAACGTTAACAACGATATTTTAAGCGTTTGATTGCGCAATTGATACAACAACAACGCCCCAAAGATTCCGATGATTGTCGCAATACCTGCTGCTAATAGTGCAACCGCAATCGTATTGAACACAACTTGTAGTAATCGTTTGTTGTCAAATAATGTTTGATAATGTTCCCACGTGAAGCCTTCAAACTGAAACATATTCCCTGCACTATTAAACGAGTACAGCATTAAAAAGAAAATAGGTAAGTACAATACAACTAACATCGTGATTAAATAAAACTTTCCATACCATCTCATTTTGAAGCGCCTCCCTTATGCTTACTACGTGTTAAAATCATAACTAATGCCATGAATAACACTAAGAAGAGCGCAATTGTCGAACCCATTCCAAAGTTTTGAATGACTAAAAATTGCTCTTCAATCGCTGTACCAATATTGATGACTTTGTTACCAGCGATCAGTCTCGTAATCATGAAAAGTGATAATGCAGGAATAAACGTAACTTGAATCCCTGTTTTGACACCTTCAGCAGTTAAAGGAAGTAATACTTTACGAATGACAGTGAACGTATTCGCACCTAAATCTTGTGCTGCGAAAAACAGCTGATTAGGGATATCTTTCATACTGTTGTATATCGGTAACAACATGAATGGGATATAAATATATGCCGCTACAAAAATAAATGCAGGTGCAGTAAATAAAATCGATTGAGATGGCATGTTAAAAGCCATCAAAATTTTATTGATAAGTCCATCATGACTGAAAATCCCAATAAATGCATATGTCTTAAGTAGTAAATTCATCCATGTCGGAATAATCATGATGAGTAGCCAAGACGCTGCATGTCGTGATTGATGAATAAAGTATGCTGCTGGATAACTCACTAATAAACAAATCAACGTAATTAAAATCGCATACACAATAGACTCAAACAGCATTCTCATATAACGGACAGAGAAAAATTGTTCGTAATTCATTAATGTGAAATGACCATGATCATCAACAAATGAAAAGTAACAAAGTAAAATAACTGGAATGACAATGAAGAAAACCATCCAAAGTAAATACGGTATAGCGAGCCAACGATTAATGTGTTTCATGATTTAACTCACCATAACCTTCAATACGTTTGTCGAACTCTTCTTCAGTTTCTCCCGGAACCATAATATGGATCGCTTCTGGTTCGAAGTCCAAGCCTACACGTGTCCCAATTTCTGCATTTTTCGTTGATTGAATCATCCACTCATAGCCTTTACGGTCTTCACAAATCATCTCATAGTGGACACCTCTAAATAACGAACTCGTCACAGTCGCTTTAAACAGCCCTTCTTCTTCCGGTACAAGTGTAATATCTTCTGGACGAATCACAACATCCACTAACGTTTGAGGTGGAATATCTTTATCCACACAGTCAAAGTCTTGACCATAAATATTCACGACATAGTCTTTCACCATTGTTCCCTCAACAATGTTCGACTCACCAATAAAGTCTGCTACAAAGCGATTGACCGGCTCATCGTAAATGTCTAGCGGCGTCCCGAATTGTTCGATTTTACCTGCACGCATGACAAAAATAAAGTCGCTTAATGCCAGTGCTTCTTCTTGGTCATGTGTCACGAATACAAATGTAATACCTAACCGCGATTGCAATTCGCGTAACTCATATTGCATCTCTGTACGTAACTTTAAATCTAAAGCAGATAAAGACTCATCTAACAACAATATTTCAGGTTCGTTCACAATTGCGCGTGCCATTGCAATACGTTGTTTTTGTCCCCCGCTTAATGCATGAATCTCACTGTACATATAGTCCTCTAATTTAACGAGTTTTAATGCTTCTGTCACTTTTTTCTCAATTTGATCTTTTTTCATCTTTTTTAACTTCAAACCAAATGCAACGTTATCATAGACGTTCAAATGTGGAAACAATGCATAATCTTGGAAGACTGTGTTCACTTGACGTTGATTGGCAGGGAGTTGATTAATATTTTTCCCTAAATAGATCACTTCACCAGCATCGGGGGTTTCAAAGCCTGCGATCAATTTCAGCATTGTTGTTTTACCACAACCTGATGGCCCTAGAATGGTATAAAAATGTCCTGATTCGATTTCTAAATCAATATCATTCAAAATGGTCGTTGTATCATATTTCTTTGTAACATTTTTAAACTTCAGTAATTCACTCAATTCTTTAAAACCTCCTATAAATACGATGACGTTGCAACAATCATTAATTTCGCACTCGTTTGACCTGAGTTAGATAAACGATGAGTAGCAATCGCTTTAAAATATAATGCATCCCCTTTTTCTGCAGTATATTGTTGCTCCCCTAAAGTTAAGGTCACTGCGCCTTCTAAACAGTATACGAACGTATCTGAGGTAGAAGGTTGAAAATCTTTATACGAAGCGTGTGGTTCTAACGTTAAGAGTAATGGCTCCATATCAAACTCGTTCGAACGTTTGACTGGCCACTGCAAATAATAGCCCTTTTCATCTTCACAGTAACTTAACTGTTCACTTTTGGGATAATGTACTTTTGCTACTTGCTTGTCATCAAAAAAATCGCGTGGTGACGTGCCGAGCACCTCTAAAATATTTAAAAAAGTTTCCATATTGGGTGACGTTTTATTACTTTCTATTTGAGAAATATAACCTTTAGACAAATCCGTCCGTTCCCCGAGTTCCTCTTGCGTCAAGTTTTTTAAACGTCTTAAATTTTTTATCTTTTGTCCAATCTCCATAGAGTCCCTCCACTCAAAAAAAGCGACTTGTTTACTTTTACTAAACATTTTGTTTAACGCTTAATAAAAATAACAAATCGCAAGCTAAATTACAATACTTTTTTAGCTGTTCTTTAAAGTTTTTTGATCAGGATTTTGTTTCGCCTGTTTCACCACTTGATAACTGTCATAACCACTTTGTTGTTTAAAGTCGTTGAACATGTTTTTTTCATCCGCTTTCCCTGGTACGACCTGTTTAAATTCACGGTATCGTATCATCAATAATTCACGTTCAACTTGGCTTTCATAATACGCTTCAATGGCGTTGAAAAATGAGATGACTGCCACCATTTCTTCTTGTGACCAGTCGACATCTATTGGGTATGTGTATTCCATCATTTCACTCCTTTATCATTGGCGATTCATGTTGACTATAAATCATTTTCCTTCATTTTTAAAGTGCTGCGTCATGATGAGTCGTGGTATTGAGCTTTTATTCGCTTGATCATTGATGATTGTACTGATATGGAGGTTGGACATAATCATTTTTGATGCTGTGGATGCAGTATTTTGTTTAACTTGCCCTCCCACTATGAATTGTATATTTGATTGCCTTCATGGCTTCGCGTTTCTTAGGGGCTGACCCTTCAACTAACTAACGCTTGATTAAACTGTTACATTTGTTGAAGCATTAGTGGATTTTGGGAGCCGTACAGAAATCTCATAAGTAACAAAGATTTCGTCGTACGGCCCCCGCAAGGCTGACTAGACTTCTCAAAACCTAAGTGATTGAGAAGTCAGACAGCTACTGCGATAAACACCATCCACTATCAAAGTTAAATGACGTTATTTTGTTTTTAACTTCATCCCTCAAGAGTCTCAGCCTTCTGGCAATCTAACTCCAAATACAGGAAGTAGAGGGCAAGTTTCTAATATGAAGACAATCCATATCACCCACTTTTTATGTCCAATTCTTCCTCATTTTCGTTGTTATTATCATTTATTGAAGATATAGTTCCACGAATAGGTCTTGGATATCATTAATGTCCCAGCCTCATGCATATAAACTGATTAAAAAAATGAGGTGGCATGAGCGTTACCGTACATCGTATTCAATGAGATCGCCATATTTTTGTATCCCACTTTGATAACAGAACAATCGCTGTTCAATTAAAAAAGAGACTGCGCAACTTCTGCACAGCCCCTATCTATTCAACTCTTCTTAATTACATTGTATGAATTGGTAAACCTAAAGCTTTTTCAGCAGCTTCCATGCTCATTTCACCTAATGTTGGGTGAGCGTGAACTGTTAAAGCGATATCTTCAGCGTTCATACCAGCTTCAATAGCTAAACCAAGTTCAGCAATCACGTCTGAAGCGTTTGTACCCACAACTTGTGCACCGATAAGTGTATCATCTTCTTTAAGTGTTACAAGTTTAACGAAACCGTTTGTATCATTTAAAGATAATGCACGGCCGTTTGCTTGGTAAGGGAATTTAGAAGCTTTGATTTCTAAACCTTCTTCTTTCGCTTGTGCTTCAGTGTAACCCACTTGTGCTAATTCAGGCTCAGTGAAACATACTGCAGGCATACCGATGTAATCCACTTCTGAATTTTGTCCTGCAATCGCTTCAGCTGCGATTTTAGCTTCGTAGCTTGCTTTGTGTGCAAGTGGTAGACCAGGAACGATATCACCAATTGCATAGATACTGTCAACAGATGAACGGCTTTGTTTGTCAACTTCAACTAAACCGCGGTCAGTTAATTTCACGCCAATTTCTTCTAAACCAAGTTCGTCAGTGTTTGGACGACGACCTACAGTTACTAATACGTAGTCTGCTTCGATTGTTTTCTCTTCGCCTTTAACTTCGTATGTTACTTTCACACCGTTTTCAGTTTCTTCAGCTGATTTCGCTAAAGCTTCTGTTTCGATGATCATGCCTTTAGCTTTCATTTCTTTTTTAACTGGCGCAACCATTTGTTTTTCGAAACCACCAAGGATTTCTTTTGCACCTTCAAGAATTGTTACTTCAGTACCGAAGTTTGCATAGGCAGTACCTAATTCTGAACCGATATAACCGCCACCAACGACAACTAATTTTTTAGGTACTTCTTGTAAGTTTAATGCACCTGTAGAGTCAAGGATACGGCCACCAAATTCAAAGTTAGGAATTTGAATTGGACGTGAACCTGTTGCTACGATAGCGTTTTTGAAGTTGTAAGTTTGCGCGCTCTTATCGTCCATCACACGTAAGCTGTGTTCATCAACGAAGTAAGCTTCACCGCGAACGATTTCAACTTTGTTACCTTTTAATAATGATTCAACACCGCCAGTTAATTTGTTAACGACTGAACCTTTAAAAGATTGAACTTTATCGAAATCTAAAGATACGTTCTCAGCAGTGATACCTAAGTCCGCACCGTGTTGCGCTTGTTCAAAACGGTGTGATACGTTTAATAATGCTTTTGAAGGAATACAACCTACGTTTAAGCATACGCCACCTAAATTGCCTTTTTCAACGATCGTTACTTTTTGACCTAACTGTGCTGCACGAATTGCTGCAACATAGCCACCAGGACCTGCCCCAATGACAATAGTATCTGTTTCAATTGGAAAATCTCCGACTACCATATTTTACCCCTCCATTAATAATAGTTCTGGATTGTTTAATAAACGCTTGATGTGGTTCATTGCGTTTTGACCTGTTGCACCATCAATTTGTCTGTGGTCAAAGCTTAGTGATAATGCTAACACTGGAGCTGCAACGATTTCGCCATCTTTAACGATTGGTTTTTGTGCGATACGGCCAATACCTAAGATTGCAACTTCTGGGTGGTTGATAACTGGTGTGAACCATTGTCCACCTGCAGAACCGATGTTAGAAATTGTACATGTTGCACCTTTCATTTCATCAGATGTTAATTTACCGTCACGTGCTTTTACAGCAAGTTCGTTAATTTCATCTGAGATTTGGAAGATTGATTTACGGTCAGCATGTTTAACAACAGGAACTAAAAGACCTCTGTCTGTATCTGCTGCGATACCAATGTTCCAGTAGTGTTTTTGTACAACTTCGCCAGCTTCTTCGTTAAATGAAGTGTTAAGTGCTGGGTATTTTTTCAATG
This sequence comes from Staphylococcus intermedius NCTC 11048, assembly GCF_002902385.1. Lineage (GTDB taxonomy): Bacteria > Bacillota > Bacilli > Staphylococcales > Staphylococcaceae > Staphylococcus > Staphylococcus intermedius. The sequence continues at coordinate 18,576 of NZ_PPQH01000038.1, read as the reverse complement.
CTGATACTAAAGCTTTAACAACATAAGGTAAGAATGTTAATTTAGTACCTTGTTCAGCTGCAATTTCTTTAAACTTCTTACGGTGATCCCATAACTCTTGAACATCAATTTCGTCCATTAATGTTACGTGTGGCGCAGTGTGTTTAGAGTTCACCATTGCTTTTGCGATTGCTTTACGCATAGCAGAGATTTTTTCAGTTGTTTCAGGGAATTCACCTTCAGTTGAAACTGCTGGTGCTGATGTTGCTGGTGCAGTTGTTGCTTCTGAAGACTCAGCTGATGCAGTGTCTTGAGCAGGTGCTGCTTGTCCACCACCATTTAAGTATGCATCTACATCTTCTTTAGTAATTCTACCATTTTTACCTGTACCATTAACAGCTTTAATGTTCACATTATTGTCACGTGCATATTTACGCACTGATGGCATTGCTTTGACATGTCTGTTTTCATCAACTTCTACCGCTTCTTGAGCAGCAGGAGCCGCTTCTTCTTTAGGGGCTTCTTCTTTAGCTTCTTCAGCTTGTGCCGGAGCATCGTTACTGTGTCCGCCTTTGAATTCCATTTCTTCAGCGTCTGGTGCATCAATTTTAACAATTGTGTCACCTACAACTGCTACAGTACCTTCGTCAACTAATACTTCAAGTACTGTACCGCTTACAGGAGATGGGATTTCTACAACTGATTTATCATTTTGTACTTCACATAGTACGTCATCTTCTTCAATAGTGTCTCCAGCTTTAACAAACCACTTTACGATTTCACCTTCGTGGATACCTTCACCGATATCGGGTAATCTAAATTCAAATGCCACGTTCTTTCCTCCTAAATAATTAAATTATAAACAATACTTTGTTTACACACATATAGGAGAAGAAACGAAAAATCATTTCATTCTCCATATGCAGGGGTGTGGGACAGAAACTGATGTTACAGTGTTCTGTTCTCCATTCTTCTCAAAAGTTACTCAATTAAAATTCTAAAGTTTTCTTCGCTTGTTCTACGATGTCCGTTTTGTTTGGTAACCAAACGTTCTCAGCTTGTGTAAATGGATAAATTGTATCTGGTGCTGCAACACGTCCGATTGGTGCTTCTAATGAAAGAATCGCACGTTCTGATAATTCAGCGACAACATTTGCACCTACACCCGCTTGTTTTTGTGCTTCTTGAACAACAACAACACGGCCAGTTTTTTCAGTTGATTTTACAAGTGTATCAACGTCTAATGGTTGAACTGTACGTAAGTCAATCACTTCAACAGAGTAACCGTCTTTTTCAAGTTCTTCAGCAGCTTTCATTGACTCTTGAACCATCGCACCGTATGTGATGATTGTTAAGTCAGTACCTTCACGTTTAACGTTTGCTTTACCGATTTCAATTGTGTACTCTTCTTCAGGTACTTCTTCACGGAATGAACGGTATAATTTCATGTGCTCTAAATAAACAACTGGATCATTGCTACGGATACTTTCGATTAATAAACCTTTTGCGTCGTATGGACCAGATGGAATCACCACTTTTAAACCTGGTGATTGTGCTAAAATACCTTCTAAGTTATCAGCGTGCAATTCTGGTGTATGTACACCACCACCGAATGGCGCACGAACTGTAACTGGTGCTACTTTTGAGTTACCTGAACGGAAACGATGACGTGCGATTTGTCCTGCAACAGAATCGAATACTTCAAATACGAAACCTAAGAATTGGACTTCCATAATTGGACGGTATCCTTGAGTTGAAAGACCTAATGCTAAACCACCGATACCTGATTCAGCTAAAGGTGTATCAAATACACGGTCTTCACCGAATTCTTTTTGTAATCCCTCAGTTACACGGAATACACCACCGTTAACACCAACGTCTTCACCAAATAACAAAGTGTTTTCGTCATTTTTAAGTTCAGTTGCTAACGCGTTGTTAATCGCTTGAACCATTGTCATTTGTGCCATGGCCTATTTCGACTCCTTCTCTTTGTAGATTTCATATTGTTCTTTTAAGTTTGCAGGCATATCTTCATACATGATTTCCATTAATGAAGTCACTGTTTGTTTTTCAGTGCTGTCAGCCTCTTTAATCGCTGCTTTGATTTCATTTTTAGCTTGTTCGATAACTTCATTTTCTTTTTCTTCAGACCATAAGCCTTTGTTTTCTAAGAATTTTCTGAAGCGAACAAGTGGATCTTTTTTCTCCCACTCTGAATCTTCATCAGATGTTCTATATTTAGTTGGATCGTCACCAGCCATTGTATGTGGACCATAACGATATGTCATTGTCTCGATTAATGTTGGACCTTCACCATTAATCGCACGGTCACGCGCTTCTTTCGTTGCTTGGTATACTGCTAATGCATCCATACCGTCAACTTGGATACCAGGGATACCTACTGCAATCGCTTTTTGCGCTAATGTTTGTGCTGCAGTTTGTTTATCACGTGGTGTTGAGATCGCGTAATTGTTATTTTGAATGACGAAAATTGCAGGCACTTTGTATGCTGAAGCAAAGTTGATACCTTCATAGAAATCACCTTGTGAAGAACCACCGTCTCCTGTATACGTAATCGCTACTGCTTTTTTGCCACGCTTTTTAAGACCTAAGGCAACACCCGCTGTTTGGATGTATTGTGCACCAATAATGATTTGTGGACTTAATGCATTCACACCTTCAGGCATTTGATTCCCTACGAAGTGACCACGTGAGAATAAGAAAGCTTTTGTTAATGGTAAGCCGTGCCAAATTAATTGTGGTACATCACGGTAACCAGGAAGAATAAAGTCTTCTTGCTCTAATGCGAATTGTGAAGCAAGTTGTGATGCTTCTTGACCAGCAGTTGGCGCATAGAAACCTAAACGTCCTTGTCTGTTTAATGAGATTGAACGTTGGTCTAAAATACGTGTCCAAACCATTCTTCTCATTAATTCTACTAACTGCTCATCCGATAAGTCCGGAAGTAAATCTTCATTTGTTACATTTCCATCTGCATCTAAGATTTGAACCATTTCAAATTTTGACTCAGTATCTTTCAATACTTTTTCAGCATCGAACTGGTTGTTTAACTTAGTAACCATGCAATTCACCATACCTTTCCCGTTTATAAAATAAATAACATTCGACTTACTCTAGTATAACACAAAATATAAGAACTGTTAAACAGTTTTACCAAAGTTCTGTAACACTTGATACGGCAACAGTAGAGGCAACTGTTATACCTTTTCTTCCAAACTGTTACAGTTATTTGTTAGCGATTTCATCCACGTCTTGCTTTTCTGTTTGTACTTTACGTATTACTTTCGTATAGTCCTCTATTTTTTTCTGCATATTTTTTTGAACATCTGATAATGCTTTGGAACGCTTGTCTACTTCCTCTTGTGAACCTGATTCTTCTTTAAAATAACTGAATAATGCTTTTTCTTTATCGATGACATCTTGATATCCTTTGACAAAAGCGTCATGTTTCTTATTTTTTTCTTCAATGGCTTTATTCAATTCATCAAACTCTTTTTTATCATTTTCGTCTTCAATTTGGTTTGATGCTGCTTTTGCCTTTTCGAATGCTTTTTTAGAATTATTCATCGCTTCAACTTCTTTTTTCAGTTGTTTTTCACGTTTTTCCGCATTATCGAGAACCTGATCTACTTTATCTTGCACTTCAGCGATATTTTTACCACTAATTTCTTTTGATAGTTTTTCTTTTTCTTTTTCAAGCTTATTCATTTCTTTATTCACGTCTTGAATAGGCGCTTCAGCTTTTTGCATATTTTCTAGTCCATCATTGTACTTTTCAATATGTTCACCATCTTTGCTACAACCTGCTAATAAAAATGTTGCTGCAACTGCTACTCCAATTGTTTTTTGAAATTTCATTCTGGAGACCTCCTTATCCGTCACTCGTAATATTAATGAAATTAGCGCTATAATTCAAATATTCATTCGCACATTTTTAGTCCTGTTTCACATCATTCACCAACAAATGCACACCCCCACCTTTCGTAAGCGTATTGAAAGTAGATGTTAAAATTCTGTCTCTATACATTTTTATTTTGTAAGTTTTCGACTATCACTTTATGGAATTTTTTTGATATATTATTAAAATAAGGAAGGTGTCAAACATGTTAACAATGAAAGATATTATAAGAGATGGACATCCTACACTTCGCCAAAGAGCAAATGAAGTGGAGTTCCCATTAACTGAAGAAGAACGACAAACTTTATTAGATATGCAAACGTTTTTAAAAAATAGTCAAGACCCAGAAATTGCTGAAAAATATCAATTACGTAGTGGTGTTGGATTAGCGGCACCTCAAATTAATGTACCGAAACGCATGTTTGCGGTTTATTTACCTGATGATGGTGAAGGCCGTTCATATGATTTTGCTATTGTAAATCCAAAAATTGTGAGCCATAGTGTTCAAGATGCATACTTGCCAACAGGTGAAGGTTGCTTGAGTGTGGATGAGGATATTCCAGGCCTCGTTCATCGCCACTACCGCATCAAACTTAAAGGTTATGACATCGATGGCAATGAAATAAACTTACGCTTAAAAGGTTATGCAGCCATTGTCGTACAGCATGAATTGGATCATCTTAATGGCGTACTGTTTTACGATCATATCGACCAAGACCATCCATTGCAGCCTAAAAAAGGTGCGATGGAAGTTTAATATGAACAAAATGGATTAAGCAAATGATAAAGAAAACTAAGACCGGGACATGAAAATTTTGATTGTCTTACCTTGAAATATTTAACCCAATTCTTCTCATTGATAACCCTTTTAGATTTTCTTAATTGCTATCATGGACTTTATCTGATTTTACATTTCATATTTTTATTTTGCTTATCGTTTAGAGGGATTGGGACATTGAGTTATCTCAGTCTATGTCAATTGATGGATTTATATCCATTTTTGATGATAACATCGTCGAAAAATGAGAATGAATGAGACATAAAAAATTGATGATATGGATTGTATTCATTTCATTAACTTGCCCTCTGTTTCCTATATTTGGAGTGAGATTGCCTGAAGGCTGAGACTCCTGAGGGTATGCATACATACTGCTAACAGTTCCTTCTTTACTTTAATAGTGGATGATGTTTATCGCAGTAGCTGTCTGACTTCTCAATGCTGATGCTTTTGAGAAGTCTAGTCAGCCTTGCGGGGGCAGTACTACGAAATCTTTGTCGAACATGAGATTTCTGTACTGCTCCCAGAATCCACTAACGCCTCAACAAATGTAACAGTTTAATCATGCGTTAGTTAGTCGAAGGACCAGCCCCTAGGAAAGGGAAGCCATGAAGTCAATCAAACACACACTTCATAGCGAAAGGGCAAGTTTAACAAAAATATTGCATCAATAGCATCAAAAATTTTTATGTCCCCTCCCTTCTTTTTTCATTTGCACAATTTTAAGGTATAAAAATAGCGGTAAAGTTCATCCTTTGCCGCCATTTTTATGCTCTGATATCAATTCAAATCATCCGATACGTTACATAAACATGTCTCTACGTTGTTTGTAACGAATGCCTTCTTCATCCAATGCCTTTTTAAGTGTTTCAAATGTTTCAATATCCAAAATTTCAGGGTCATGATTATGTCTTTTAAAATAATGCGCTTCTTGCGTCGTCGTTTGAACTTCTTCATATTCAAAAAACATCGTTACTTCATTACGTCTTACTTCAAATTGAATTTCGTACAAAAACTTATCTTCCCGGTTTCGTTCATTTTTAACTTCTTCTAGTAATTGACTCGCATTTTTCATCTTCATCACCTATTTCGGGGAATTTTAAATGAGGTTGTATTCATTTAATTATAAGATACTCTTTAGTTTATCACATTCCACTTTATTTATTCGATCACATCATGTAAAATAAAACCAACTGGGCTGTGTGCGTGCAAGCCATACACTCAATCGAGAACGGAAATTTAATATCTGCTATACATATTGAATATGAGCAGTGAATGACTGGTGAATTGAATGATGTAGACATATTTAAAAATACATATTCGATTCATGTTTTTTATTTTCACTCTTCATTACAATAGTCCAAGCAAATCAATCAATTAAAGATAAGTGATCCAACTTAGGAGGAAAAAATATATGTCAATTTTTAAAGTTTTTTATCAACATAATCGCGATGAAGTCATCGTTCGTGAAAACACTCAAAGTATTTATGTTGAAGCACAATCAGAAGAACAAGTTCGTTGTTATTTAAAAGAACGCAACTACAATATTGAATTCATAACTAAATTAGAGGGCGCACATTTAGAGTATGAACAACAATCAGAACATTTTAATGTGGAGCGCGCACAATAATGAAACAACTTCAAAAAAATGAAGTTGGCATATACGCGTTAGGTGGTTTAGGTGAAGTCGGTAAAAACACTTATGCCATCGAGTATAAAGATGAAATTGTAATCATTGATGCAGGAATTAAATTCCCCGATGATAATTTACTTGGTATCGATTATGTCATTCCAGACTACACGTATCTTGAACAAAATCAAGATAAAATTGTAGGTTTAATTATCACACATGGTCACGAAGATCATATCGGTGGTGTGCCCTACCTGCTCAAAAAGATTAATGTACCGATCTACAGTGGTCCACTTGCACTCGGTTTAATTCGTAATAAATTAGAAGAACATCATTTATTACGTCAAGCAGAACTGATTGAAATCGATGAAGATACAGTCATTGACTCAAAACATTTTAAAATCAGTTTTTATTTGACGACACACAGTATTCCTGAAGCATACGGTGTGATTGTCGATACGCCTGAAGGTAAAATCGTGCATACCGGTGACTTTAAGTTTGACTTTACACCCGTCGGCGCACCAGCCAACATTGGTAAAATGGCGCAACTTGGTGATGAAGGCGTACTCTGCTTACTTTCTGACTCTACCAATTCACTTGTGCCAGACTTTACATTGAGTGAACGTGAAGTGGGTCAAAACGTAGATAAAATTTTCCGTAATTGTACAGGACGTATTATTTTTGCGACTTTCGCGTCAAACATTTATCGTGTTCAACAAGCAGTCGAAGCCGCAGTGAAATACAACCGTAAAATCGTGACGTTTGGTCGTTCGATGGAAAACAATATCAAAATTGGAACAGAGTTGGGGTACATTAAAGCACCCCCTGAAACATTCGTTGAACCAAACAAAATTAATAGCATTCCAAAACATGAATTATTAATTTTATGTACCGGCTCGCAAGGTGAACCGATGGCGGCGTTATCACGTATCGCAAATGGAACACATAAACAAATCAAAATCATACCTGAAGATACTGTTGTATTCAGTTCTTCACCTATCCCAGGTAATACGAAGAGCATTAACCGTACAATCAATGCATTGTATCAAGCGGGTGCTGAAGTCATTCATAGTAAGATTTCAAATATCCATACGTCTGGTCACGGTTCTCAAGGTGATCAACAGTTGATGTTACGCTTAATTAGACCGAAATACTTCTTACCTATTCACGGTGAGTATCGTATGCTCGTAGCACACGGTCAAACGGGTGTCGATTGTGGCGTGCCAGAAGAAAATGTCTTCATTCATGATATTGGTGACGTATTAGCATTGACACGCGACAGTGCACGTACAGCAGGTCGTATCCCATCAGGTAATGTGCTCGTCGATGGTAGCGGTATTGGTGATATCGGTAATGTTGTCATTCGCGACCGTAAGTTATTGTCTGAAGAAGGTCTAGTGATTGTCGTCGTCAGCATTGACTTTAACAAAAATCAATTGCTATCAGGCCCAGACATTATTTCACGCGGCTTTGTCTACATGCGTGAATCTGGTCAACTCATTTACGATGCACAAAAGAAAATTAAGCAAGATGTCATCTATAAATTGAATAACAATGAAAATATTCAATGGCATCAAGTGAAATCATCTATTATCGAAACATTGCAACCGTACTTGTTTGAGAAAACAGCACGTAAACCAATGATTTTACCTGTCATTATGAAAGTGAACGAAAAATAGATGTATCAATAAGGAAACGAGGATAAGATATAAAAATTTTTGATGCTATTGATATTGTCGTTTGTTTCACTTGCCCTATTCCAAACATTTTAGTTTTTGATTGCCCTCATGGCTTCGCATTCCTAGGGGCTGGCCCTTCAACTAACTAACGCTTGATTAAACTGTTACATTTGTTGAAGCGTTAGTGGATTTTCCGGACCAGCTCATCCCTCAGGAGTCTCAGCCTTCCGGGCAACCTTACATCAAATGTAGTCACTTAGGGCAAGTTGTTTAAATGAATAAACTCAATAGCATCTAATTATTTATGTCCAATACATTCTTATTTTTCGACGGTTTAATCTTAAGTCATAGATATTAGCCCATAAATAGAAACAGAGACTAGAAAAACATAATGTCTTCGTCTCTGTTTTTTTATGCGTAAGGACTGAAATGCGCGATGTTGTTCGTCCTATACTTGAGAGATTTTTTATCCATTTTCGCTAACTTTGTCGATTATTTATACAACAATCGATCGCTATTACCAACCATGCTTTTTGTCTTCTTTAATTTTATAATGTCGAAAAATTAAAGTGAGAATGAGCAGTATCCAAATTAATATGTGACCTAACCATTCAAAACCCATCGTAAAGTAAACAACAACAAAACTAATCAACACGAGGAACGTTACAAGTCTTATAAAGTTTATCACATTCATAGTAATCACCTTTTGTCAAAATATTCTTAAAATTTAAGGCGAAACATCACTCAAATCAGCGCTTTGGATAGTGGATGATCTGACTACAAATGGTTGGATGCCACATTTGTCATTATCAATTTACACTTTTTTAATCTCCCTGCTCACATCATAACGCATTAAAATAAAAAAGTACACTTAATTTTGCACATTACATTTATCTCTATCGCCTGTTTTACCACTCACGATGAACACAAAAAAGCGGAACAGTCTCCCCATTCCACTTCTCAATGATTAATGTGCCATTTTCTTTTCAAAACGTGTTAAATCATTATCGTGACCAATCATAATTAAAATATCATCAAATTCTAATCCCATATCTGGATCGGGTGCGACGATGATTTCCTTGCCTCTTTTAATCGCAATAATATTAATCCCAAACTTCGCACGTATATCTAAATCGATAAGTGTTTGTCCGGCCATCGTTTCACTCGCTTTAATTTCTACAATGGAGTGTTCATCAGAAAGCTCTAAATAATCGAGCACAGTTGCACTCGCCACATTATGTGCAATACGGCGACCCATGTCTCTTTCAGGATGCACAACTGTATCGGCACCAATTTTATTTAAAATTTTGGCGTGATAATCGTTTTGTGCTTTAGCCGTCACCTTTTTAACACCAAGCTCTTTAAGAATCAATGTTGTTAACGTGCTTGCTTGAATATTTTCTCCAATTGCCACGATGACGTGATCAAAATTTCGGATACCTAAACTTTTCATAACGGCTTCGTCAGTCGTATCAGCCACAACGGCATGTGTCGCAATATCACTATATTCATCGACACGGTTTTCATCTTTATCGATTGCCATGACATCCATATCCAATGCGTTCAATTCTCTTACAATACTACCGCCGAAGCGACCTAGACCAATGACTACATACTCTTTATCCATTTTTGGCCTCCTGAATTAAGTTAAATTAAAAATGTGGGCTCAAAGCATTCAGATGTCTAACATCCTATACTTTAAGCCACACACATATTCAATACTATTATCATATTACTACAAAACAGTTAATGATGCACCGTTTTACTGGCTTAGCTTATTTTTTACCACGAACGTATTCTTTATCAAATACGAACAATTTAAATATGAAAAAGAGTGAAGGTAATAATAACACTAAGCCACCGATAAAGGCGATGGTTAACACTAACGCCATACTATCATTTGTGACCGCGTCGTCAATATGCACGTACGGATATAAAATGTATGGCAACTTGCTTAATCCATATCCGAAAAAGGCTGTGCCCATTTGAATCACGACAAAAATGAAGGCAATGCCATGTGCTTTTTTTAAGAGTGTCAACACACCCGCAATGACAAAAGCGATGAAACTGATGATAAATAACCAGCCGTAATCAAACACCGCTGACATAAAATGTGCTTCATTTTGAATTCTTAATGATAAAAAGACAAACAATGACATCATGATCATTGGTGCGCCCCACATTAAAAACCATTTTCGCGTCAATAGATATGCCGGTTTATCGTTGGCACGGTGCGCATAAAATGTTAAAAATCCTGATGAAATGTAAAGCACAGACACAATGGCTAACAGGACGACTGCCCATCCGAATGGACTTAATAGTAATTCTGTCCAATTCAAATCAATTTTTCCAGAAGCTGATTCAGTGATATAACCACCTTCAGAAATCGTTAATGCTGTTGAGAGTGATGCAGGAATCAGTAATCCCGATACCGCATATAACATGAGCCAAGACAACTTACTATCTTGACCATAGTTTTCGAAAGCGTAAAAAGCCCCTCGAATTGATAGTAAAATCAGCGCGATCGAACCTGGTACTAATAATACTGTGCCATAATAATATGCTGTGTCAGGGAAAAATCCGACAATACCTACAAAGAAAAAGACAAAAAATACGTTGGTCACTTCCCACACTGGGTTCAGATAACGTTGAATTAAGTTATTAATATAGTGCGATTGTCCAAATAATTTTGCATGTAATGAGAAAAATCCTGCGCCGAAATCAATCGAAGCGACGATGATATAACCAAATAAGAAAATCCAGAGTACTGTTATCCCTATTACTTCATAACTCATCATGCATCACCTCGTTGATTTAAACTTTCAATGTGCTGATAGGCCGGTTTATTTTTAAACATGCGCACAAGCACGTATGTGGCTGAGAATAACAGCACGAAATACAGCAATGCAAATAAAATCGTTACAAACACGAGTCCACTTGCATCGGTCGCGGCATCTTGTACTTTTAAATAGCCTCTCACAATCCAAGGTTGACGCCCAAGCTCCGTTAAGAACCAGCCAAATTCAATCGCTAACATGGCTGCTGGACCACATAACAATGTCGCATAGAGCAACCATTTATGATGTGGATTGAATCTTTTAACCCATAGCGCCACCACATAAGCTAACGATACCATAAAACAGAAAATACCAAAGAATACCATTAAATCAAAGAAGTAATGAACAATTAATGGTGGTAATTCATCTTCTGGGAATTCATTTAACCCTTTGACTTCTGTATCAAAACTTGAATCAGATAAAAAGCTCAACGCACCTGGAATATGAATGGCGCCCTTCACTTCTTGTGTTGATTCATCGAGTACACCGAATAACACGAGATCCGCTTGTGACTCTGTATTAAAATGCCACTCATATGCTGCAAGCTTCTCAGGTTGTTCTTGATGTAAAAACTTCGCTGATAAGTCCCCTGCTAACATTGATAACATTGAAAAAATGAGTCCTGCAATCATCGTCATCTTTAGTGCGGCTTGATGATAACGACGATCCTTTTCAATTTTGTTTTTAAGTAATTTAAACGCTGCTATACTTGCGAAAATAAATGCCATTGTCATGAGTGCCGTTGCAACAACATGAAATGATCTGACGAAAAATGACGCGTTAAACATCGCTGCTATTGGATCCACATTGACCATGCGCCCATTTTCAATGACCATACCGGCCGGCGTGTTCATAAACGAATTGACCGACGTAATAAAGAACGCTGAAAATGTACCTCCAATAATCACTGGAATACTAATCAAAAAGTGAATCCACTGATTTTTGAAACGATTCCATGTGTATAAATAAATACTTAAGAAAATCGCCTCAAAGAAAAACGCAAATGTTTCCATAAATAATGGTAAAGCAATGACGTGCCCACCTATTCGCATAAATGTAGGCCATAGTAATGATAATTGTAAACCTATAATGGTCCCTGTTACTACGCCTACTGCCACGGTAATCGTATATCCCTTAGCCCAACGTTGAGCTAATGCCATATATTGAGCACTTTTCTTTCGAATAGCGATAAACTCTGCCATCGCAAAGAAAAGTGGCATACCTACACCAATCGTTGCAAAAATAATGTGGACTGCAAGTGTCATTCCCGTCAAAAATCGACTAATGTCCACTGCATCCATTCCATGACCTCCTTCTCTATAATGAAAATGTCCCTTCATTATAAACAATGTGTAGGTCACATTTATATAATTATGTTCATTTTGACTTTGACAATTTAATGACATGACTAAAATTTGTCAATTTTGGAAAGCCAATTCAGTTGCATTTTATTGAAGTGTCGATTAACATATAACAACAATTGATAAGAAAGTAGGCGTCTCTATGTCTGAAGTTATTATTTATACACAAAATGAATGTCCACCCTGTTCATTCGTCAAACAATATCTTGAAAATCACAAGGTCCCATTTGAAGAACGAAACATTGCCAATTCAACGTATCGTAATGAAATGATTGATCGTGATGCTTTTTCAACACCTTTTATTCTGATTAATGATGAACCGATGTATCAAGTCGATTTAGATTTATTGAACAAAAAGCTAGGGATTCAAGCGTGACCCCATCGTTTGAATACTGTTCATTTGCGTAGATGGAGACACTTCCATAACATCCAATGGTGACGGCCCATTCATCATCATTTTTTGCTTTGTTTTAATATCATTAATCGATATATGTCCATAAGACTGGATGATATGCATTGAGAAGATAAAGGCTGAGTAAATTAACTCAGCCTTTTTGTTTTATTAATAAAATTTTAATCATACTATCTGATATATCCCCTTTAATTCCACAATAAATATGAAGTGAGATTTTTCAGTATAAAAAAGAGACTGAGTCACAAAACGGCATGACTCAATCTCTTTTGATATATTCAATTAAGCCTTTGTTGTTTTCTCTTTGACAAGGTCAACAACTTCATCAACAGTTGCACAATTTAATGCACGATCTGCTAATTGTACCATTTCAGTACGGCTTAAATCTTTAATTTGACGACGTGCTTTTAAGATAGAAGTCGCACTCATTGAGAACTCATCTAATCCTAAACCAATTAATAATGGAATTGCTGTTTCGTCACCAGCCATTTCACCACACATACCTGTCCATTTGCCCTCTTGGTGAGAAGCGTCAATCACTTGTTTAATTAAACGTAAGATTGATGGATTATATGGTTGGTAAAGATAAGATACACGTTCTGACATACGGTCTGCAGCCATTGTGTATTGAATTAAATCGTTTGTACCGATACTGAAGAAATCCACTTCTTTCGCAAATACATCTGCAAGTGCGGCTGTTGCAGGGATTTCAACCATGATACCTAATTCGATATCGTCGCTCACTTCTACGCCTTCTTGTTTCAAGTTTTCCTTTTCTTCAAGAAGTAACGCTTTCGCATCACGGAATTCTTGAATCGTTGCCACCATTGGGAACATAATATTCAATTTACCGTATGCTGAAGCTCTTAATAATGCACGTAATTGTGGACGGAAAATTTCAGGTTGATCTAAACATAAACGAATCGCACGGTAACCTAAGAATGGGTTCATTTCTTCAGGTAAGTTTAAATATGGAAGTTCTTTGTCGCCACCGATATCTAACGTACGTACGACAACGCGTTTACCTTCCATTGATTCAAGTACTTTTTTGTACGCTTCAAATTGTTCATCTTCAGTCGGCATGTTATCGCGACCCATATAAAGGAATTCAGTACGATATAAACCGATACCTTCTGCACCATTGTTGTGCACACCTTCTAAATCATTCGGTGTACCAATGTTTGCCGCAAGTTCTACTTCATGACCATCTAAAGTTTTTGATGGTTCATCACGTAATTGTTTCAACGCTTCACGATCTGCAAAGAAAGATTCACGCTTATGTTGATACGCTTTGATTTCATCATCTGACGGATTAACAATAACGTCCCCTGTTAAACCATCGACAATGACCATGTCCCCTTGTTGAACAGACTCTGAAATGGATTTTGTACCTACAACAGCAGGAATCTCTAATGAGCGACTCATAATTGCTGAATGTGAAGTACGGCCACCAATGTTCGTAACGAATCCTTGAACATATTGCTTATTTAACTGTGCAGTATCAGATGGCGTCAAGTCGTGAGCCACAATGATGACGCTTTCATCAATGATACTCGGATTTGGTAGTTCCACCCCTAAAATATGCGCTAATACACGCTTAGAAACGTCACGAATATCCGCTGCACGTTCCTTCATATATTCGTTGTCCATTGATTCAAAAATCGTAATGAAGCCTTGTGTTACTTCAGTTAATGCTTGAGGTGCACTCGCACTTTCATTTTTAATTTTCTCTTCAATTGGTTGAATTAATTCAGGATCATCTAAAACGAGTAAATGTGCGTCAAAGATAGCCGCTTTATCCGCACCTAATTGTTCCTCTGCATGATTACGAATTTTCGTTAATTCAATTTTAGAGTTGTTAAGCGCCTCATTAAATTTTTGGACTTCCGCTTCCGGGTTGTCCGTTTTTTCGTTACTAAAACTTAAATCGGGTTCTACGAGCAGATACGCTTTGGCAATAGCAACACCATCAGAAGCTGCAATTCCCTTAATAATATTTGACATTATTTTGTTAATCCTTCTTTAGATAATACTTCAGTGATTGCGTCGATTGCGTCTTTTTCATCGCTACCGTCAGCATAAATTGTAATTTCTGCGTCTTTACCCACACCTAAGCTCATAACACCCATGATCGATTTTAAGTTAACTTTTTTACCGTTATACTCTAATTGAATATCTGAATCGAATTTTGAAGCTGTTTGAACAAGCATTGTTGCAGGACGTGCGTGAATACCTGTTTCGTCAATAATTACATATGATTGTTGTTCCATCTGTCATCTTACTCCTTCTACTTCTAGATTTACTAGCATAAATTATATTTAACTTCGCTACATAGCATTACATTACCAAATTCTATATTTAAATTCAATTCGTAAATGTCTAGACATCTCTTTTTTAACGGCATTCATAATGCTTTGTGAAATTTTTTACATGCTATAGTAATGATTTTACTACATTTTCGCATTTTTGAATATGGTCTTTGCCGACTTTAACCATAAAATAATAGCTAATAGATGCTGAAACGGCTTGTCCTACAATCGGAAACCAACGTGTCTGTTTCGCCGCTGTTCGTTTGGCAACATCACGTACGAAAACTTTCAACAAACCACTCGATACTTTTTTACCAATCAATTGGCTCCCTTGAATACCCGCTGCCATCAATATGCGGTTTTTCATGTCATCACTCATTTGATTTACTTGTTGATGATCTAAGCCGTATACTTTGTTCACATCTTCAATGACCTCACGCATCAATTTCATGTCCATTCCAAAATCAAATACAGGAATAGGTACAACCGTCGCACCTGATGAGAGCAATGCTTTCTTTCTCACAATCGATTCAGCACGATCACGTCTCGCACGCACATCCTGTTCAGTTGTTGGTAATGCATCTTTTTGATTCACCTTTTCAATACCTAGTACCTTATTCCCTACCGTTTCAGAAATTTTTTGTTTAAAATTCATCTTCCATACTCACCTCATTTTGAAACTTCTTCACCTCTATACCCCTTTTTTTAAAATTTTACTACTTTATCGTAATAAAAATGACTTTTAAATATTTTGACGGTTTATAGTGTGGATGTGTTTTAAAGTCCTTTGGTAAGCCCATCACTTCATTGATTTCATACGAAAGACCTTGTTTTTCAATCGTTTGTTTCACCGTATTCTTAAATGCTTTAAGAGGATAGGCACTATGATTTGTACTTAACACGAGACTGCCACCTGGGTTTAAAATACTGAGTGCCCCTTCAATTAACTTGTCATAATCTTTTGTCACAGAAAATGTTTTCTTTTTATTGCGCGCAAAACTCGGTGGATCAATGACAATCGTGTCGTAGCGTAAGCCATGTCGCAGTGCATATTTATAGTAATCAAATGTATCCATCACGTAGATATGTTGTGACTTCGGATCAATGCCATTCAAGCCAAAGTTCTCTTCAGTCAACTGACGTGAGCGATTGGCCAAGTCTACACTCGTCGTTTTGCTATCAGCTGTTGCGGCGATCACTGAAAATACCCCAGTGTAGCTAAATAAATTGAGTAATTGACGCCCTTTCGCGTAATAATCTCTTATTTTTTTGCGCACTTCTTTTTGGTCCAAGAAAATCCCCGTCATAGGACCATCATCAAGGTGTACATTGTAAAACGTGAAATTCTCTTCAACGACAATCGGAAATTCAGGTGCGCTACCGTCTACAAATCCGCCTTCAATAGTTTGATGTTTGAAACGTGTTTTTTCATAAATTGACGTATAATCAAAAATGTTTTGAATCGCACGTACAATCTGTTGACGAAAACGATAGATCCCCTCTGAGTACCATTGAATTAATAAGTGGCCATCATAGTTGTCAATCGTGAGACCACCCACGCCATCACCTTCACCATTAAATAAGCGAAATGCATTCGTTCCCTCAATTTGATAGTAATATTGACGGACTTCTAGCGCTTGTGTAAATAATTGTTCAAAAAATGCTTGATCAATGACTTCCTCTTCTTGATACGTCAATACCCAACCTAATCCTTTATGTTGACGTCCAACATAACAAGTCGCAATATACACGTGTGTAGACGTTAAGAGATGAAAGATATCCCCTTCTACTAACTGGTCATGGTGAAATAAATCCTCTTCCTCCACAAGTGGGTATTGATTAAAGTATTTTTCTTCTTTACCTTTATTTAAAATAGCTGTCTTCATTTTATCAGCCTTTCTTTTTATATCCTTAAATTGATTTTAACACGGATGAATTGACAAACAAACTTTCGTTACAATTTAAAATCAAGCAACAAACTATCATGCAGTTTGCTCACGACCTCTTTACAAAGCCAATACCGCACCTTTTCTTTAGTCATTCAAATCACATCGATCACTGTAACGGAACATCCATTTATAATGATATGGATGGAGCATATAAAAAGGACTAGGAAACGGTATTCCTAGCCCTATCAAAGGTATTGCATTATTGATTATTGTTGCTTTTCAACATAGATGTCCACAGGTTGTCTCAATTGTAAGACGAACGCCACTATAGCTGGTACTAACATGAGTACAAGGATCGGCGTAATGAAAATTGATAATAACAGTCCGTGGAACAAAATCACTAGATATTCCGTTAGTAATTTAAAGAATAAAATACTAATCATGAATAGTTGTAAATAATAATACTTCCCTCTTAACATTCTCACAACTGTTGTAAAAATAAAGACAATCGCAACAATGAGTAATAAAAGTAAGCTGACCCATTCATAAACGTATTGTGTTTGAGATAACTGCCAATCCCCTGACATAAATAACGCATTACGATTATTGAACTCTAACAAAATAAAGAATAACAAAATCACACCACAAGCAATCATGACATAGTTACGATTCAACCATTTCGGTTTAATTTTGAGGAATGTTGGAATATCGTCTTCCTCTAACTTAGCCCATGAAAACCATTTTTTGCCGATTGTGTCACGCTTTTGACGTAACTTTTCTAAATCAATACTACGGCGCGTACGATGTGAAATGTCATGGGTGAACTCAGCTGTACGATCTTGAAAGTCTCTAAAATGATTTTTAGACGTGTTCGTAAATTGATACTTTTTACTTCTTGAATACGCATTCGCTTCCCCAGTGATTTCTTCTTCAGTCACTGGTAATGAACGACGTAAAAAGAGGAAGTTCCATACTGCCATTTGACCGATTAACCATAGAACAACAAAAAATGTATTAATACTCAGCACATCAATTGAAGCAACATCTTTCGCTTCAATACGAGCATATAGCGCAATTTGCGTAATAATATAACAAATGCCATAACTGAATATAATCCATAAATAATGTTCTTTACGGTGCAATGGATTTAATTCGTCTTTGTATGCGATATATCCGATATGTACAAGAAATGGAAGAATAAATATAAATGCTGTCCAACCATAAACTTGAGACATAAAAATTAATGTCAGTACGAAGAAAATGATGCCGACTAATAAAAATAATATGGATATATCATAATCAAATCGTGTTGTATTCGTTAAAGTTCGACCAATAAAAATCATTAAAATTCCAAACAATAAAATGACAATACCGCTCGCAAGTGGAATGTCCCCAATATATTGACTCATGACTCGAATGATTTCATTAAAGAATGCCATAATAAAATCCCACAAATTGTCGATATTTGTGCTCGGTTGTTTGCCTGCTTTAAACTGTTGAATGAGTGGAATATTAATAAAGATAATGATGCTTAATAAAATTGAAAGTACACCGATAATATAGCTGTAAACCACTTCGGTGTATTTGTTTAACAACGACATCCTCTCACCTCAAAGCTATTATATATGAACTCTAGTCACCTGTCTTGATATTTCAAAAATATCGGTCTTCAGTATGACTTATACATTGAATACATAATACCATAATAAAACGGATTTATTTTCACTTTCAAATATCTTAATTATCCATTAGTTGCATTTACTATGTATTGATTCATTAAGTA
>NZ_PPQH01000037.1 GCF_002902385.1 Staphylococcus intermedius NCTC 11048 | reverse complement strand
CATTATTGATAGAAAAAGTAAAGGTAATAAGCAATTTTTGAGTATCACAGCAAGACAAAAACAACTCGATGACTTAATGACATCACGCGTTATCAGCAATGTCACTGGTAGCTTTACGGTCGAAAATTACTTTAAATTAGTTTTTCAAGGCACAGGTTACAAGTATAAAATACCGGTCAAAGTGCCGGCATCGCGTTGGGAAAATGCGGGACAAGGTGACAGTCGATACGACATGTTTAAGGCTGGTCTTGACCGTTATGGACTTGAATACAGTTACGACCCAACAACCAAAACATTTACATTAACACCATTTCTGAACAATGTCGTTAATTACTATATATCCAGTAAGGTGAACGCAAACGATTTAAAGCTCGAAGAAGATGCAAGCGAAGCATACACATTCATTCGTGGTTATGGTGGTTTTGAAGATGATGAGGAGTTTACAGAGGGCAGTTTGTACATCGAGTTTACACACCCTTTAGCTGATAAAATCGGCAAGCGTGAAGCTCCTCCGAAAATTGACGGACGTATCACAAGTGTCGAAACGATGAAAAGAGAATTAGAATACATCGTAGATCAATCAATTAAAACATCGCTATCATTAGACTTTGTTGTTTTAAGAAAACAATTTCCGACTGCTATACCTAAAATAGGCGATATAGTGCCCGTGAGAGACGATGTCATCGATGTGAATGATAAAGTTCGTATCATTGAGATAACGACGCACAGAGACGCATATAACAACGTTATCAAGCAAGATGTAGTGTTAGGAGACTTGAGACGTCGCGATAGATACCAAACAAGCGTAAATAATGCCGCCACACTTGCTAATGGCCTTGGTGGAGGTTATCAAGGTGCTAAGTCCATCAAAAACGTTACAAAGCAAACAAGTGCGGTCGCTAAGTCGATGAGTAGTGTTGTACAAACGTCTACTGCGCTGAAATATGATGGGTTGGGCATACATGGTAAAAACGGTAGTTACGACGTC
>NZ_PPQH01000036.1 GCF_002902385.1 Staphylococcus intermedius NCTC 11048 | reverse complement strand
ATTTCGTTATGACCATTACGTACAACTATATAATGAAATATCAAATCGAAAGGTAAGATACTAATGACAAAAGTTTTTCCTTCTTTATTATCAGCTGATTTTTTAAATTTAAAAGAAGAATTATCAAAATTAGAAGAAAGCGGTATTGACGCGTTACATTTTGATGTCATGGATGGCCAGTTCGTCCCTAATATTTCAATCGGTTTCCCAGTGCTTGAAGCGATTCGTGCGGCTACGGATTTACCGATTGATGCACACTTGATGATTGAAACACCGAATGACTATGTCGAAGCGTTTGCGGAAAAAGGTGTGAACAAAATTTCGGTGCATTTAGAAGGCAATCCACATATTCATCGCGTGATTCAAAATATTAAAAAGCATGGTGTTGAAGCGGGTGTTGTCATTAATCCTGGGACACCTGTACATGCATTAGATGCGTTGATTGAAGATGTGGATTTCGTGTTAGTGATGTCAGTGAATCCAGGTTTTGGTGGGCAAGCATTTCTCCCATCTGCTGTTGATAAAATTAAACAGTTAGATGAAATCAGAAAAAATCGTCAACTTAACTTTAAAATTGAAGTTGACGGTGGCATCAATGATCAAACAGCGAAACAAGTTGTGGATGCAGGAGCGGATTGGTTGGTCGCAGGTTCATATTTCTTTGGCCAAGCAGACTATAAAGAAGCGAACCAACGTTTAAAAGGTGAATTATAATGACCGATCAAACGGTGTGCTTGCTTTGTAGTGATCGTGAATTGCCAGCAGCATTGTTCGATACAAGGCGTCATCAAACATGGGGTGGCGTGGATAGAGGCACGATGGTTTTATTGCAACACAATATCACACCTATCTTTGCGGTAGGCGATTTTGATTCGATTTCAGAAAGTGAACGTGAATGGTTGCAAACACAGTTGGATATTAATCCTGTACCCGCTGAAAAAGCCGATACTGACTTAGCCCTTGCTGTGCGCACTGCAGTGGAACAAGGATATCGCCACATTCAAATTTTTGGTGCAACAGGTGGGCGTTTAGATCATTTTATGGGCGCCATGCAATTACTGCAACATCCTGATTTTGAAACGGTTCGTATTCAACTGATTGATCGACAAAACGAAATCGAGTATTTAACTGAGGGACAGCATGTATTACAAAACGATCCAACTTATCGATACGTTTCGTTTATGCAAGGCACTGATGAAGTGGTGCTGTCGTTAAAAGGATTTAAATATGCGTTATGTGAGCAGCAGTTGAATCGAGGCGAAACATTAACGGTTTCCAATGAATTTGATGCGGAACAAGGAGAGGTCATTATTCACCAAGGCGGCGTCTATTTCATGAGAAGTCGAGATATGTAAAGAGGATACCAATTAAAACGATTAAGAGATTGCCATAACGGTGATCTCTTTTTATTTATTAACTGAGTGATTATTGTTAATGCGTCATTATATGAATCAGGGAGAAACGTATTCATCTATCTATTTCATCAATGTTGATAAAGAAATATTTTTTCATTTATATGATGACCGAGGATTGATTGTGGTGTTTAATCATTCAGATGATTTTGAAGCATTTAAGCAAAAGCATGAGGAATTAGAATTTGAGATCTATACTGAATAGGAAGTCTAGTAATTTTTAAAACGAGACTGGTACCTTAAGTTTTCTCAGTCCCTTTATCGAATATTGAATGTAAATAAATGAAAATAAAAAAACAGGTCTCCCACATAAAGACCTGTTTTTTATTTCACTATATGTTGTTAATTATACGCGAGTAACTTTACCTGATTTTAAAGCACGAGTTGAAACCCAAACTTTTTTAGGTTTACCATCAACAAGGATTCTAACTTTTTGTAAGTTAGCATTCCAACGACGTTTAGTTGAGTTTAACGCGTGTGAACGTCTGTTGCCTGTTGAAGCTTTACGTCCTGTTACGAAACATTCTTTACCCATCATCGTACCTCCTTTAAGAAATACAAATACACATTTCTACTACATACTAACGTAATATACCACAATAGCCATTGACATGCAATAAAAAGTTAGGTTAATTTTCATAAATCACTTTTGGTGTTTTGCACTTTCTGATATAATTTGAAATTGTGATTGACTAAAATGTGAGAAAAAGTTGTGATATACCATGCGTATGTTGGCAACGACTTGTCAGATATAGTAATATAATATTATTAGAAATTAGAGTGTTTTAAACGAGAGACAATCCATTTTAACAGATGTAAAGATAGAAGATATATTAGAGTGAATTTGTAAACTAGGAGGCGAAAATAATGGCTTTAGAAATTACAAATGATTACGGAAGTATCGATATCTCAAATGAAGTTATCGCGTCTATTGTAGGCGGTAAAGCTGTAGAGTGTTACGGTATTGTGGGCATGGCGTCACGTCAACAAGTAAGAGACGGTATTGCTGAAATTTTAGGACATGAGAACTACGCGAAAGGAATCGTAGTAAGAGAAGAAAATGGTGTGTTAGATGTAGATATGCACATTATTGTATCTTACGGTGTCAAAATTTCAGAAGTTGCGCAAAACGTACAATCGACTGTGAAATATACTTTAGAAAATACATTAAAACTTAAAGTCAACTCTGTGAATATTTTTGTTCAGGGCGTGCGCTTTAATAATGACGGGAAAGACAAATAGGAGGATATTTGCATGATAACGAAAATCAACGGTAATCTATTTGCCGACATGATTATACAAGGGGCACAAAATTTATCAAACAATGCTGACATGGTAGATGCATTAAATGTATACCCAGTACCTGACGGGGACACAGGTACAAACATGAATTTGTCAATGACTTCTGGACGTGAAGAAGTACAGGCACACTTGACTGCACATATTGGGGACTTAGGTAGAGCTTTTTCTAAAGGATTATTGATGGGCGCACGTGGAAATTCAGGTGTGATTCTCTCTCAAATTTTCCGTGGTTTTTCAAAAGCATTAGAAGATAAAGAAGAAATTGATGCGAAACAATTTGCGGAAAGTTTTGAAGCAGGTGTTAAAACAGCATATAAAGCTGTCATGAAACCAGTGGAAGGGACGATTTTAACTGTCGCTAAAGATGCCGGTGCAGCAGCAGTCGAAAAAGCACAAGAAACAGACGACTGTTTGGAAGTGATGGCGTACGTTTATGAAGCAGCACAGCAGTCACTTGAAAATACACCTAATTTATTACCGGTCCTGAAAGAAGTGGGCGTCGTTGATAGCGGCGGTAAAGGACTCACATTAGTTTATGAAGGTTTTCTTAAAGCGATGAAAGGCGAAAAAATTGTCGCAGAAGCACCGAAAGTCGATCGTGAAGCATTCTTTAATGATGAACACGACTTCCACGGTGTGATTGATACTGAAGATATCGTCTATGGCTATTGTACAGAAATGATGGTGCGTTTCGAAGCGGATAAAGCACCATTTGATGAAGCAGATTTCAGACAAGAAATGAGCCAGTTCGGGGATTCACTTCTTGTGATTAGTGATGACGAAATCGTGAAAGTCCATGTTCATACAGAAACGCCAGGTGAGGTATTTTCATTTGGTCAAAAGTATGGCGAATTGATTAAAGTGAAAGCTGAAAATATGCGTGAACAGCATCGTGAAGTTTTACGTAAAGAAGCAGCACATCAAACGAAAACAAAAGATACAAATGATGTAACAAAAACTGTAGAAACAGCGGTCATTACCATTTCAATGGGCGACGGCATTACAAAGCTGTTTAAATCCATGGGTGCGACGCATGTGATTAGTGGTGGACAAACGATGAACCCATCAACTGAAGACATCGTTAAAGTGATTCAAGACAGTGGTTGTAAACGTGCGATTATTTTACCAAATAATAAAAACATTCAAATGGCGAGTCAACAAGCTGCTGATATCGTTGAAGCTGAAACAATCATTATTCCGACACGTACTGTGCCACAAGGTATTGCGGCGATGTTCCACTACGATGAAAGTGCGGACTTAGCGACAAACGAAGAAGCGATGACTGCTGCCATCGATGACGTACAATCAGGTGCGATGACGTATGCTGTCAGAGATACAAAAATTGATGGTATCGAAATTGAAAAAGATGCTTTCATGGGACTTGTAGAAGATAAAATCATCGCAAGTGACCGAGACAAGCAAATCGTATTGAAAGAAACTTTAAAACATATGTTAAATGAAGAAAGTGAAATTTTAACAATTATCACCGGTGAAGAAGCAGACAGTGATTTAACAGACTGGATTGAATCATTTGTAGGTGAGCACTATGAAGACGTAGAAGTTGAAGTTCAAGACGGTCAACAACCGATTTATCCATACTTATTTGCAGTAGAATAATGTTTTATTGATAGAACGCTAAAAAGCATCAGACGACGTATTATCGTTGTTTGATGCTTTTTAGAGTGCTGTTGGGGGTTTCAACTTAAGGTGATTCATTTGAGATTGCTGTTAACAGATTGACGAACTTTACACTCGCGTTCCCAGGGGCTGCCCTTTCAACTAACCAACGCTTTGAGTTGATATCACATTTGTAGTAGCGTTGGTGGATTTTCCAGGGCAGCTTATCCCTCGGGAGTCTCGGTAAGTTCTTGCAATCTGAGGTGAGTGGAACAAACTGTTACAATGATATTGCAACAGTCAAATTTAATAAAGCTCAAACATAAATTACCTCACGATAGTGGGGAGAAAATGTTGTGTATTGGCTGCTATTTTGTCATTGCAGTTGATGTTTTCTACATTTGAGTAAATGGTATATGTATCCTAGAAATAAATTTTTGATATGAACTAAAATACCTTAAAAGTACTAAAGGTATTGTAACAGTATGAATCATAAACGACTGATGTATCAATATTCAACTAAGTTCAAAAACACAAATAATAAAAGTACATAAGCACAAAAATTTAAAATCAACAAAAATTACAATCTAAACAGAACATTGATATAATAAAGAGACACATTTGATGGTCAAAAACGGGGGGAGCAAAAAATGAAATATAAAAGCGTATTTGATATTATCGGACCAACGATGGTAGGCCCGTCATCTTCACATACAGCAGGTGCAGTCAGAATCGGACTTGTCGCTAGAGACTTATTCGGCAAACAACCTGAACGGGCAGACATCTATTTATACGGTTCATTTATGGAAACATATAAAGGGCACGGGACTGACGTCGCATTAGTCGGTGGATTACTCGGCTATGATACAGATGATGATCGTATTGAAACAAGTCTCGAAACTGCAAATGAGGCTGGTATGCGTGTGCACTTTATTGAAATGAGTGAGGAACGTTCGCATCCGAATACAGCGATTATCGATATGACAGATGGAGAAAAAAATATTTCTGTCGAAGGTGTATCAATTGGTGGCGGTAAAATAGAAATTGTCGCGATTAACGGTTTTCCATTGGCTATTAGTGGTAACTATCCGACGTTACTTGTGTTCCATCAAGATACTTTCGGAACAATCGGGAAAGTTGCGAATATTTTAGGTGATGACGGTATCAATGTCGGCAGCATGCAAGTGTCACGAAAAGAAAAAGGTGATCAAGCATTAATGACGTGTGAACTGGACGATGAAGTGAATGATAAGATTTTAGATTCAATTCGACAAGTTCCAGGTGTCGTAACAGTTTCGTTGATGGGGGATAATTAATGATGACAGACGTGAAAATGTTTAAAAGTGTAAAAGAATTAATTGCGAGATGTGAAGCAGAGAATAAAGCGATTCATGAAGTGATGTTAGAGCAAGAAATGGCTGTAACGGGCATGACAGCTGAAGAAGTCTACACACATATGGATCATAATTTACAAACGATGGAAAATGCATTGGATGAAGGCTTAGCAGGTGTGACTTCTAAGACAGGGCTCACAGGTGGCGATGCCGTCTTAATGAAACAATACATCGAAAGTGGTCAGTCATTAGCCGGCAATTTAGTGTTAGATGCAGTGAGTAAAGCAGTTGCGACGAATGAAGTGAATGCAGCGATGGGTAAAATTTGTGCAACACCTACTGCCGGTTCTGCTGGCGTTGTTCCTGGAGTTTTATTTTCGCTTAAAAATAGATTACAATTAAACCGTCAAGATATGTTGAACTTTCTACTGACGTCAGGCGCTTTCGGATTTGTTGTGGCGAATAATGCTTCTATTTCTGGCGCGGCTGGCGGTTGTCAGGCAGAAGTCGGTTCAGCGAGTGCAATGGCTGCAGCGGCGATTGTTGAAGCAGCTGGAGGTACACCACAACAATCGGCAGAAGGTTTTGCGATTTGTCTTAAAAATATGTTAGGTCTCGTATGTGATCCTGTCGCAGGCCTAGTCGAAGTACCATGTGTAAAACGTAATGCAGCAGGTGCGTCTAACGCGATTGTGTCAGCGGATATGGCACTAGCGGGTATTACATCACGTATTCCAACAGATGAAGTTATTGATGCGATGTATAAAATTGGTCAAACAATGCCATCTGCTTTACGTGAAACAGGTCGCGGTGGCTTAGCGGGTACACCAACAGGTCAGCGATTAAAACAACAGATTTTTGGTGATTAATAATGACAAAATTAAACCTCATTGAAAATCCTTATGCGCTTAAGGACATCAAAGGGTTAGGCCCAAAACGATTGGCTATTTTAAATGAAATGAATATCCATACCATTCAAGATTTAGTCCTTTATTTGCCGACGCGTTATGAAGATAATACGTTGGTTGATTTGACGACGGCTGAAGATGAATCCAATGTGACAGTTCGCGGGGAAGTTTATTCGACCCCCACTGTCGCTTTTTTTGGAAGAAATCGTTCTAAATTGACGGTTCATTTAATGATTAATGGGATTGCGGTGAAAGCTGTATTTTTCAACCAACCGTATTTGAAAAACAAAATTCAATTACATGAAACGGTCGTGATTAAAGGAAAATGGTCTCGACGTAAACAAGAAATTAATGGTCAGAAAATGTTTTTTGATCTGTCACAGTTAGCGGATGCACAGTTTACTCCCGTCTATCGTGTGAAAGAAGGATTAAAGCAAAAAACATTACGGGACATGATTCAGCAAACCTTGAATGACATTACGATTCATGAATGGTTGCCGGCAGAGATGCGTGAACAATATAAATTAGAAACTCTGCATGATACGCTCCATGCATTACATGAAGCGAAAGACCAGCAATCCTTATTACGCGCGCGACGGACATTTGCTTTTACTGAATTTTTTATGTTTGAGCTTCGTATGCAGTGGTTGAATCGTATGGAAAAGATGTCAGAAGAAGCGATAGAAGTGCAATACGATATTCAACAAGTTAAAGCGTTTATTGAGACGTTGCCTTTCGAACTGACAGAAGGCCAAAAACAGAGTGTAAATGAAATTTTTCGGGATTTGAAAGCGCCGATACGGATGCATCGTTTATTACAAGGTGATGTAGGATCAGGGAAAACCGTCGTTGCGGCGATTTGTATGTATGCGATGAAAACGGCGGGATATCAATCTGCATTGATGGTACCGACAGAGATTTTAGCGGAACAGCATGCGGAAAGCTTAGTCGGATTATTTGGACCTTATATGAATGTGGCGTTGTTAACAGGATCAGTCAAAGGGAAGAAGCGCCAGTTACTGCTCGAACAACTTGCAAATGGTGAAATTGATTGCTTAATCGGCACACATGCACTCATTCAAGATGATGTAGCATTCCATAATGTCGGGCTTGTGATTACGGACGAACAACATCGCTTTGGAGTGCAGCAACGTCAAAAATTACGTGAAAAAGGAGCGCTCAGTAATGTCCTCTTCATGACAGCGACGCCTATTCCGAGAACACTCGCCATTTCTGTGTTTGGTGAAATGGACGTGTCATCGATTAAAAGTTTGCCTAAAGGGCGTAAACCGATTGAAACATACTGGGTGAAACATGAACAGTACGCCCAAGTGATTGAACATATGGAACGTGAATTGCAACAAGGGAGACAGGCGTATGTGATTTCACCGCTGATCGAAAGCTCGGAACATTTAGAAGACGTGCAAAATGCGATTGAACTTTATGAAAATCTGCAAGCTGCGTTACCACACCGCCGTATCGGTTTGTTGCATGGGAAAATGAGCGCGGACGAAAAAGATGATGTGATGCATCGTTATAGTGCGCATGAACTTGATGTCCTCGTCGCGACAACCGTAGTTGAAGTAGGTGTGAACGTACCGAATGCGACATTTATGATGATTTATGATGCGGATCGTTTCGGTTTGTCGACATTGCATCAATTGCGTGGTCGTGTCGGGCGAAGTGATTTTCAAAGTTATTGTGTGCTCATTGCTTCTCCTAAGACCGAAACAGGTATTGAGCGGATGCAAATTATGACACAAACGACAGATGGCTTTGAATTAAGTGAGAAAGATTTAGAAATGCGAGGACCTGGTGATTTCTTTGGTGTGAAACAAAGCGGTTTGCCTGACTTTTTAGTAGGGAACTTGGTCGAGGATTATCGCATGTTAGAAGTAGCAAGAGATGAAGCGGCGAAATTAATGCAATCGGGCGCATTTTTTACGGATGAATATGAACGATTGCGGACGTTTATAGAGGATAAAGTGTTGTATCAAAGCTTTGATTAATTTTGAGGGGAACTGCGACATAAAAACTTGAGCTTTCTAAATTGTTATATTTTAATCGAATGCTCCTCATTGATAACCATTCTGAATTTCGGAATTGGCATTTTGGGCTCGCGTTCTTAGGGGATGCCTCAACTCAATTCGGCTTGATTGAAGTGTACACTGGATAAAAGCCGAATTGGATTTAGGGAGCAGTAAAGAAATCTCATGTGGAACAAAGATTTCTTTACTGCCCCCGCAAGGCTGACTAGGGGATGGGATATAATCATTATTGGTGCTATGGATGCAGTATTTTGTTTAACTTGCCCTCCCTATGATTTGTGGCTTCTGATTGCCCTTATGACTTCGCGTTCCCAGGACTTGCCTCAACTAAATTTGGCTTGATTGAAGTGTACACTGGATGGAAGCCAAATTGGATTTTCGGGAGCAGTACAGAAATCTCATGTGAAACAAAGATTTCGTTGTACTGCCCCCGCAAGGCTGACTAGACTTCTCAAAAGCACAAGCATTGAGAAGTCAGACAGCTACTGCGATAAACAGTAGCCACTATCAAAGTTAATTGACGTTATTTTGTTTTTAACTTCATCCCTCGGGAGTCTCAGCCTCTGGGCAATCTTGCATCAAATGCAGTCACCTGGGGATAGTTTATAAAATGGAGACATGCCCATAACATCCAATAATGACGTCCCATTCATCCTCATTTGTGGCTGTTTGATCATCATTAATTGCTATATGTCCATAAAATGGATAAGGACTGGGAAAACTTAATGTCCCAGTCCCAGACAACTACTGCGTTAAACAGGAGCCTATATCAAAATTAAAAGACGACATTTTGTTTTTAACTATATCCCTCAAGAATCTCGCCCATTTAAGCAATTGAATATCAAAAACTTTTATC
Organism: Staphylococcus intermedius NCTC 11048; assembly: GCF_002902385.1. Classification (GTDB taxonomy): domain Bacteria; phylum Bacillota; class Bacilli; order Staphylococcales; family Staphylococcaceae; genus Staphylococcus; species Staphylococcus intermedius. The sequence continues at coordinate 23,394 of NZ_PPQH01000036.1, read as the reverse complement.
CCCAGTCCATCTCTACTGGGTTTATCATTCAATATAAATTTTCATTTCTCCGAGGCAAGAATTAAAAATAATGATGGTCTGTTCCTATCAAAAAGTCAGGCCAGCTATATATGAATGAAGCATGAAATCATTTTGAACTGTGCTGTAAACATGTTAAAATGAAATGGAGTCAATTAAGACTTGGTACTAAATTTGGGTGGCGATGATGTGAAAAAGACGAAAGATGAAAGACGTACACTGATTGAAACTACCATCCAGCAAAATCCATTTATTACAGATCAAGCTTTAAGTGACATGTTTGAAGTGAGTATCCAGACGATACGCCTCGATCGAAGTCAGTTACATATTCCTGAACTTCGAGAACGTGTTAAAAATGTAGCAAAAGATCAATATCAAAACATTAGTGCCCTTGAAGATCAAGACATTATTGGAGATATCGTATCTTTAGAGCCAAATTTAGCAGGAAAGTCGATTATGACCATTTCGAAAAAAGATGTCTTTACGAGAAATGCGATTGCGCGTGGGCATGTGTTGTTTGCGCAAGCGAATTCATTATGTGTGGCCATTGTGAAACACGCATCCGTATTGACGAAAGAAAGTCATATCCACTTTGTCAAACCTGTCCAATTGGGCGATGTTGTTGTTGCAGAAGCGGAAGTCCAATTTCATGATGATAAATATTATGAAATGAGTGTGACGTCATTTGTTGCACAGGAAAAAGTCTTTGAAGGTCTATTTAAAATGTATTACATAAGCGAGGATGAATAAGATGGTAAAACTAGCTATAGATATGATGGGTGGCGACGATGCTCCCCACATCGTACTTGAAGCTGTTGAAAAAGCGGTTCAAGATTTCGATGATTTAGAAATTATTCTTTTCGGAGATGAAAAGCAATGTCATTTGAACCATCCAAGAGTTGAAATACGTCATACGACTGAAGAGATTTCAATGGAAGATGAGCCAGTACGTGCAATCAAACGTAAAAAAGATAGTTCGATGGTTCGGATGGCTGAAGCAGTGAAAAATGGAGAAGCAGACGGATGTGTTTCAGCAGGTAACACAGGTGCGCTCATGTCGGCAGGCTTGTTTATTGTCGGACGTTTGCCAGGTGTTGCCCGACCGGCGCTAGTCGTTACTTTGCCAACAGTCAGTGGTAAAGGTGTCGTATTTTTAGATGTCGGTGCCAATGCAGATGCGAAAGCGGATCATTTATATCAAAATGCGGTGCTCGGTCATATTTATGCGCAAAAGCTAAGAGGCATTGCAGAACCGAGAGTGGCATTACTGAACATTGGGACAGAAGATAAAAAAGGGAATAGCTTAACAAAAGAAGCATTTCGTTTAATGTCTGAAACGGACCAATTCAAATTTACTGGCAATATTGAAGCGAAATCGATTATGGAAGATGAAGCGGATGTTATTGTGACAGATGGCTTTACAGGTAATATTGTATTGAAAAACTTAGAAGGTACTGCAAAATCATTTGGTAAAATCTTAAAAAATGATTTATTATCGAGCCTTAAAAATAAATTAGCAGCACTTGTTGTGAAAAACGATATTAAACGTATCGCGAAACAATTAGATTACTCCGAATATGGCGGTTCAGTGCTGTTAGGTTTAGATGGGATTGTCGTGAAAGCACACGGCAGTTCAAATGCAAAAGCGTTTTACTCAGCGATTCGTCAAGCGAAAATAGCGGGTGAAACGAAAATTGTAGAAAATATGAGAGCAAAGGTAGGCGACTCTGATGAGTAAAACCGTGTTGATGTTTCCTGGACAAGGGGCACAAAAAGTAGGCATGGCACAAGATTTGTATCAACAAGATGAAGCAGCGACAAAAATTTTAGAGTCAGCTACTGAACAAATGCCTTTTAACTTACTTGAGACAATGTTTGAAGATCCGAATCAAGTGTTAGGACAAACTGAAAATACACAACCTGCATTGTTAACCCATAGCATCGCACTTTATGCTGCAATGGGTCAACCGACTGCGGATTATACGATTGGTCATAGTTTAGGTGAATATTCGAGCCTAGTGATGAGCGGTGTTTTAAAATTTGAAGATGCCGTACAAATCGTGCGTAAACGCGGTGAATTAATGGCACAAGCGTTTCCAAATGGTGTCGGCGGTATGGCTGCTGTATTAGGTTTATCATTTGATGAAGTGAAAGCCATTTGTGATCAAATCTCAACAGAAGATGCAGTGGTAGAACCTGCTAATATTAATGCACCAGGACAAATTGTGGTGTCAGGACACAAAGTTGCTGTGGATCGTTTAGTCAGTGAAGGGAAATCACTCGGTGCGAAACGTGTTATGCCGTTAGACGTATCAGGACCATTTCACTCGTCGATGATGCAAGTCATTGAAGACGAATTTAAAACGTATATCGATCAATTTGAGTGGCATGATGCGACAACACCAGTCGTGCAAAATGTTCACGCAAGACCTGAAACAGACGCAGAAACGATTAAACAGCATATGGTGAAACAATTGTATTCGCCAGTGCAATTTATCGACTCTGTGCAATGGTTAATCGATCAAGGTGTGGATCATTTCATTGAAGTCGGTCCGAACAAAGTCTTATCAGGCTTAGTTAAAAAAATGAGTAGAGATGTGAAAATAACTTCGATTCAAACGCTCGAAGATGTAAAGGAATGGATTGGAAATGAGTAAAGTTGCATTAGTGACAGGTGCTTCACGTGGGATAGGCCGTAGTATTGCATTACAACTTGCAGAAGAAGGATACAATGTGGTTGTTAACTACGCGGGTAATCAAGAGAAAGCAGAAGCAGTCGTGGAAGAAATTAAAAGTAAAGGTGTCGAAAGTGTTGCCGTACAAGCGAATGTCGCCAATGGTGATGAAGTGAAAGCGATGATTAAAGATATCGTTAAAACTTTCGGTTCACTCGACGTTCTTGTGAACAATGCAGGTATTACACGAGACAATTTACTGATGAGAATGAAAGAACATGAGTGGGATGATGTCATTGACACTAACTTGAAAGGTGTCTTTAACTGCATCCAAAAAGTAACACCACAAATGTTAAAGCAACGTGCTGGACGCATTATCAACTTAACAAGTGTTGTCGGCGCAGTTGGGAACCCAGGTCAAATCAACTATGTGGCTTCAAAAGCAGGTGTGATTGGTATGACAAAAACGGCAGCGCGTGAATTGGCATCTCGTAACATTACTGTCAATGCCGTTGCGCCAGGCTTTATCGTTTCAGACATGACAGATGCGCTTAACGATGACTTAAAAGAAACAATGAAAACACAAATTCCATTAGGTCGTTTCGGTCAAGATACAGACATTGCGCACACTGTTGCATTTTTAGCTTCTGATAAAGCAGCATACATTACAGGTCAAACAATTCATGTCAATGGCGGTATGCACATGGAATAATCTCCATCAGGCATTAAAGGCGAAATCCTTGGATAACACTAAGAATTGAGTTTGATGGCTGTTTAAGGCATGTTAAATATGACATGAATGGCTTGAACTTCATTGAAATGGGTTGTATTTAAGCCGATAAAATGGCAAAATATAACAGTCGAGTATTTCAATTCGATAATCAAACGCGCAACATGCGTGACATAAAAAAGACATCATTTTTTAAGGAGGTGAAACAACGTGGAAAACTTCGATAAAGTTAAAGACATCATCGTTGACCGTTTAGGCGTAGACGCTGACAAAGTCACTGCTGATGCATCTTTCAAAGACGATCTAGGCGCTGATTCACTTGATATCGCTGAGTTAGTAATGGAATTAGAAGATGAATTCGGTACTGAAATTCCAGATGAAGAAGCCGAAAAAATCAACACAGTGGGAGACGCTGTGAATTACATTAATACACTTGAAAAATAATGCGTATCGGAGCTGGGACATTCGTTTCCTCAGCTCCTTTACTATATGTTGTTGTGCCAAGGGATGGGGATGAGGTATAAAAATTTTTGATGCGATTAATGTATTATTTTGCTAAACTTGCCCTCCCTATGAATTTGAGTGTTTGATTGCCTTCATGGCTTCGCGTTCCAGGGCTGAACCATACAGTATATGAAGTTTTAATGAATTAATAGGTTTCGGTTTTGATATCACGTATAATAGTAAGAGGTATGGCAATTGGAAAGAAGGGTCTCACTTTTATTGAACACGATGACATTGTGATGTGCTCACTAAAAGTTTGAGAGCGTATATCAAAATATCGGTCGTTTTAGCGTAGTGTATTCAATGCAAGTATTGAAAACGGATGAACCACTGACAATGACCAGATATGTCCAAAAAAGTGTCCATGCTTCTGAGTGAAAGACATAAAGGAGGAAATGATGCATGACGAAAGTGCGTAAGGAAACGCTGGTCGCAGAGTTTCAAGAGAATTTTGCGAAAAAAATGAAAGCATTGAATTTGAATTATGAAAATATGTCGCTTTATCAACAAGCATTCTCACATTCTAGTTTTATTAATGACTTTAATATGGACCGTACTGAACATAACGAACGGTTAGAGTTTTTAGGAGATGCTGTACTCGAATTAACCGTGTCACGTTATTTATTCGATGCATTTCCAAAGTTGCCTGAAGGGGATTTGACGAAAATGCGTGCCAATATCGTGTGTGAACCATCGCTCGTTATTTTCGCGCAACATATCGATTTAATGCCACTCATCCTACTTGGTAAAGGTGAAGAAAAAACAGGTGGTCGAACTCGTCCATCATTAGTCGCGGATGTCTTTGAAGCATTTGTAGGCGCGCTGTATTTAAATCAAGGGCTAGAAGCAGTGTGGCAATTTGCAGAAACTGTGATTTTTCCACATGTGAAAGGCCGCCAACTGATTGGTGTTGTCGATTTTAAAACAAAATTTCAAGAATATGTTCATCAAAATTATTTAGGCGCGATTCAGTATCGCATTGTGAAAGAAGAGGGACCAGCGCATAACAAAACATTCACTTCTGAGATTTTATTAAATGGTGAAGCGGTTTCTCAAGGTGAAGGTCGCACAAAAAAAGAGTCTGAACAAAAAGCTGCCGAACAAGCATACTTATCGATGACACATAAGGAGTAGAATATGGTTTATTTAAAGTCAATTGATGCATACGGATTTAAATCATTTGCGGAAGCCACTCAAATTCAATTTGACAAAGGTGTTACCGCTATCGTTGGTCCGAATGGTAGTGGTAAAAGCAACATTACAGACGCCATTAAATGGGTGCTCGGTGAACAATCCGCGCGTTCATTGCGTGGCAGTAAAATGGAAGACATTATCTTTTCTGGTGCACAACATCGCAATGCCCAAAACTTTGCGGAAGTGAAGTTGAAACTTGATAATAGTCGAGGTTTGTTGAATTTGGATGCGACAGAAGTCATTGTCACAAGACGACTTTATCGAAATGGTGATAGTGAATTTTATGTCAATAATGAGCGTCGTCGTTTGAAAGATATACACGAGCTTTTTTTAGATTCAGGTCTCGGAAAAGAAGCGTTCAGTATTATTTCACAAGGTCGTGTCGATGAAGTGCTCAACGCCAAACCGACTGACCGCCGTCAAATTATTGAAGAATCAGCAGGTGTGTTGAAATATAAAAAGCGTAAAGAAGCATCGTTAGATAAGCTGTCGCATACGGAAGACAACTTAACGCGTGTAGAAGATATTTTGTATGATTTAGAAGGTCGCGTGGAACCGTTAAAAGAAGAAGCGGCGATTGCGAAAGAGTATTTGCAGTTGAGCGACATTTTAAAAGAAAGTGACATTCGCGTAACGGTGCATGACATCGCGTCGTATCAAACGCAAATTGCGGATCATGACACGGCATTGAATGAATTAAAGAGTCAGCAAGCGGATACACATCATAAAAAATCACAAATCTCACATACGATGCAAAAGGCAAAAGGTGAACGTTTTGAAGTCGATCAACAGTTAGAAAAGGTCAATCAACAACTGATTGAAACGACAGAACAAGTTGAGAAGTTGACAGGGCAGTATCAATTGATTGAAGAACGTCAAAAGAACCAATCACAATCTAACGCACGTATTGAAGAAGAACAAGCGTCTATTGCACAACATCAGCAACAGTTAAATCAAGATGTAGCAGAAACTGAAAAAACACTGAATCAATTAAAAGAGAAACGTCAACAATTGAATCAAGACATCCAACAATTGGAAGGACAATTGTATCAGTCCGATGAAACGATGGATAAAGATGTTGAAACGTTAAAAGATACGTATTACCAATTAATGACTGAACAAGCGGATATTAACAATGACATTCGCTTTTTGACGAAAACGATTGAAGAACATAAAGCGAAACAATCTCGCATTGATTCTAGGTTGACAGAAGCCTATGCGCAGTTGAAAGATGCCCAACATCATATGCATGACATTGAGGAACGCCAACAACAAAAAAAGCGTCAAATGACGAAAATAGAAAATGATTGTCAACAAATTGAAGCTTCATTATCAAAAGCGAAGTCTGAACAAACAGAGGCAGAATCACAACTATATCAAGCGTACCGTTATAATGATAAGTTGAAAGCGCGTATTGAAACGATGAAAATGCGTGAAGATGATTTGAGTAGTTTCTATCAAGGTGTTAAAGCCGTTTTAAAAGCTAAAGATCAGCAATTACAAGGCATTCACGGCGCAGTTGCACAACAAATCGATGTCCCTTCGACATATACGACAGCGATAGAAACGGCTTTAGGTGCGAGTATGCAACATGTCATTGTATCTGATGAAGCCGCAGCCCGCCAAGCGATACAATTTTTGAAAACGAAAAAGTTAGGACGCGCGACATTTTTACCATTGAATGTCATTAAAGGAAAAACGTTAGATGCACGTGTGGTACAGACAGCAAAACAAATGACTGGCTTTGTCACTGTCGCGAGTGAAGCGGTACAAGTGGATCCGACATACAAAGCGATCATCGACAATTTGTTAGGACGCACCCTCATTGTAGACGGTTTGAAAAATGCGAATGACATGGCCCGTGCGATCCAATATCAAACACGTATCGTCACATTAGAAGGGGATGTCGTGAATCCAGGTGGCTCAATGACGGGTGGCGGTACACAACAACGCCAAAGTTTACTTGGACAAAAAGACGAACTCCAACAGTTACAAGCACAGTTAGAAACATATCTCGAAAAGACGAAGCAATTGGAAGCGTTTTGTCAAAATCAAAAAGCACAACAAGATACATTGAGTGAACAATATGTCGCAGCACAACAGGATTTCAACGCGTACAAACAAGAACTTCACGATTTGTCATTAGAACATGATCGTTATCGTGAAATCGAACAACGTTTAAAAAATGAACATGAAGAGTTTGAGTTTGAAAAAAATGATGGTTACCAAAGTGATAAAAGTGAAGCAACATTAAAAGATAAACAAGCGCGCCAAGCTGAAATCGCGGAACAGCTCAAACAGATGGAGCAACAAATCCAAGCGATGACAGAGCAACGCAAAGTCTCACAAGCTCATGCATCACAATTACAACAACAACTTCATCAATATAAGTCTGATCTTGCGGTCGTTGTAGAACGAATCAAAACACAACAACAACAATTAAAACGTTTGGACAAGGAACAACAGCAAATCGATGATCAACAACAAAAATTGAAAGAGCAATTGGCACTGATCAATTCAGATGAAGTGAATGATCGTTCAACACTTGAGAAAATTCAAGCACAAATCACACAATATCAAGAAGCCAAAGCACGTCATCTCGAAGCACAACAACAATTACGTCAACAGCGCCAAGATATTGAAGATTTGATTGAATCGAATGAACAAGCGCTAGAGTCCATCCATCAAAAATTGCTAGAAATTGAAAACCAGTATCAAAATATTAAATCTGCACAGTCTCGTTTAGATGTCCTCATTGATCAAGCGTTGAAACATTTGAACGAAAAATATCATATGACGTTTGAACATGCGAAATCGACTTATCCAATAGAAGACGCGAACATTGAAGCGTTACGTCAAAAAGTGAAACTGACACAAATGTCGATTGATGAATTAGGACATGTGAATTTGAATGCGACTGAGCAATATGAAGAAGTTTCAGCACGCTATACGTTCTTATCTGAGCAACGTAATGATTTACGAGAAGCAAAAGCAACGTTAGAACAAATCATTCAAGAAATGGATGCAGAAGTGGCTGAACGTTTCAGTACGACCTTCCATGCGATTCAAGATCATTTTGCGAGTGTGTTTAAAAACTTATTCGGTGGCGGTCAAGCGGAACTCATATTGACGGAAAAAGACTACTTAACAGCGGGTGTTGATATTCGAGTTCAACCACCCGGTAAAAAATTGCAACACTTGTCACTATTAAGTGGGGGCGAACGTGCATTAAGTGCCATCGCATTACTGTTTGCAATACTGAAGGTGAGATCTGCACCATTTGTCATTCTGGATGAGGTTGAAGCCGCATTGGATGAAGCGAACGTCATACGATATGCAACATACTTGAAAACATTATCGAAAGAGACGCAATTCATTGTTATTACCCACCGCAAAGGGACGATGGAAATGTGTGATTGTCTATACGGTGTGACCATGCAAGAAATGGGTGTATCGCGACTCGTCAGCGTGAATTTAAATACGATAGATGAAGTATTGAAGGAGGATCAAGCATAATATGAGCTTTTTTAAACGATTAAAGGATAAATTTGCGAATCCTGATAAAGAACAACAACTGAAACAAGATTTACAACAAGATGCCGTTGAACACCAAGAGCCGGAGCGTACACAACATGCAGCTCCGGGAGAAACAGTACATCAAGATAATGACCTCACATCTGTAGAGGACGAATTTGATGACGGATTAATGTCGATTGAAGAATTTGAAGAGCTCGAATCTCAAAAAATCGGTGCGAAATTCCGTGAAGGCCTTGAAAAATCACGTGAAAACTTCCAAAATCAATTAAACAATTTATTGGCACATTATCGCAAAGTCGATGAAGATTTCTTTGAAGCATTAGAAGAAATGTTAATCCAAGCCGACGTCGGATTCAATACAGTGATGGAACTTGTGGATGAATTACGTATGGAAGCGAAACGCCGCAATATTACTGAAACAGAAGATTTACGTGAAGCGATTGTTGAAAAAATTGTAGAAATTTATCAACAAGATGATGATAAATCAGAAGAGATGAATATTGAAGACGGCCGATTGAATGTCATTTTAATGGTCGGTGTAAATGGTGTTGGTAAAACGACGACAATCGGTAAACTTGCGCACCGTTATCAAGCACAAGGTAAAAAAGTAATGTTAGCTGCTGGTGACACATTCCGTGCAGGGGCTATCGAACAGCTTGAAGTCTGGGGTCAACGTGTAGGTGTTGATGTCATTCGCCAAGGTGAAGGATCTGACCCAGCAGCTGTCATGTACGATGCAATTAACGCCGCGAAAAATAAAGGTGTCGACATTTTAATTTGTGATACAGCAGGTCGTCTACAAAACAAGCAAAACTTAATGAACGAACTTGAAAAAGTGAAACGTGTCATTAGCCGTTCAGTACCGGATGCACCTCATGAAGTATTGCTTGCACTTGATGCGACAACAGGACAAAATGCATTGGCACAAGCGAAAGCATTTAAAGAAGTGACAGACGTGACAGGCATCGTGTTAACCAAACTCGATGGAACAGCTAAAGGGGGTATCGTCCTCGCTATCCGTAACGAATTGCACATCCCAGTGAAATACGTCGGTTTAGGTGAAAAATTGGATGATTTACAACCGTTCAACGCAGAAAGCTATGTTTACGGCTTATTTGCAGATATGATTGAACAAAATGTACCAGAAGCAGAGGAAAATCAACCTGAAAATGAGGGATAGACGATGCATCATGACGATGATTTAATCAAAACCGTCCGAATGAATTATCTCTTTGACTTTTATCAGTCATTACTCACGGAAAAGCAACGCAACTATTTACGTCTCTTTTACCTAGAAGACTATGCGCTCAGTGAAATTGCAGAGACATTTGAAGTGAGTCGTCAAGCGGTGTATGATAACATAAGAAGAACTGGCGATTTAGTAGAAGATTATGAACAAAAACTCGGACTCTATCGCCGATTTACACGTAGACAAGAGATTTTTCAACATATACGAGACCATATTCATGAACCAGAACACATTCAACAATATATCCAAGAACTTGAAGAACTAGAATAAGGAGGGTCACTTTATGGCTTTTGAAGGATTATCCGATCGACTGCAGGCAACGATGCAGAAAATAAAAGGTAAAGGTAAAGTGACTGAAGCTGATATCAAAGCAATGATGCGTGAAGTACGTCTTGCTTTACTCGAAGCGGACGTTAACTTTAAAGTCGTTAAAAACTTTGTCAATACAGTTTCAGAACGTGCATTAGGATCTGATGTGATGAAGTCTTTAACACCAGGGCAACAAGTCATCAAAATCGTACAAGAAGAATTGACAACATTAATGGGTGGCGACAACACGTCGATTACCATGGCGAAAAAACCACCAACTGTTGTCATGATGGTCGGCTTACAAGGTGCTGGTAAAACGACAACAGCAGGGAAACTAGCACTGTTAATGCGCAAAAAATATAACAAAAAACCGTTACTCGTAGCCGGCGACATTTATCGTCCAGCAGCGATTAACCAATTACAAACAGTAGGGAAACAAATCGATATTCCGGTATATAGCGAAGGCGATCAAGTGCCACCACAACAAATCGTCCAAAACGCGCTACAACATGCCAAAGCTGAACATTTAGATTTTGTCATTATCGATACAGCCGGTCGTCTACACATCGACGAAGCATTAATGAACGAATTACAAGAAGTGAAAGAGATTTCGAAGCCAGATGAAATCATGCTCGTTGTGGATGCGATGACAGGTCAAGATGCTGTCAATGTGGCAGAATCATTTGACCAACAGCTTGATGTCACAGGTGTCACATTAACCAAATTAGATGGTGACACTCGTGGGGGTGCGGCACTTTCAATCCGCGCAGTCACTAACAAACCGATTAAATTTATCGGGATGAGTGAAAAATTAGACGGCTTAGAGTTATTCCATCCTGAACGTATGGCGTCACGTATTTTAGGTATGGGCGATGTATTAAGTCTGATTGAAAAAGCACAACAAGATGTCGATGAAGAAAAAGCAAGAGATTTAGAGAAAAAAATGCGTACGTCTTCATTTACATTAGAAGACTTTTTAGAACAATTGGATCAAGTGAAAAATCTTGGACCACTGGATGACATTATGAAAATGATTCCAGGTATGAATAAGATGAAAGGTTTGGATAAGCTGAATATGAGCGACAAGCAAATCGATCATATTAAGGCGATTATTCAATCTATGACACCTGAAGAACGTGAAAATCCAGATAAATTGAATGTTTCAAGAAAGCGTCGTATTGCGGCGGGTTCAGGACGTACATTGCAAGAAGTGAACCGTTTGTTGAAGCAGTTTAATGATATGAAGAAGATGATGAAGCAGTTTACGGGTGGCGGTAAAGGTAAAAAAGGCAAGCAAGCGCAATTGCAAAATATGTTAAAAGGTATGAATTTGCCATTTTAATTTTGAGAACACTGGGATGTGTGAAGCATCTCGGTGTTTTTTTTTGCGGTTTTTTGACATTTCGGTGACATTGATTTTAGTGGGAATCTTTCAGATTGTGAACCTATAGGCTCGCGTTCTTAGGGGCTGATCCTTCAACTAACCAACGCTTTGTTCGAACTGTGACATTTAGTGAAAGCGTTGGTGGATTTTCCGGCTCAGCTGATCCCTCAAGAGTCTCGCCTAGGTTCACAATCTGGGGTGTGGCCGTCGGGATGAAAAAACAGGGGACCGAGATGCTTCGTGTATTTCGAGAGACGTTTCGTTCGAAAATAAAATGGCGAAGTTTCTACTTGTTGCTTCCTTGTTTACTTTACAATGAGAGGAAGGGGATTAGGTGAGTATTTTGCAGGTTGTGGACCTTAAGGCTCGCGTTCCTAGGGGACTTGCCTCAACTAAATTCGGCTTGATTAAGGTGAACACTGGAATGAAGCCGGATTGGATTTTGGGAGCAGTACAGAAATCTCATGTGTAACAAAGATTTCGTTGTACTGTCCCCGCAAGGCTGACTAGGCTTCTCAAAAGCAAGCGTATTGAGAAGTCAGACAGCTACTGCGATAACCAGTAGCCACTTTCAAGGTTTAAACACATGCATTTGTATTGAACTTTGTCGCTCAGGAGTCTCGCCTAGGTTCACAATCTGGGGTATGGTCGTCGAATTGAAAAACAGGGGACCGAGATGCTTCGTGTATTTCGAGAAACGTTTCGTTCGAAAATAAAATGGCAAAGTTTCTACTTGTTGCTTCCTTGTTTACTTTACAATGAGAGGAAGGGGATTAGGTGAGTATTTTGCAGGTTTTGAACTTTAAGGCTCGTGTTCCTAGCCCCTAGGAACGCGAGCCCAAGATTGCATCAATAAGGCTAATTCTAAACATCAATGAAGAATCGTTCAGCAATCAGCAGGGTTGTCAATACACATGTTACCGATATGTTCTATAACACATCAAACTATCCAGAAACACAATATTTTACTTTCTTATCGTTAAATCGCTAATAATTATAAAATTCACACCATTCAAAAGCATAATATATTATAATATGTTTTAAGAGAAACAAAGGTAGGGGATTTTATGGTTTACCAAAGTGAGTTCGCATTAGAAAAAGAAATGATGGCACAATTAAAATCTAATGGCTATGAAACTGTAACGATTCGAGATGAACAGCAGCTGTTGGATAATTTTCGACATATATTAAATGAACGTCATGCTGAAAACTAGAAGGCAAACCACTGTCAGATAAAGAATTTCAACGCTTATTAACGATGATCAATGGTAAGGGTATTTTTGAGAGTGCGCGTATTTTACGTGATAAATTGCCGTTGAAGCGTGATGATGAGTCTGAGGTGTATTTGTCATTTTTAGATACGCGGCATTGGTGTAAAAATACGTTTCAAGTGACGAATCAAATCGCAGTTAACGATCAATATAAAGCGCGTTATGATGTGACGCTTTTAGTGAATGGGTTACCGCTCGCGCAAATCGAATTGAAGCGACGTGGGATTGATATCAACGAAGCGTTTAACCAAGTGATGCGCTATCGTAAACAAAATTACACAGGGCTGTTTCGTTATATACAACTTTTTATTATTAGTAACGGTATCGAAACACGCTATATGTCGAATAATGATGGCGAAATTTTAAAAAGTCATATGTTTTATTGGAGTGACAAAGACAATCACCGCATCAATACGTTAGGTGACTTCACGGATACGTTTTTAAGACCGTGTCATTTAGCTAAGATGATTTCACGTTACATGATTTTAAATGAAACGGATCATGTGTTGATGGCGATGCGTCCCTACCAAGTGCATGCTGTGGAAGCGCTGATCCATCAAGCGACGGAAACGAACAGCAATGGCTATATTTGGCATACGACAGGGAGTGGTAAAACGCTCACTTCCTTTAAAGCGAGTCAAGTCCTCTCAGAACAAGAAAATATTAAAAAAGTGATCTTCCTAGTTGACCGAAAAGATTTAGATAGCCAAACAGAAGAAGAGTTTAATAAGTTTTCTAAAGGTTCGGTGGATAAAACAAACAATACGTCACAGCTTGTGAAACAGTTGAATGACAAAAGTTTGCCCCTCATTGTGACGACAATTCAAAAAATGTCAAAAGCGGTTCAAAATAATGCAGCGGCGCTCGAACAATATAAAACCGATAAAGTAGTGTTCATTATTGATGAATGTCACCGCAGTCAATTTGGTGATATGCATCGAGTCGTGCGTCAACATTTTAACAATGCGCAATACTTTGGGTTTACAGGGACGCCACGTTTTGAAGAGAATAAAAGTCAAGATGGTCGGAGTACGGCAGACATTTTTGGTCGAAACTTGCACTCTTATTTAATCAAAAATGCGATTCACGATGGTAATGTTTTGGGCTTTTCTGTCGATTACATTAATACAATTAAAACGCAACATATTCAAACAGAAACTGATGATATGGTGGAAGGCATTAACAAAGATGAGGTGTGGTTGGCGGATAAGCGCATTGACTTAATCGTCCGTCATATTCGAGACAATCACGATAAATACACACGCAATCGCCAGTATTCAGCGATTTTAACAGTACAAAGTATCCCAGCACTGATAAAGTATTACGATGCATTTAAAAAGATCAGTCAAGGGGATGAACATCCTTTAAAAGTTGCGGGTATTTTTACGTATGCAGCAAATGAAGCGCAACAAGAAGGTAGTGTGGTTGAAGCGCATTCTAGAGATCAATTAGAAAGCATCATGCAAGATTATAATGCGCACTTTGGGACGAATTTTACGACAGATACATTCCCAGAATATTTCAATCACGTCTCTAAAAATGTGAAAAAAGGTGTAAAAGATAACAAAATTGATATACTCATTGTCGTCAATATGTTTTTGACAGGGTTTGACAGTAAAGTGTTGAACACACTTTATGTCGATAAAAACTTGAAGTATCATGACCTCATCCAAGCGTATTCTCGTACGAACCGTGTTGAAAAAGAGACGAAGCCATTTGGGAAAATCGTCAATTACCGTAACTTAAAGCGGAATACAGACAAAGCGCTAAAACTGTTCTCACAAACGGATGATACAGATCGTGTCCTTATGAAAAGTTATGAAGCGTACAAAGCAGAATTTGTCGATGCGTTGGAAGCCTTGAAAACTATCGCACCAACACCTCAAGCGATGGATGAAGTGTTTGATGAAGAGGGGAAAAAGGCGTTTGTCGAAGCATTTCGTCTCGTGTCAAAACTTGTGTTGCGACTCAAAGCATTTGATGAATTCGAGTTTACCACTGACAATATTGGTATGGATGGCCAAGAGTTTGAAGACTATAAGAGTAAATACTATGCCATTTATGATGAAGTGAAGGCAAAACGGGGTAACGTCGAACAAGTATCGATTTTAGATGACATCGATTTTGAAATTGAAATTTTGCGTAATGATCTGATTAATGTGTCTTATATTATGCATCTCGTTCGTCAAATCGACTTAAAAGATGATGCCGAGCAACAACGGAATCGTGAACAGATTCGACGTATTTTAGACAATGCGGATGATCCAGTGTTGCGTTTGAAACGGGACTTAATTCGTGAATTTATTGATGAAGTAGTGCCACAATTGTCTGAGGATGACAACATTGATGAAGCGTATATTTTATTTGAAAATGCGAAACGTGAAGCAGAGTTTAATCAATTCGCGCATCAACAAGCAGTCGACGAAGATGTTCTGAAGGCTTTAACAGGCGAGTTTGAATATAGTGGTATCGTGAATCAAGCGGAATTAAAAGATTTAGTGAGTGATAAAAAGCTCAAAGAAAAACGGCAAACGAAAAAAGCGATTATTTCATTTATTGAAGAAGTCACAGAAAAATATAGCAGTTAGAACGTATCAAGGGGATGGGATACAAAAATTTTTGATGCTATTGACACGCTATTTTGTATAACTTGCCCTCAGCGATTTTTATCTTTGATTGCCTTCTAGGCTTCCCTTTCCTAGGGGCTGGCCCTTCAACTAAATTCGGCTTGATTGAAGCATACATGAGATAGAAGCCGAATTGGATTTTCCGGACCAGCTAATCCCTCAGGAGTGTCAGCCTTTTAGGCAATCTGCCATCAAATGTAGAAATCAGAGGGTAAGTTTATGAAATTGAAAAAATCAATAGCATCAATTTTTTTGTATTCCATTCAACCTCTTTTTTTAACTGCTTTAATATCATTAATGAGTTATAAATCTACGAATGGATTGAGACTAAAAACATTTCTATGTCCCAATCCCTTTGATATTTTTGTACGTGAATATACTTAGTGAACTAACGGAGGAAATGCAATGTCAATTACAGAAAAACAGCGTCAACAACAAGCTGAATTACATAAAAAATTGTGGTCAATCGCGAATGACTTAAGAGGGAACATGGATGCGAGCGAATTCCGTAATTATATTTTAGGTTTGATTTTCTATCGCTTCTTATCGGAAAAAGCAGAAGCAGAAGTCGCTGAAGCATTATCTGGTGAGGAAATGACGTACGAAGAAGCATGGGCGGATTCTGAATATCAAGAAGACTTAAAAGGAGAACTGTTAGATACAGTCGGCTACTACATCGAGCCACAAGATTTGTTTAGCACAATGGTCAAAGAAATTGAAAATCAACGTTTTGATATCGAACATTTAGCACAAGCGATTCGTAAAGTCGAAACATCTACACTCGGACAAGACAGTGAAGAAGACTTCATTGGCTTATTCAGTGACATGGATTTAAGTTCAACACGTCTTGGCAACACAGTGAAAGACCGTACCGCGTTATTAAGCAAGGTCATGGTGAACTTAGCAGACTTACCGTTCGTTCATAGCGATATGGAAATTGATATGTTAGGCGATGCATATGAGTTTTTAATCGGTCGTTTTGCGGCGAATGCAGGTAAAAAAGCAGGCGAATTCTACACCCCACAACAAGTATCAAAAATTTTAGCGCAAATCGTTACATTAGGTAAAGATAAATTGAGAAATGTATACGATCCTACTTGCGGTTCAGGTTCATTACTATTACGTGTCGGTAAAGAAACGAAAGTCTACCGTTACAACGGGCAAGAACGTAACAATACAACGTACAACTTAGCACGCATGAACATGTTGTTACACAATGTTCGTTATGAAAACTTTGACATTCAAAATGACGATACGTTAGAAAATCCTGCCTTTTTAGGTGAGAAGTTCGATGCCGTTGTAGCCAATCCACCATACAGTGCGAAATGGTCAGCAGACAGTAAATTCAATGACGACGACCGTTTCAGTGGTTACGGCAAACTTGCGCCAAAATCGAAAGCCGACTTCGCATTTATCCAACATATGGTCCACTATTTAGACGACGAAGGCACAATGGCAGTCGTATTACCACATGGTGTCTTGTTCCGTGGCGCAGCAGAAGGGGTCATTCGACAATATCTCATTGAAGAGAAAAACTATCTAGACGCGGTCATTGGTTTACCGGCAAACATTTTCTATGGCACTAGCATTCCAACGTGTATTTTAGTATTCAAAAAATGTCGTAAAGCAGACCAAGACGTCTTATTCATAGACGCTTCCAACGCGTTCGAAAAAGGCAAAAACCAAAACCACCTGACAGACGAACACGTTGAAAAAATCATGGACACATACAAAAATAGAGAAACTATCGATAAATATAGCTACGCCGCAACATTACAAGAAATTGAAGACAACGATTATAACCTCAATATCCCACGCTACGTCGATACATTCGAGGAAGAAGCACCGATAGACCTCGATCAAGTTCAACAAGATATCGCAAACATCGACAACGACATCGCACAAATCGAACAAGACATCGAGGGATATTTAAGAGAATTAGGAGTGTTGCAGCATGACTGATTTAAAGAAAAATGTCCCAGAGTTACGATTTCCTGAGTTTGAAGGTGAGTGGGATGGTCGTTATCTGAATGAAATCTTAGAAGTGAAATCAGGTAAGGATTATAAACATCTGGAAAAAGGCGATTATCCAGTTTACGGTACTGGAGGTTATATGCTTAGTGTATCTGATTTCCTTTATGAAGGTGAAGCTATTGGTATAGGAAGGAAAGGAACTATTAATAAGCCATATTTATTAAAGGGTCCTTTTTGGACAGTAGACACACTATTTTATTGTGTTCCTAAAAAAGAAAATGACGTTCATTTTATATTAAACCTATTTAAAACGATAAACTGGAAAATTTATGATGAATCCACTGGTGTTCCTAGTTTAAGTAAATTGAGTATAAACAAAATATATAAAAGAGTTCCAGAAAATAAAGAACAACAAAAAATTGGTGATTTCTTCAGCAAACTCGACCGTCAAATTGAATTAGAAGAACAAAAGTTAGCATTGTTAGAAGAACAGAAAAAGGGCTATATGCAAAAGATTTTCTCACAAGAACTTCGATTTAAAGATGACAATGGGAATGATTATCCTGAATGGGAAATTAAACAGCTTAAAGACATTGCAGATTTTCAAAACGGAAAAGCTCATGAAACTTTTGTATCATCTAAAGGAAAGTATGTATTAGTTAATTCAAAGTTTATTTCGACAGATGCACAAGTAAAAAAATATGTTTCTGAACAATTAACGCCATTAAATAAAGGTGATGTAACTTTAGTAATGAGTGATGTGCCTAATGGGAGAGCTTTAGCAAAATGTTTTCTAGTTGACGAGGATAATAAATATTCCTTAAATCAAAGAATTGGTCGTATTTACAATATAATTGGCAATTCAAGATTTTTATACATTGTATTAAATAGAAATAAACAATTGCTTAAATATGACAATGGTGTCGGTCAAACTAATTTGAAAAAGTCGGAAATAACTGATGTATTTATTAATTGTCCAATTAAAGAAGAACAACAAAAAATTGGTGATTTTTTCAATAAGCTTGATCAATTAATCGAAAAACAATCCCGTAAAGTCGACTTGTTAAAACAACGCAAAAACGGCTTGCTCCAAAAGATGTTTGTGTAATCGTAATGTTTATATAAGTGTTGAATGAAGTCCATAGTGTCGTGTGGTGAAGTAAGGAGGAATGTCTAATGGTGGAGGATATTACGTCTCAATTGGAAAGTATGTTACATGAGAATGAGTGGATTTTGTTGCTAAAGCAGTCTGATTCCAATGGTTCGATTTATGTGTTGTTTCGAAAGGGTGCTTTTGCGTATATGCCGATTCGTATCAGTAACCATAAAAATCATTCGTATTTCTCCAATAAAACTTTTTATACGACACTGGAAGAAGCAGTTTTACTCGATCAAATCAGAACACATTTGGATCATAGTGATTGGTATATATTTAAATACGAAGACTACTTCACACTTAAGATTTTAACGAAGCTCACTATGAAAAATTTGAGGATTTACGTTGATAATTCAATGGGTATTTACGATGGTGCGCTGATGGGCTTGTTGTTCTATCAAATTCGATATTTTAATAGAAATCATAAAGAGATGAATACGGTGTCGGAATCGTTTCAAAAATATTTGAGGCGGTTGTTTGCAGCAGGGCTGTTGAATGGTTATAGACAAGCGAACAATGATTTGTCTGTTTATGTGACGCAAATGGGGAAATCAATGGTTACAGAGTATTGGCATGTCTATCAAGAGCGTTATCTCACTGATGTAAAAAAGATTGATTTTCGGTATGTTGAAGTGCCTTTGGATGAAAATTTATACGCAATTGATGACGACCATAAGATCATACAAGAGTGATGAAAGTATAATGTCATTCTAAGATGGATGGTAGTATGAGACGGTAAAAGGGATTGGGATATAGAAATCTTTTAGTCTCAAGCCATTCATAGATTAATAATTTATTAATGATTTTAAAGCAGTCGAAAAATGAGGGCGAATGGGATACAAAAAATTGATGCTATTGTTTTCTTGATTTCATAAACTTGTCCTCTATTTCCTGTATTTGATGTCAGATTGCCAGAAGGCTGACACTCCTGAGGGATTAGCTGGTCCGGAGAATCCACTAACGCTTCAACAAGTGTAACAGTTTAATCAAGCGTTAGTTAGTCGAAGGGCCAGCCCCTAGGAAAGGGAAGCCTAGATGGCAATCAAAGCCAAAAATCATTGAGGGCAAGTTAAGCAAAATCCCCTGTCAATAGCCTTCAAAATTTTTGTATCCCATCCCCAAATGTGCACAGCATGATAGAAATTTTAATTGGTAAAGTATTTTCTCTTTACAAAATCATGACTTCCTGTTATTATAATTTCTTGTAGATAACAAAACTTATGACATTAAAGGAGAGAATTATAAATGGCAGTTAAAATTCGTTTAACACGTTTAGGTTCAAAAAGAAACCCATTCTATCGTATCGTAGTAGCAGACGCTCGTTCACCACGTGACGGTCGTATCATCGAACAAATCGGTACTTACAACCCAGCAGCGGTAAATGCACCGGAAGTTAAAATCGATGCAGAATTAGCGCTTAAATGGTTAAAAGACGGTGCGAAACCAACAGATACAGTTCACAACCTTTTATCACGTGAAGGTATTTTAAAAACTTTTGACGAACAAAAAAAAGCAAAATAATGTAAACATATCAACGGGGAAGGGCGAGATCCCTTTCCCATTTGATTTTAAGCGATAACGTTTGTTTACAATGTGGTGATTCAAGCGGATAGCGCATGACAAGAGAGAGAAGTGCGATCACGCGAGAAGTGACTGACTTTAAAACAGTAAATTTCAAGTTTTAAATATCGAGTCGCCTTTCTGGAGTTCAACTTGAGAAATCATTTGAAACTCTATATACATGGAATCACCAATCATGGGGTGAGACGAGAAGTGACTTGATGAGAGGTGCTTCAGTCTCATCTCTTTTTTGTATAAATAGCGATAATAGGAGGCTCACGATATGAAAGTAGAAGTGGGTAAAATTGTGAACACACATGGTATCAAAGGTGAAGTTAAAGTGCAGTCGCATTCGGATTTTACGGATGTTCGCTTTCAACCTGGTGAAGTGTTACAAGCTGAATATCAAAACCAACCTCTGTCGTTAACTGTGAAGTCACACCGTATGCATAAAGGCTTACATATGTTAACGTTTGAAGGCTACACGAATATTAATGACATCGAACATTTGAAAGGGACACATCTTTATCAAGATCGTGATCATGAAGCGATTGAATTAGATGAGCACGAATTTTATTATTCAGACATTATCGGTTGCACAGTATTTGACGGTGATCGTCCGATTGGTCGCGTCACTGAAATTTTTGAAACTGGTGCGAATGATGTTTGGGTCGTTAAAGGGGATAAAGAACATCTCATCCCTTACATTGCCGATGTAGTGAAAGAAGTAGACATTGAAGGCCGTCGTATCGTCATTACACCATTAGAAGGGTTGTTAAACGAATGAAAATCGACTACTTAACGCTCTTTCCAGAAATGTTTGATGGCGTGCTCAATCAATCTATTTTAAAGCGTGCAAGAGAAAATGATGTGTTAGAGACACGGACGATTAATTTCCGCGATTATGCCAATAACAAGCATAACCAAGTCGATGATTATCCGTACGGTGGCGGTCAAGGGATGGTATTGAAGCCTGAACCGATTTTTAATGCGATGGCGGATTTGGAAGTCACAGATGACACGCGTGTGATTTTAATGACGCCACAAGGCCAACCGTTCAATCAAAAGTTAGCGGAATCTCTCGCTGAAGCAGAGCATCTCGTTTTTATTTGTGGCCATTATGAAGGTTATGATGAAAGAATTCGTGAACATTTAGTCACTGATGAGATTTCTGTCGGTGATTATGTGCTCACGGGTGGCGAGTTGCCTGCGATGGTCATGACTGATGCGATTGTACGTCTCATTCCGGGTGTGTTAGGGAATCAAGTGTCACATGAAGATGATTCATTTTCGAGTGGCTTATTGGAATATCCACAATATACACGTCCAAGTGATTATGAAGGGATGACGGTACCGGATGTGCTGTTGTCTGGTGATCATGCGAAAATTGCACAATGGCGTCATGAGCAGTCATTGACAAGAACTTTGATGAAACGTCCTGATTTGTTAGCGCATTATCCATTGACAGATCAAGATCAGAAATTCATTCAATCGTTAAAAAGAACATTGAAATCAGACTGAATGTGTGCTAGTATATTTTAAGTGTGGAAACACGAAAATCACTATGATCCGCTGCTATATATTGTCGAGGCAAGAACATAGGTTGAAGGAGAGAATTAATAATGACAAATCACAAATTAATTGAAGCAGTAACAAAATCACAATTACGTGACGATATCCCATCATTCCGTCCTGGTGACACTTTACGTGTACATGTACGTATCATCGAGGGTACTCGTGAACGTATCCAAGTATTCGAAGGTGTTGTAATCAAACGTCGTGGTGGCGGCATTTCTGAAACATTCACTGTTCGTAAAATCTCATCAGGTGTAGGTGTTGAACGTACGTTCCCATTACACACACCAAAAATCGAGAAAATCGAAGTGAAACGTCGCGGTAAAGTACGTCGTGCGAAACTTTACTACTTACGTAGCCTTCGTGGTAAAGCTGCACGTATCCAAGAAATTCGTTAATTTGAGGATACCAAATACACATATAAACAGGGTTGGACATGTCATTGTCTCAACCCTGTTTTGTTGATAGAGAAAAATTCGAGCGTGTTAGGATGGATTCATCCTTGTTTGAAGTCGCAGCAACAGGGCTAGAACCCTAGTTTCTAAAAATGTGATTGATACAGAAGTTACAGTTATTGCTTTGTATGTGGATGTACGTCACACATGCTTTTCATTTTCAAGTGCTTAAGAGGTTTTGGATACACCTTATAGTCCTAGCCGAGTACGAATAATTTTGTGAGTAATTCGACACTATCTGCACTGTAGCGACAATGGCAGCATCCATATTCACTCAGTCGTGTTGAATGGCAGAAGTTACAAAGTTTGTGATTGAATCAAATAAATCACCCATTTTAAACACCTCCTCTTAATGTATGACTTTATTTTAAATCTTATTTCACATAAATTAATCATCATTTAATAGTTGTAAATATAATATGCTTAAATGAAATTATTTTATATGAAAATACGTTAAAGCATGCCTAATGTAGAGAATGAAAAAGATGTATAGCGCATGTACAAACGTGATGCAAAGTGTTTTTGGGTAAGTAGGAGTATTTGAATTTCTTGAATAAGTTGAAAATGAATGGTTTTTATACTTCAATAAACATATGAAGCTAATCTCATTTTGTAATATAGAATGTTTCCAAAAGTCCATGCTATGATGTATATTATATATAAACTGACTACACCAAAATCATTTCGTATATACACAAAATGCAAATGTATCTCTGTATAACTTAATTTAAGAAAATGCATGTAACATCGACATTAAATTGCTGTAATTATTGTTGAGATACAGTGAAGTTCTAAAAATGAAACAGCACTTTATCGTTATAAGGGAGGGGTATATAATGAATCACACATCCATAAGAACGTATGAAATGATAGACTTCGATAATAATAAGGATAGGTTATTTAAAAAATTTTTAAACCTTGCAGAAGAAGTATTGATTTCATTTCAAACTAGAGAACAATATTTAGAAAGTGAAATCAAATGGATTAACCAACACTTTATATCTTTAATTAAAGATATAAGTCTAATAGATCAAAGGAAATATAAAAAAAGTTTGTTGGAAATGGCCATTTCGGAATTAGAATTACTAAATGATTATGATGATAATGACGAAGATAAAGTCTTTGATTTTATTGAATTGGTAATTAATTTAATTAATAAAGTAAGATACTTGAATC
>NZ_PPQH01000035.1 GCF_002902385.1 Staphylococcus intermedius NCTC 11048 | reverse complement strand
CTTTTTTGGCGCAGGGAACTTGATTTTCCCACCAAATTTAGGAATGGAAAGTGGACAATACTTTTGGCCGTCAATTCTAGCTTTTGTCATTACGGGTATTGGTTTACCATTAATGGGCGTGATGGTAGGTGCCTTAGATAAACAAGGTTACATTGGTTCGATTAATAAAATACATCCTGTTTTCTCAATTGTATTTTTAGTTTCAATTTATTTAACAATTGGACCGTTATTTGCCATTCCACGTACTGCATCAACGTCTTTTGAGATGACAGTGACACCAATCATTCATTCAAGTAGTCCTGTTTGGTTATTTGTTTTCTCAGTTGTCTATTTCTTAGTTGTATTGTACTTATGTTTGAATCCTGGTAAAATCGTTGACCGTATCGGTGCCATTTTAACGCCATTACTCTTAATCACGATTATTGCGATGATTATCAAAGGTTTCGTAGATTTTGGGGGTAGCACACAAAACACTGCAAACCCTGACGTCTACACTTCTGCATTAGGTGGTTTTTCAAAAGGTTTCACTGAAGGCTACTTAACAATGGATGCGATTGCGGCAATTGCATTTTCAATGATTGTTGTTAATGCGATTAAAGCGACAGGTATTAAACATGCTAATGACATTTTCAAACAAACTGCAATGGCGGGTATCATTGCTGCCATCGCGTTAGCAGTCATTTATATTTCATTAGGATTCATCGGTAATCACATGATTATTCCTGAAGAAACAATGAAAAAATTAGTCGAAAATGACCAAAACATTGGTGCTTACCTGCTTATTACAATGGCAGATACAGGTTTTGGTTCGCTTGGTAAATACTTACTCGGTATTATCGTGGCACTTGCTTGTTTAACGACAGCTTGTGGTTTGATTGTATCAGTAAGTGAATATTTCAACAGCATTTTACCTAAAATTTCTTATAAAGTTTATGTGTTTGTCTTTACAATCATCAGCTTTATTTTATCGAACTTAGGTTTAAACGCTGTGATTAAACTTTCAATCCCTGTATTATTAATCGTTTATCCAATCGCGATTACAACTGTCCTTTTAATTTTAATCGCACGACTTGTACCGACACGTCCGATTACACAACAAATTACGGTTGCAGTTGTTACGATTGAATCGATTCTCAGCGTCATCAATGCAAACGGATGGGCAAAAATTGGTTTTATCAATCAATTACCGTTACACGAGCATACATTAGAGTGGTTCCCAATCGCTGTTGTAACGTTGATTATCGGTTATATTGTCGGAGCATTTATGAAAAACCAAGACATCATCGTTTACGAAAAAGAATAAACTTCATATCAATAACAAGGCAAGTCGCAGGTTTGTGGCTTGTCTTTTTTGTTATGTAAAAATGAACTCTACACCGCTCAAGCAATGATGTTCATTCGTAAGTAACGTTTATTTTATTGATGGTGTGGTAAATGAATAAAGTTGAACGATATTGTTTACTTTAAAACTTATTTCAACTTTTAACTTTCATTGTTAGCTATTAAAATTTTGCAATCGTTCTTTAAATCAATATGACTTCATCTTATTTCGTCGTTTACATATAGGTGCGGGGTGAAGGATGCCACTGTTCATTTAAAGCACGATTGCCATATTGAAGTTGGCAAATGATTGAATTTACTTAGAGAAGAGGTTCATTTGATATGAAAGAAAACCAAAAATTGTCAAAAGTATTCCTGTATTCTGCCATTCTTGTTTTTCTAATGGTATTGTTAGGCGTATTCTTCCCTAAACAATTTGGTGAAGTATCTGGACAAATTGGCAGTTGGATTATTGATACGTTTGGCTGGTACTACATGATCACAATGACTTTTATCGTGTTTTTCAGTCTGTTTCTTATTTTTAGTCCAATAGGCAAATTACGTTTAGGAAAGCCAGATGATGAGCCAGAATTCAAAACGATATCTTGGCTTGCGATGTTATTTAGTGCAGGGATGGGGATTGGTCTCGTTTTTTACGGCGCCACTGAACCGATGACACACTATTTAACACCACCGAACGCGTCACCTGAAACAAACGCAGCAATGATGGATGCCATGCGTTCAACCTTTTTCCACTATGGGATTCATCCATGGGCTATGTATGGTATCGTCGCGTTAGCACTCGCATATTTCCAATTTAGAAAGAATGAAGATGGTCTGATTTCTAAAACACTTCGTCCGCTTTTTGGTGATAAAGTCGATGGTCCTTTAGGTATCGTCATTGATGTTCTTGCTGTATTTGCTACAGTCATTGGTGTGGCAGTGTCACTTGGCGTCGGGACATTACAAATCAACGGTGGTCTGAATTATTTATTCGGCGTTCCACAAAATATTTGGGTTCAATCACTGATCATCATCATCGTTACTGTCCTGTTTCTTATTTCAGCTTGGAGTGGTCTGAGCAAAGGTATTCAATATTTGAGTAATTTGAACATGGGCCTTGCAGGTATTTTACTGATAATTACATTAATCGTCGGCCCAACCATCTTAATTTTTAAAATTATGACTTCAGCAACAGGGCTTTATTTTGATGAGTTTATTTACAACAGTCTTGACGTCGCGCCACTGAACTCAGATAAAGCAAAGTGGCTTGAAAGTTGGTCCATTTATTACTGGGGTTGGTGGATGAGTTGGAGTCCATTTGTAGGTATCTTTATCGCGCGAGTTTCGAAAGGACGTTCAGTCAGAGAATTTGTTATTGCGGTTTTATTAGTTCCAACGTTCATTAGTATTTTATGGTTTAGTGTCTTTGGTGTCACAGGTATTGAGGTTGCAAAAACGACACCTGAACTCTTTAAATTGACACCTGAAACACAACTATTTGGTATTTTTAATGAATTACCACTCGGAGCGATATTATCCGTCATCGCGATGCTATTAGTCGCTTCATTTTTCATAACGTCTGCCGATTCAGCTACTTTCGTTCTTGGTATGCAAACATCACATGGTTCCTTAACGCCATCCGGACGTGTCAAAGTAGTTTGGGGTTTATTACTTTCACTTATCGCCTTTGTATTATTGTTATCAAGCGGTGGGGAAGGTTTAGGTGCATTACAATCAGCGGCGATTATTTCAGCTTTACCGTTCAGCGTCGTGATTATATTGATGCTCATTTCATTCTATAAAGACGCCAATTTAGAACGTCGTCATCTCGGGTTAACACTTACACCAGATAAAGAGAGAATGCGTGAATATGTAACGGAATCGAGAAAAGATGAAAATTATGAACTCGAACGCAACGAAACAGATGATCATATATATTAACAAAAATAGAGGCTGGGAAATTTGTCCCAGCCTCTATTGTGATAGTTTATTGACGGTCACGTTGATCTTTCGCAGTTGATAAACGTGCTTTCAAGTCTGATTCTAACGCGAGTAAATCTTTCTCGGCCTGTTGTCGCTTTGCACGACCATCTTGCTGAATTTGCAATGTTTCTTCAATTGTTTGAATAATATTATCTTGAGTCGTCTTCAATGTTTCAATATCGACAATGCCACGCTCATTTTCTTCTGCAGTCACACGCGCATTTTGACGTAACATTTCAGAATTACGTAATAAGATTTCATTTGTTGTATCCGTCACTTGCTTTTGTGCAGTCGCCGCTTTTTGTTGGCGTTGTAAAGTTAACGCAATCGCCATTTGGTTCTTCCATAGTGGAATACTCGTTAAAATAGAACTTTGAATTTTTTCAGCTAATGCTTGGTTTACATTTTGTATCATCCGAATTTGCGGTGCAGATTGTAAAGCAATTTGGCGTGATAATTTCAAATCATAAATTCGTTTATCAAGGCGATCGACAAATTGCTCCATATCCGCCACATCTTGGACAGCCATTGTGTCATCTGCATCTTTTACTTTTTGACGCATATCTGGTAATACTTGTTGTTCAATTTCCGTTTTCTTTTGTTCTGCCGCTGCTATATAGAGATTTAGCACATCAAAATAGTCTTTATTTTGTTGATACAAGCCATCTAACAGCTGATTATCTTTTACTAACAATGCTTTATTCTTGTCAAGCTCTATTGAAATTCTATCCACTTGTGCACTCACTGACTGCATACGTGAAAAAAGTTGTTGCATCGAATTTTTTGAGCGTTTGAACCATTTTTTGAAGACATTGTCATTTTTCTGTGATAGTTCATCCGGATTGACTTCTTTTAACTTTTTCATCAATTGCTCCAATGTTTCTCCAATAGGTCCCACATCTTTCGACTGAATTTCGTCTAACATTTGATGTGAAAAGTGAGAAAGGTGCGTTTGTGCATTGGAACCGAATTGCAATAAGCTATCATGATTCAACGGTTCAATTTGTTCTGCCAAACTTTGAATTTTTTGGCGATCTTGCGCGTTAAAATGGGCATCTAGTTGTTGCGTTTCGACTTCTGAGACTGCTGTAGCCTTTGGTTGTTCAAAGTCATTAAAATAGGCATCTAATGGATGTGTACTTGTTTCATTCGTGAGATCATTTGACTTCATGAATCATTCTCCATTTCTTTAGTATTTCTTCTTTGGTACATTTCATTGAGTCGCATTTCAGTGTCCAACTGTTCATAATCTTGTGCATTAATTTGTTTTAAATCAGCAATGAGAGTACGCTTCACTTCTTCTAAAGTAATCCTTGTTTGTTGTAGCATTTGTCGCTCGTTTTCTGATTTAAGCGGCATTTTTGCAAGCCTCGTATAACTTTCAATTAAGTTTAGCGCATTATCAATATGCGAGTAGTAGAAGCTTTCAATATTAAAAAACTGGAAAGGTCGTTGCTTAATGGCCGAATTAATTGTACGAGATAACCGGTAAATATCATTCACTAATTTGAAATCTTGTATCGATCTAATTTTTATAAATGACTTTAAAATGCGCTTGTTTTTACTTTGAACTAAATTAATTTGATGCATGATATAGTGATAATCTTTACGCGTCAAATTCATTTCTTTCAAATAGGCACGCGAAGTCAACCGTTGTGTAGGGACATAACCCACCACAAAACCAGCGATGCCGATAACGAAATCAATTAAAAACGTAAAATCAAAAATGACACTTGTGAAAAAGGCGATTATTGCTACAGGCACCCCAACCATGGCGCCCCAAACTCTCGATAATATATATCTCATATTCATCTTCCTTTATGAAATCGCTCTAAAGTTTTGATATTGATTGTTAATTTCTAATTCATCTATCGTATAAGTATCAACGCGAGAAGCAGGGGATGCCCCTTTAATCACAGCTTGTGTAAAAGATTCAAGTGATGCATCATCTCCCTGAGCATACACTTCTACATAATCCTCAACGTTTTTCACTGTGCCAATAATTTCATATTTTAAAGCTAATCGTTCTGTAAAATAACGAAATCCAACCCCTTGAACACGTCCATATACTCGGATTAAATAATGTTTCATACATATCACCCCTCCACTTAATTATAAGTATTTTCAGTGCAAAAGACTAATAATTAAATTTCATATCACTTTTTTTCAGGTCTTTTAGCTTGCTTTTTAAATTTAAAGGTACTATCTTTTTTAATAAGACTTTTTTTACATATGGGGGGACGTTAGTTATGTGGGAAGTTGCTAAGATTCGTGCAGACTATGAAGGTTGGTGGTTATTCGATGATTGGCCAGAACACATCATTGATTCACATAAATTTGAGACATTTGAAGCATTTGAAGAGGCATATGAACGTATGATTCAACAAGCAAAAAAGGATTATGATAATTACATTGTCGGAAAACATAACATTTATGCATTTTATAATAATTGTGATTTAAACTTTTGTGAGGATTGCGATGAAGATTTGCAGATTTTTTATAGCTTCATTACTTTAAAAAACGAAAAAATATATTTGAATTTGCCAATTATAGACTAATCAATAAATTTTAAATTCTATATTGCAAATATTGTCAGATTACTTTATAATAGGGGTAAGCAATGGCATTATTCCATATTGCAAAGAATATTTTTCAGTTTTTATTTATCGAATTTATAAAGAATGAATCAGTATTTTTTGTAATATGCGAATAGCGCATATTGAATTTTAGTCTTGGAGGTTTCACAGATTATGAAACAAGGTACAGTAAAATGGTTTAACGCTGAAAAAGGTTTTGGTTTTATCGAAGTAGAAGGAGAAAACGACGTATTCGTACACTTCTCTGCAATCAACCAAGAAGGTTACAAATCATTAGATGAAGGTCAATCAGTTGAATTTGAAGTAGTTGAAGGCGACCGCGGTCCTCAAGCTGCAAACGTTGTAAAACTATAATAAATAGATGCAATATTGACTTAGAAAAAAGCAGTGAAGTTCGCTTCGCTGTTTTTTTGTTGTCTTTGTATGTTGTATACTTTTATAAACATATAACACTCATTTATACCCGCCTTATCATTTCACCTTTAACCCTAATCTCTTATTCAAAATTTCCCCTTTATTGATCACCATTCCTATATACATTCAACAATTAAGCGGTATCGGCTGTATTTTGCGCTTACATGTTAAAAATTCTTAAAGGTAGAGAATACCTTGGCTAGTGCAGTTGAAAAATTTTTGAAAATTTTGTATATTTAGTCTAGATTAACTATAAAGTAGGATAGTACAATTGGATTTTCCAACAACGTTAGACGGCTATATGTCACCTAAAGATGTAGCTAAAGCGTTTCTTGAAACAGCTGAAAAAGAGCAAAAGAATCAACAAGCACAAATAGAAAAGCAAGTTAAACAAAAATAAGCAAGTGATGAAACAGTAATTCATTTTCAGCGGCTTTTTTACTCAATTTTAAGCGACTGTATTAAAGGAGGGGTTTTATGAAAAAGGAACTTGATTATGAAAAGTTAGACAAAATGAGGGCAGAGACTCTAAAAGCTAGTATGCAAACAAAAGATCCTGATGTTGAAGATATGCCTCTTGAACCGATTGAGCCTCCAGAGGGCTTTTTTGAATTGACAGACGAAGAATTCATATATGTTGCCTTTGGGATTAAACCCGAATAAGCACCTAACCGATAAAAAGGTAAGGTGCTCTTTTTTAATATAACATTGCCGAAAATTAAAATTTAAAAACGTCGGTGCCAAAGAAGCATTCACATTTCACCTCAAAGGATGATTGGTATTTACTTCACATCATTAATAATCAATTGACGTAATGATTGACGTTTCACGACTTCTCTCGCTTTTCCATTTTTCACAAAGAACACACTCGGCTTTTGCATTTGATTATAATTTGAAGCCATACTATAGTGATACGCACCCGTTGTCAATATTGCTAGGTAATCCCCACGTTTTACACTAGAAGGTAATTGTGCATCATGAATGATAATATCACCTGATTCACATAATTTTCCTGCAATCGTCACCGTCTCGTCCGGCGTTTCATGACGATTAATCAATAATGCCTGATATTTCGCGTCGTATAAAGCTGTACGAATGTGATCACTCATCCCGCCATCAATCGACACGTACTTGTTCACACCAGGTATGTCTTTAATGGTGCCGACTTCATAAAGTGTCACACCCGCTTCCGCAACGATAGAACGCCCTGGCTCAATACTCAATGTCGGAATAGGGTATTTTAACTGCTGACATTCCGCTTTAATCGCTTGTACGATTTCAGTAATACCTGCTTCAATGTCGAACGATTGATCTCCTTCAACATATTTCGCACTAAATCCGCCGCCTAAGTTAAGTAAATCAATCGCAATCGCATGTTCATCCAACCAATTCAGCACCATTTTTGCTGTTTCAATCATGCCTGTTGTTTCTTCAATTTGCGAACCAATATGGAAATGAATCCCTTTCAACACTAAGTTATTCGTATTACGGATTTTTTCAACCGCTTCTAAAGCTAATCCGTGTTTTAAAGAAAGACCGAATTTACTTTTCTCTTGACCCGTTTGGATAAATTCATGTGTATGCGCTTCAACACCTGGATTCACACGTAACAGCACGTCTACAGGTTTTGTGGCATACTGTTCAATGAGTTCAATTTCATCTAACGCATCAACGACGAAATAACCGATACCACTTTCAAGCGCGTATCGAATTTCATGTTTCGTCTTGTTGTTGCCATGGAAATGAATACGTTGTGGGTCAAAGCCCGCTTCTAAAGCTGTGTATAGCTCTCCCTCTGATACCACATCTAATTCAAAGTCTTCTTCAGCCGCAAGCTTGACCATTTGAAGACACGTAAATGCTTTTGAGGCATAAGATAACACATAGCCAATATCATTTTGTTGAAAGGCACTGTGATAACGTCTCATTTGTTGACGAATTTGCTCTTCATCATACACAATTGTCGGCGTACCAAAACTTTGCGCCAACGTTTTTAAACTTGTACCTCCCAATGTTAATTCACCATTTTGATTATAACTGACTGTCATTTAAACATACTCCTTTATTAACGAATTCAAATTTAATGCACTTAATTGTTCAGAATTGGCACCCACACCTTTAAATGTGTAATCATCAATACGCAAATCTGAATTATATAAAATAACGCTATCTTTTGCTGATACTGTATCATCGACTTCCACAAACATATGACTCATCATGAGCGCACGAATCGGAAAACGTTTGCCATTAATTGAGACATCATGTTGTGCTCTAGTCCGTAAAATACCGTCCCCATATCCGACATCTACAACTGCTAAACGTGTATTCGGTTGATCTACCGTATAAGCAAAACTGTAGCCACAATGATCGCCTTGTTGGACTTCACGCACTTGAATAACATTTGCTTTTACTGTCAAAGCTTGTGTGATGCAATCAGTTGAAAGGCTAGAGTAGGGACGTGAACCATAAAGCGCTATCCCTATACGCGCATGTGTGTGATGATCAAAGACCCGTTGACCCTCTCTATAATAACTGGCGCTGTTTTGGGCATGAATGAGGTCAAAATGATATCCCTTTTGATGCACAAGTGTTTCCACGATATCGAGCCATGCCTCACGCTCTTGTTCATACATATCGACATCAAATTCATCCGCATAACCGAAATGTGTCCATAATCCCGTGATTTCCATCTTAGGTGCCGTATTGTGCTTATGATCTTCTAATACTGCTAACAATTCATCTTTTGTTTTAAATCCTGAACGATGGAGAAGATTTTCAAATTCTAAATGCACTTTGACACCCGCTAATGCCGCTTTATGTTCATGATAAAAGACTAAAGAAGGCAAAGTCATATGAATATCATATGTGCGCAACTGTTCAAATGCATCAGTCGCATTCATTAAAAATATCGTTGCGTTTGGCGCTATTTCTCGGATACGTATCGCTTCAACTAAAGAGGTTGTACTAAACGTATGAATGCCTGCTTGTTGAAACGTGTGGACAGCGAAATCTAGACCGTAATTGTATGCATTGTTTTTTACAACTGCCATAACAGATTGATTTTGTGTTACTTGTTTCACGTTTTGAAGAAACTGGACTGAATCAACTTGCCATAATGCTGTCATGCTTCCACCTCATTGTAATTCATTAACAATCGTTCATAATAATCTGCAATACGAATCAACATGCGTTCATCGAAGTTTAAATGTGGTGTGTGTAAACCTGTCACAAACTGCTTTTCTTCGTTACGTGTACCAACAAAAACGAAATAAGCCGGTGCAATTTGACCATAAAAGCTGAAATCTTCACCAAATAAGTAGGGGAGTTCGTTTTCAATCACATTCAATTGGTTGTATTCCAAACTTTCGACTACATATTTTTTCAATTCTGGATGGTTGATTGTCGGTGGATAGCCTTCTGCAAAACGGACTTCACATTTCACACCGAATAACAGTTCTGCACTGTCAGCAATTTTTTGCATTTGACTTTGAATAATACTTAAATCATCCATATCATACGTACGAATCGTGCCCTCTAAGTAGCCATTGCTCGGAACTGTATTAATCGCTTCTCCCGCATGAAAGTGCCCGATATGGACGATATTTCGTTGCAATCCATTCAAATGATACTGCTGTATTTGAGACAATTGTGTCAAAATATGTTGTAACGCTTCACCCGCAGATTTACCTTGTTCTTTGTTGGCAACATGACTTGATTCACCTTCAATAAAAAAGCGGTATTCCGTTGCACTTGCCGTAATTTCATTGTCTCGAATGACAACCGATTCTTCTTCAACAAAAGGCATCACGTGAACCCCGTATATGGCTTTGATATCATACTGTGCAAATGCATTGGCTTTAATCAATAAATTCGCGCCACCGCCTGATTCTTCTGCAGGTTGGAAAATAAATAAGACATTGTGTGGCAACGCACCTTTGTCATACAATGCTTTACAACGTTGTGCAAAAAGCATCAGGGCTGTTGTATGGCCATCGTGACCACAAGCATGCATGCGATCATCGACTGTACTCCGATAATCGACATCATTTTGTTCGTGAATCGGTAGGGCATCGATATCGGCTCTAAAAGCAATCGTTTCATCGCTTTGACCTTTTAAAAAACCGATAATGCCTGTTTCTAGAGGGCGTTCGTAAGGAATATCTAATGACTCTAAAAACCGTTGTAAGTATTGTGTTGTTTTATGCTCTTGAAGACTCAGCTCAGGATGTTGATGTAAATATCGACGATGCTGAGTGACAAATTCAAGTTCATTCATATGCTTTCACTCCCATTAATTATGTATAGATTGAGAAGGGGGAACATAAAAATTTTGCTGTTTTCTTACAGTCGTTCATATTGGCAATTTCAATGGGTAGGCCGTAAATGAAGGCGAGCTGATACGGTGAAATACAAAATTTTTAATCCCATTCCTCTCAATTGCTGATATGTTCATATGATGATTTTCGTTCATTGTAGAAAAGAGGCTGAGATACCCAACGTGTCTCAGCCATAAAAGTAGCACTATGTTCGTCATTGTTAGAATAGATCCCAACTGAATACTTACGTTCAATACAATGCGATCAGTTGAAGTCATCATCGTCGAAGTGAGACGGCGATATGAAATGCGAGAAGCTACTCATTGACGCATTACTGATCTAATTGACGTAACGCTGCAACAATTTCACGTTTTGAATCTTCTACTTCGTGTGCTTGCTTAATCACTTTCGCTGGTGTACCTGCAACAACAGCACCTGCTGGTACATCTTGTGTCACAATCGCACCCGCAGCGACAATCGCACCTTCACCGACACGCACACCTTCAAGAATGACGGCATTTGCACCGATTAACACGTTATCCTCAATGACAACAGGGGAGGCATTTGGTGGTTCAATGACACCGGCTAATACTGCACCAGCACCAACGTGAACATTTTTACCAGTAGTGGCACGACCACCGAGTGTTGCATTCATATCAATCATCGTACCTTCACCAACAATGGCACCAATATTAATCGTTGCTCCCATCATAACGACAGCACCGTCACCAATCACCGCATGTTCACGAATAAATGCGCCCGGTTCAATACGTGCGTTCGTGTTTGTTAAATCTTTCAATGGAATCGCTGAATTGCGACGATCCATTTCGATTTCCAACTCTTCAATAAGCATTTGATTTTCTTCGTAAAATGCTTTCCAATCTGATGCTTCACAAAAAATGACTTTTGAATTTTCTGAACCGAATACTTTAAATTGATCAGGAAATTGCACGTCACTGAATTCACCATTGATATACACTTTAAGCGGTGTGGATTTTTTCGCATCACTAATGTATTGGATGATTTCTTCTGCTGTAAAATTTTTAACCATAACGTTTTATACGCTCCTTTTATAAGTTATCAAAAGTATAATACCCTGATTTGTGTTGAATTAACTTTTCTGCTGCACCTAATGCACCATTAGCGAAAATATCTTTCGACTGCGCACGATGTGAGAGGGTAATTGTTTCATCTGTACCCGCAAACAACACATCATGTTCACCGACGATCGTACCACCACGCACTGTATGAATACCGATTTCATTTTTCGTACGTTTTGCATCTTGTTGACTTCTGTCATAAACCGGTGTGACGTCTTGTCGTAACGATTCAATCACATCGTAAAGTTTAACGAGTGTACCACTTGGCGCATCTACTTTTTGATTATGGTGCGCTTCAGTGAGTTCAATATCAAAATCTTGAAGTAAAGGCACTGCTGCTTCCAATATTTTAGTCAGCACATGAACACCATAACTCATATTTGCACTGAAAAATACTGGCATTTTACCGCTTAAAAATTGAAGTTTTTCAGTAATTTGTTCCTTTTCACCCGTAGTCGCAATTACGAGCGGGAGATTGAAATCTTCTTCTAATAGCGGAAGTAATAATTGCGGATTCGAAAAGTCAATCGCAACATCCGCTTCAGTTGCTTCACTTATTTTTTGATAAATTGGGTAGGGGATATGGTCGGTTGAACGACCTGCAATGACACCTACAATGTCGTGCCCATTCGCTTCAGCTAAACGCGCGACACGTTGGTTCATTGCACCGTAACCAATTAATAAAATTTTCATGTACGAACACCTGCTTTAAATTGATGGTAAATTGCTTTTAATTGTTGTTGCTCTTTGTCATTTAGTGGTACTAATGGTAATCGAACCTCATATTGTCCGAAGCCTTCTAACGCTGCCAAATATTTAATTGGTATTGGATTAATATCAATACTCATCGCATCAAGAAGAGTCGCAATCGGTTCAAATTGTGCATCTCGATCCTTAGCATTTGTATAAATTTGTTGAAATTCTTTTGGAATGACATTCGCAACGACTGAAATGACACCATGACCACCTTGTTCATAATATGACACAATATTATCATCGTTTCCACTATACAATGCAAATTTGTCAGTATCTACACGTTGTTGAATCTCTGCTAAATAATCAAAATCATTAGTCGCATCTTTGAGTGCTACGATATATGGATTTTGACTTAAACGAACGAGTGTATCTACTTCAATTGTTGAGTTTGTTCTTGATGGCACATTGTAAAGAACTACAGGCAGTTCTGTCGCGTTCGCAATCGCTTCAAAATGAGCAACTAAACCACGTTGGCTCGTTTTTAAGTAATATGGGGTGATGAGCATAATCGCATCTGCACCTAATGCTTTTGCACGTAATGAAGCTTCAATTGATTTTTGCGTGTTATTCGTTCCAGTTCCAACGATAATAGGGACACGTTGCGCATTTTCTTCTATGACTGTTGTTAAAATACGTTCCTTTTCCGCTTCTGTTAAAGTGGGATTTTCAGCTGTTGTCCCGTTGACCACTATAGATTGAATTCCGTTGTCAATTAAAAAATGGACCTGTTTTTTTATCGCTTCATAATCAACTTCACCATTTGTAAAAGGGGTGATTAATGCAACGCCTGTACCTTCAAAAATATGTGACATCATTTATGCTCCTTTCATTTTAAGTACCTGTTCTAATACTTGAACTGCATTGAGCGCAGCACCTTTTAATAAATTATCTGAAGTGACCCAAATGTGGAACGTATTGTCTAACGAATCGTCTTTACGAATACGTCCTACAAATACTTCATCACGACCTGTTGAATGAATCGCCATTGGATACTCATTTTTTTCTGGGTTATCTACGAGGACAACTCGTGGATCTTCTTCAAAAAGTGATTGAATTTCTGCAACTGTTGCTGGCTGATCCAATGTGACATTCATATGTACACTGTGGCTATCTTGTACCGGCACACGTACACAAGTTGCTGTCACATTTAATGTCGGTTCATTTAAGATTTTTTTAGTTTCATCAATCATCTTTTGCTCTTCTTTTGTATAACCGTCTTCTAAAAAGACATCAATATGTGGTAATACATTGTTATAAATCGGATGTGGGTAAGCTTGCGGCGCCACACCTTTTGGACCGTCCTCTAAATCTTTTTTACCTTTCATACCTGAACCTGAAACGGCTTGATAAGTTGTGTATGCCACGCGTTTTAACCCAAATTTTTCTTGCAATGGTTTCAGTGGGACAACCGATTGAATCGTTGAACAGTTTGGGTTCGCAATAATACCTCTTTTAAAAGTAGGGGCATTCACTTCAGGAACGATCAAATCAATATCTTCCGTCATACGCCATTGACTTGAGTTATCAATAATGATTGCACCGTGTGATTCAAATAGTGGGGCGAAATGGGCACTCGTACCGCCACCCGCACTCATTAAGACGTAATCAAAACCACCATCCGTTGCTTCATCCGTTAATTCTTGTACGACATATGTCTGACCTTGAAATGTGACTTCTTGACCTGCTGAACGTGCTGAAGAAAAAAGCACGAGTTCATCAAAAGCGATACCTTTACGATCAAGTGTTTCTAAAATTTTAGTTCCTACTAATCCTGTTGCACCTACAACTGCTAATTTTGTCATTCCACTTCACTCCATTTTTTTCAATTCACAAATATTGTAATGTTCTTAAAATTTAGATAATAATAATTGAACGATTTGAATTAAAGATCAGCACATTTTGTTGGTAACTAGAGTACATTTTAGAAAGAGGGGATATTCACATCCGACATCTTCAAAAATGATAAAATAAAAAACAAGCTCGGCGTGCGAACTTGTTGACTCTATATACAAGTGATGCACTCCATTATTATAAAATAATGACAGATTCTTAGCTCTTAACCAGAGAATCCAACAAACAAGTACCTGCAATACTGTTCGTTTCGGCATCTCACCCTTTCGATATACAATGCTTGCAGACATGACTCCAATATATCTACTTATGATCGATGCGCCTCATCAATAACTATTCAATTATTATGGATACCATTATACATAGAAAGATCTTATCTGTAAACAGAAAAATCTAAACATTTTAAAACAATTAAAAATTTCTACGTTGATCTCATTCAAATTCAATTAACTGATGTCCCCAAAAAGAAAAAACAGGGATGAGACATATTCATTTTTGATGCTGTGGAGGCAGTATTTTGTTTAACTTGCCCTCCCTGTGATTTGTGGCTTCTGATTGCCCTTATGGCTTCGCGTTTCCTAGGGGACTTGTCTCAACTAGCCAACGCTTGATTGAACGATGACATGCATGTAGCGTTGGCGGATTTTGGGAGCAGTACAGAAATCTCATGTGCAACAAAGATTTCGTAGTACTGCCCCCGCAAGGCTGACTAGACTTCTCAAAAGCACAAGCATTGAGAAGTCAGACAGATACTGCGATATACAGTAGCCACTATCAAAGTCAAGTGACGTTAACTTGTTTTCAACTTCATTCCTCGGGAGTCTCAGCCTTCTTGGCAATCTTACACCGAATGCAGTCACTGAGGGCAAGTTTATGAAATGGAGATCCCCATACCATCCAATGATGACGTCTCATTCATCCTCATTTGTGGCTGTTTGAGCATCATTAATTGATATATGTCCATAAAAAGGATAAGGACTGGGAAAACATAATGTCCCAGTCCCGCTAAAAGGTGTTACGCTTTAGATTTCAAAATACCTTTTTCTTCTAGGTATGCCTCATAAGAAATCTCTTTCGATAAACCACCAGGCACGTCTAAATCGATCACACGGTTTGCAATCGTATTAATAAACTCAAAGTCATGTGATGTAAAGATCATAGACCCTTTAAATGATTTTAAGCCTTCATTGACAGAAGTAATACTTTCCAAATCCAAGTGGTTCGTCGGCTCATCTAATAACAATACATTCGCACTAGAAAGCATCATTTTACTTAACATACAACGCACTTTCTCACCACCGGAAAGCACACTTGCTTTTTTCTTCACTTCTTCACCGCTGAACAACATACGTCCTAAGAAACCGCGTAAAAATGTTTCAGTTTGTTCATCTTCTGGTGCATATTGTCTCAGCCATTCTACTAAGTTCATATCAACGCCTTCAAAATACGCTGAGTTATCTTTAGGGAAGTAGCTTTGTGAAGTTGTGACACCCCATTTGAAGCTACCTTCATCAGGTTCCATTTCACCTGCTAAAATTTTAAGTAATGTCGTTTTCGCAATTTCACTTTCACCCATTAATACCGCTTTGTCGTTTGGATTCATCGTGAATGACAATGAATCTAACACTTTTTCACCATCAATCGTTTTAGAAAGATTTTCAACAAATAATAAGTCATTACCAATCTCACGTTCAGGTGTGAACTTCACGAAAGGATAACGACGTGAAGACGGTTGAATGTCATCTAATTCAATTTTCTCAAGTTGTTTTTTACGGCTCGTTGCTTGTTTAGATTTAGATGCATTGGCAGAGAAACGCGCAATAAAGTCTTGTAACTCTTTCATTTTCTCTTCTTTTTTCTTATTTTGTTCTTGCGCCATTTTTTGCGCTAATTGACTTGATTGATACCAGAAATCATAGTTTCCGACATACACTTTAATTTTACCAAAGTCTAAATCAGCAATATGTGTACATACATTATTTAAAAAGTGTCGATCATGGGATACAACGATGACTGTATTATCAAAGTTAATTAAAAAGTCCTCTAACCAACTGATCGCTTGAATGTCCAAACCGTTTGTCGGCTCATCCAGTAATAGCACATCTGGTTCACCGAATAAACTTTGTGCGAGTAATACTTTCACTTTTTGGTTATTTTCAAGCTCAGACATTGTTTTATCATGTAAGTCTGTACCAATCCCTAAACCTGATAACAACGTCGCAGCATCTGATTCAGCATTCCAACCATTCATTTCCGCAAATTCGCCTTCAAGTTCAGCCGCACGAATCCCATCTTCATCACTAAAATCAGGTTTCATATAAATCGCGTCTTTTTCTTGCATCACTTCATATAAACGCTCATGCCCTTTAATGACTACATCTAATACACGTTCATCTTCATGAGCAAAGTGATCCTGTTTTAACACTGCCAAACGTTCATCTTTACCGAGAGAAACGTGACCTGTTTGTGAATCAATTTCACCTGATAAAATTTTTAAGAAAGTAGATTTTCCGGCACCATTTGCACCAATTAAACCGTAACAATTGCCTGGTGTAAACTTAATATTCACATCTTCAAACAATTTACGATCACCAAAACGTAAACTTACATCCGTAACTTGTAACATGCATTTTCTCCTTTAATTCATTTATTCTAATGGATGCATTATATCATGAGAGTGCCTTATAAATCTAATTTCTATTGTATTTTCTGTTATCGTCTCAGTGAAAAACATAGGGCTTGTTCAAGAGATTTAATTATTTCACTGCTTATCACACATTCACATGCTATAATAGAATTAACTTATATATTAAAGAGGAGTTCGTTATGTCATTTAAAGAAAATGAAATTATTGGAACGATAGAATTTTTAGAAGTGAAGGCACTTGAGGGTTCTACGTATCATTTAGAAGGTCCAAACCGAGAAAAAATTAAATTAAATGCATCTGAAGTTAATGAAGATGATGATTTAGAAATAGGGGAGTCGTATAGCTTTTTCGTCTATCCAAACCGTTCTGGCGATTTGTTTGCGACTCAAAACATGCCGGATATTACTGTTGGACGGTATGATTTTGTACGCGTGTTAAACACAGATCGTGATGGCGCACGCGTCGATGTTGGATTACCACGTGAAGTGTTAATTCCATGGGAAGATCTACCTAAATTGAAATCATTATGGCCAGAAAAAGGCGACGAAGTATTATGTACATTACGTATTGATCGCGACAGACAAATGTTTGCACGCCTAGCATCAGAAACAACAGTCCATCAAATGTTTACACCGGTCGCAACTGATCAACTAGAAGAAATGCGTAATCAAATGATGATCGCACGTCCATACCGTTTATTACGTGTAGGTACATTTTTACTCTCAGAAGACGGCTATAAAATTTTTGTTCATGAGTCTGAACGCAAAGAGGAACCACGTCTAGGACAAAAATTAGAAGTTCGTATTATCGGTGTGAACGACAAAGGAGAATTAAACGGTTCATTTTTACCACTTGCACATGAACGTTTAGATGACGACGGTGAAAAAATATTTAATCTCCTTGTAGAATATGAAGGCGAATTGCCATTCTGGGACAAATCTAGTCCTGAAGCAATTAAAGAAGTATTCAATATGAGCAAAGGTGCATTTAAACGTGCAATTGGTCATTTATACAAACAACGCCTCATCAACATTGAAACAGGGAAAATCAGTTTAACACGTAAAGGTTGGACACGTGCAGATAATAATTAGTTAATAATTGATGGAGAGACTTACCGAAGTGGTGAGTCTTTTTTTGTTTTAAATCACCCCACGAATAGCCAATCCACCCGAGAGTTAAAGTATTCTTACACTAAACATCACTTAGTTCACCCTTATCAACTTGTTTTCTGAAATCCTTAAAAATTTATTAACTCAATGTAATTATATTGTCGTTTAAAACAGAACAATATATAATAGCGATTAATGTGTTTATAAAAGTTGTATCAAACATGAGATTAAGAAATAGAAGAGGGAAATAAATTGATAAAAAATAAAAATATATACAGTATTCGAAAACATAAACTTGGCGTTGCATCATTCTTATTAGGGACATTATTTATTATGGGACAAGCTCACGATGCGGATGCTTCAGAAATAAGTGAAATGTAGCTAAAGAAACAGAAGAAATGAAAGAAACGGACTCAGCTGCAGCACCAAACACACAAGAAGTTAAAGAAACAAAAGAAACTGAAGTAGCAACGTCAACTGAAACAAAAGACTCAGATACAACGAAAGCGCGTCAAGACGCACAACCTGTATCAAGCGTTGAGAAACCCGCTACACAGACAGCACCAGTGGAACAACCAACAACATCAGCAGACCAAACTTTACCACGACAAGCACAAGAAGGCACTACGACGGTTGACGCCAAAGTAATTAATGTAGAAACTGGTAAAGACGTGACAAGTAAAGTGAAAGTAGAAAAATCATCAATCACTGCACATCAGAATAATAGTAATAATAAGACAAGTCACCGCCAACCTAATGACGTCAACCCACACAATGCTGAACGCGTGACATTAGATTATGAATGGTCATTCGAAAACGGCATTAAAGAAGGAGATTATTTTGACTTTCAATTAAGCGACAACGTTGACACAAATGGGATATCAGCAACAAAGAAAGTACCACATATCATGGATAACCAAAGTGGTGAAAGAGTTATCGCTTATGGTGAAATTGATTCAAACAATCGTGTCCGCTATCGCTTTACGAATTATGTGAATGAAAAACAAAATTTAAATGGAAAACTATCATTAAACTTATACATTAATCCCGTAAAAGTACAAAATGAAGGAGAAACAACTGTTTCATCTACATTAGGAGAAAAATTGACAAGTCAAAATTTCAACATCAAATATGTTGATGGCGTAAAAAATGAAACAGGTGTCACATTAAATGGGCATCTTGATTATTTATTGAAGGCAGACCAATCTTTCACACATTATGCAACTTTCAAACCTAACAAGAACAAATTAACTAATGTAAAGGTAACAGGAACAGTAACAAAAGGTGCAAAACAAAATGGAAAAGCTGGAGAAGTCAAAGTTTATGAATATATTGGTCAAGAAAATCTCCCGAAAAGCGGCTACACTAATGTAAGTCTAACAAGTCAGTTTAAAGACATAACGAAAGACGTGCAATTAAAATACAATAATGGCACTGGTTATGAAATCACTTTTAACAATATGAATGAAAATCCTTATGTCATTGTCTATAAAGGTCATTATATGAATGATGTACCTGACTTCGACTTTATAACAACTGCGACAGGGAATCAAAATTTAAACCAATCTCAAGACTATTTATATTTGGGATATAATAATTATTTCAACCTGAAATGGGAGAATGGCGTTGTTTTCTACTCGAATAATGCGACTGGAGAAGGGAAAGATAAGCCCGTCCCACCAACTTTTGGATTTAGTCCAACTGTTAATACAATTCAAGATACCCATGCTAATTATGGTGAAATGACTTTCCAAGCGACAGGATCTTTAGAAGAGATTGAAGATAGTGCTGTATTGATTACATTTGCCGAGTCTGGCGAGGACCGTGGTGAAAACACTACGCCAGTTATCGAGACGACTGAAGATACGCAACCTGTTGAGTTTGAGGAAACAACGACGTTTCCACCGTCAAATCATGCACATGAAATGATAGAGTTTGAAGAAGACACAAATCAAGGTATTCAAGATGTAACGCTTCATGCTGATGCCATTGATTTTGAAGAAGAAACAAACCATGGTGAACAAGACACGGTGCACCACTCTGATGCAATAGAATGGGAAGAGCATACGGATCAAGGCGAAACAGTGACACTTCATTCTGCACCACTTGTTGAATATGACGAAGAGACGACAACTGGCATGGTAACAGGTGCGATGTCTGACCATACGACGGTTGAGGATACGATGGAATATACGACTGATCATTTACTCATTGAATTTGAGGGTGAAATGAATCCTAATATGCGTGGTCAGTACGGTGATATTGCAGTGGATACAATTGAGGAATCTTCTCAAGTTGACACATTCACTGAACTTGAATCAGAATTTGGA
Organism: Staphylococcus intermedius NCTC 11048; assembly: GCF_002902385.1. Lineage (GTDB taxonomy): Bacteria > Bacillota > Bacilli > Staphylococcales > Staphylococcaceae > Staphylococcus > Staphylococcus intermedius. The sequence goes on along the minus strand of NZ_PPQH01000035.1, from coordinate 4,335 downwards.
CAACATGATGGTGCAATGACATTTGAAGAAGATACGATCGTTCAGAAGCCGAAAACAGAAAAGGGTCATCGTGTACCTCGCTCGATTGATTTAACAACACCAAAAAATAACCAAACGTTCAACATTCAACCTATCACTCCAAATACAAATGCAACTGCGACGTATCAAATTGGTGACTTTGTATGGCGTGATGAAGATCACAATGGTGTACAAAATGATGGCGAACGTGGACTTGAAGGCGTGTTCGTAACACTTAAAACACCTGAAGGCAAGATTTTACGTATTACGACAACTGACGAAACTGGACATTACCGTTTTACTAATGTAGAAAAAGGAAAATACGTGGTTGAATTTAAAACACCTGAAGGCTATGAAGCGACGAGCAAGCATACGACTGCAGATACTTCAAAAGACTCTGATGGTTTAATCGCAAATATTAATGTCACTCAAGATGATATGACAATTGATGCTGGATTCTTCCCATTAGAAAACTGGAATCCGAAACAAGAAGAAACATACACAATTGGTGACTTTGTATGGCGTGATGAAGATCATAATGGTGTTCAAAACGATGGTGAACGTGGTCTTGAAGGCGTGCTTGTGACACTTAAAACACCTGAAGGTACGGTTGTAGCTAGTACTACAAGTGACGCAAATGGACACTACCATTTCACTAATGTACAAAAAGGAAAATACGTGGTTGAATTTACTACACCTGAAGGCTATGAAGCGACGAGCAAGCATACAACGGCAAATACTGCGAAAGACTCAGACGGTTTAATCGCAAATATCGATGTCACTCAAGATGATATGACAATTGATGCTGGTTTCTTCCCATTAGAAAACTGGAATCCACAACCAGAGCCTAAACAGCCTGAAGAAAAAGAAATGCCGGAACCCAAACAACCTGAACCAATGAATCCAGATGAAAAAGAAAAACCAGAACCTAAGCAACCAGATACACCACAACCGGAACCGATGAATCCTGGTGAAAATGAAATGCCAGAGCCAAATCATCCAGATATACCGCAACCAGAACCAATGAATCCTGGTGAAAACGAAATGCCAGAGCCAAATCATCCAGATATACCGCAACCAGAACCGATGAATCCTGGTGAAAGCGAAAAACCGGAACCTAAACAACCTGATACACCGCAACATCCTGGTATGAACGAACAAACTGAGCCAACAATGATGCCAGAACATCAACCGATGAAAGAAGCACAAAACGAGACGACACCATCTCCTAAGTCATCGTCCCAAACAAATGAAGCACTTCCTGAAACAGGGGAGTCAACTTCACAACCATCCGCTTTATTATTTGGTGGTTTACTCAGCTTATTCGGTCTCGCATTATTACGCAGACCCTCTAAACAAAAACGTTCTCAATTAAAATAAGCTTAACAACATTAAAAATCCCCTCATTGCAACCAAACACGCAATGAGGGGTTCTTTCTTTAACAAAAATATTAAATTTCAGACGTTAATGATTCTAATTCATCTACCAATTGGCCTATATAACCAATGGTATCTTTTAACGGTTGATCCGTTGTGACATCAATACCTGCAAGTTGTGCTAATTCAACAGGGGACATACTACCACCTGCACTTAATGTGTTCAACCAGTCTTGTACAGCAGGCTCACCTTCATTTTTAATACGTTGTGCCATAATCGTACCAATTGTTAAACCGGCAGAATATGTGTAAGAGTATAAGCCCATATAGTAATGCGGTTGACGCATCCAAGTTAATTCTGCACCTTCAGTCAATGTCACTGTGTCACCCCAGAATTGTTCGATAACATTACGTTTAATCGCATTTAAAGTAGGGGCACTTAATGACTCACCTTGATCGACACGCTGATAGACTTCACGTTGGTAAGCAGCTTCAAGGAGATGTGTCACCATATTATGATAGTACGTGCGAGAAATAATAGATGCAATCGCCCAACGTTTGAATCGCGCATCATTACTGTTTTTAAATAAGTAATTGAGCATTAACATTTCATTCATTGTTGATGGTGCTTCGACAAAGTACATAGACGCTTCAGATTGCAGATAATTTTGATGTTTTTGAGCAAATGTAAAGTGGCCAGCATGACCCAGTTCATGAGCTAATACAAAGGCTTCTGTCATTTTACCTGTCCATGAAATAAAGATGTAGCTATGAGATGCATAAGGGCTTGCGCAATAAGCACCTGTTTCTTTCCCTTTATTTTGTGGGAAGTCAATCCAACGCGCATCATACGCTTGTTGCAACATATCGACATATTCTGGACCTAATACGTCTAATGCACCAAAAATGTACTTTTTAGACTCTTCAATTGTAATTTCTGGTTCAAAAGTAGGGTCGATAGAGATTTTTAAGTCTTCAAATCTCAGTTCATCTAAATGGTTCGCTTGTTGAATAAGTTTCGCATATCGACGCATAATTGGCGCCAAGTCAGACATGATTAAATCAATTTGACGGTGATACATTTCTAAAGTGACATCTTGTTCTTCCAATAAATATTCAATAACAGAATCATAACCACGCAAATCCGCCTCTAGCTTTTCACGCTGAACTTGTGCATTATACACTGCAGCAGTGGTATGTTCGTACTTTTTAATCGTATCACTAAAATGACGAAAACTTGCACGACGAAGTGCTGTATCATCATGATCTTCGTAATAACCTTCAAATGTTGTGTAATCCATGTCGTATCTTTTGCCGTCGACTTCAAATTGACCGAAATCGATATCCAACATTTTTGTCACACCATAAATATCATACGGCACATCTAATGCTGGTGACATACTCGCGAGTGCTTCTTCAGCTTTAGGATGCAGGAGATATGGCTTTTTCTTTTGTAATTGTGATAAATAATAACTGTAATCTAACTCTGAAATCGCTTGTTGCATGACAGCATCATCGAGATTTAATAATTCTGACTCCACAAATGTCAATTGACTTAAAACTTTACCGTATTGTGTAGAGAATAGGGCGTTTAAACGTTGTCTTTCAGCATCTGACGTATCGACGCTATGCAAGAGTTCCGCATAATTACCCGCACGCTCTAATTCAATTAACAATCGTGAATATGTATTTAAACCTTTTTCAATTTTATCAACCGTATTGAGTTGGTTTTCATATTGGGCTTTAAAGGCTTGAGCTTCTTGTGGCAATGATTTAACCGCTTGTTCATAGCTTTCTGTATTAGGATATAAATCAGTCAAATCCCAAGTCTCTGCTGTAGCAACTTCTGAACGCTGTGGTAGTTTTTGTGACATTAATAGACCCTCCTTATAAATGATATAATCCCATTATAACGTTTTTACACATCTTTTCGCATGTGAAATCGTTACCCGTACTCTTAAAAATCTTGTATAATGAAGGCTAAATACAAAAAGGAGGTTCATCGATGGCTATTTTAGACATGCCAAATTATATATGGATAACACTGCTCATCATGGTTGTTTTAACATTATTTTGTACACTTGTTCTTAACAAATGGTTTGTTACAGCAATCATTATGTTCATTGTACTTGGTGCTTTAGCATTCATTTTGCCAAACTTTAAACCGATTCATTATGAACCTTTATTAGGTTATGCCGCATTTGTGGCAATATTGAGCTTAATTTTAAGCCTGATTTTATGGTTTGTTACACGTGACTGGCGTAAAAAACGTCAATTGAAAAAATACGAAAAAGAACGTGCACGCTTTGAACAACAATATCGTCCATAATTTTGATGAACCCAGTGATGAATATCAGTCATTGGGTTTTGTCATGTTGTTATGATGTCCGTATTGAATTGCACGAAAAGGAAATGGGGCTAAACGAAGAATTATACATAACTTCCTATAATATATATTATGTAAACTAGAATCGAAATTTAAATATAGCTGTTTTATGATCTTGATTTATATACTTTAAGCATCGTTATACGCTTTATATGTACTTGTGCATCTATATTGCAATGTTTTAACTACTTATATTGCGTTACTGTTTGATTTACAACTTACAAATGTTCTATAACGTATTTGTCATTAAGTAGCCGTACAAAATAAATCTCAAATCGTATGTATAGTATCTGTCCGAATTCGATGTCATTGCAAACATTGCTATAAGCACAAAATCTCAAAATGATACGTTTAATTCATGATGCTATGACGTGATTGATATGATCTAGCAACACATGAAGTGTTTAAAGCCATAAAAATACTTCCAAATGCTTGCTCAAAGTACCCCTTAAACAACCGCTTTAATCTATATAATTTCTATATAGGGTTTACATAACATAAATATAGTCAAATTGAATTTTTACTTCATTCTCCGTGCATAGCTGTTAAAAGCC
>NZ_PPQH01000034.1 GCF_002902385.1 Staphylococcus intermedius NCTC 11048 | reverse complement strand
ACATAATATCATCATATTCGTGCACTTTTATCACCCCTTTAAATTAATATTAAGATAAATAATAACAATATAAATATAATTCTATTATATAACCAAATAATGTAAAATTCAACTATCAAACAACAAAATACAAAAATAACTTTTAAATATTCGAATAATATTTGCCATCTTTCCAACATATTTTAAAGTATAATGTTCTAAATTCTCTATAATAAAATCTTTAATTAAGGCTTCAAATTTAGCAATATAAGCATAACAGCTACAACAAAAAAACATCAATGACGAGAAGTGATTCAAAAAAGCAATACGATGATATTCATCGCAACGATGTGATAAATCACCAAAATTGAATTAGAAATATGTATTAAACTTAACAAAATTCCACCTAGTAGAAACATCAAAATAAGACAACCAAACAGCATGTTATATTTCCTCACTATTATCCACCTCTTCAATGATGTGATTCACCTAAACCCATGCTTTAAATAAAAAACAGAAGTCAATGTCAACACGTCACATTTCCTTCTGTTTTTGAGTTCATCTATTTAAATGTCATGCTTGTTGTTATAGCAAAACTTTATGAGATGCGTTCACACGACCTTGTTTATCGATCTCAGTCACTTTTACTTTCAATGTGTCACCAATGTTCAATACATCTTCCACTTTATTAATGCGTTCGTTCGCAATTTGTGAAATGTGAACTAATGCATCTTTACCTGGGAATAACTCAACAAAAGCACCGAATTTTTCGATACGTTTCACTTTCGCATCATACACTTGACCGACTTCCGCTTCACGTACGATACTTTCAATCCATGCACGCGCTTGATTGATCATATCTTGTTCAGTTGAACCGATATAAACCGTACCATCTTGTTCGATATCGAGTTTAACACCTGTCGCATCGATAATTTCGTTGATTTGTTTTCCACCTGGCCCAATCACGTCGCGGATTTTTTCAGGTTTAATTTGCATAATTTCAACTTTAGGCGCATAAGCACTTAATTCTTTTCTTGGCTGATCAATCGTTTGCATCATATGTTCTAAAATCGCTAAACGACCTTTACGCGCTTGTTCTAACGCTTCTTCAATGACTTCTTTAGTTAAGCCATCGATTTTAATGTCCATTTGAATTGCAGTAATCCCTTCAGTTGTACCTGCAACTTTAAAGTCCATATCGCCAAGCGCATCTTCCATACCTTGAATATCTGTTAAAATCGTGTAGCTTTCTTCACGTGTCACAAGCCCCATCGCAATACCAGCAACTGGTGCTTTAATTGGTACACCCGCATCCATTAACGCCAGTGTTGAACCACAGATAGATGCTTGAGATGAAGAACCGTTAGACTCTAACACTTCACTTACAATACGTACTGTATAAGGGAATGTCTTTTCATCTGGAATAATATATTTCAATGCACGCTCACCTAATGCCCCGTGACCGATTTCACGACGACCTGGTGCACGAACTGGACCAGTCTCACCTACTGAGAAGTTAGGGAAGTTGTAGTGGTGCATGAAACGTTTGTGTTCTTCTTCGCCCAAACCATCAATAATTTGATATTCAGAAATTGAGCCTAAAGTTAACACTGATAAAGCTTGTGTTTGTCCACGTGTAAATAGACCTGAACCATGCGCACGAGGTAATAAGCCCACTTCTGATGATAATGGACGGATTTCGTCTGGTTTACGACCATCTGGACGGATTTTTTCATCTGCAATCAAGCGGCGTACTTCATCTTTAATTAACGTATTAATGATTTGACCGACTTCTTTAAGTAAAGCTTCATTTTCTGGATCTTCTTCATTTTCGAAGTTCGCCAAAATACGTTCTTTAATCGCATCAAGGTTCGCGTCACGCTCTTGTTTATCGAACGTTTGAATCGCACCATTTAAGTTCTCATCTTTTGTCATTTGCGTCACTGAATCGATGAGCGTTTGATTTTTCTCAACAGGAATAAATTCTCGTTTTTCAGGCTGTAAATGCGCAATGATTTCTTCTTGGAAAGCACATAAACGTTTGATTTCTTCATGTCCAAATAAAATCGCTTCTAACATTTCAGCTTCAGTAATTTCACTAGCGCCCGCTTCAACCATGTTGACCGCATCTTTATGGCCAGCGACTTCTAAATCAAGACGTGATTTGTCGCGTTGTTCTAAATTTGGATTAATCACATATTCGCCATCAACGTAACCCACATTCACACCCGCAATTGGGCCTTGGAAAGGAATATCAGATACACTTAATGCCATTGATGAACCGATCATCGCTGCCATTTCTGGTGAACAGTTTGGATCTGCACTCAATACAGTGTTGATGATTTGGACATCGTGTCGATAACCATCTGGGAATAATGGACGGATAGGACGGTCAATTAAACGTGCAGTTAAAGTCGCTTCATCACCCGGACGTCCTTCACGTTTTTTAAAGCCACCTGGAATTTTACCCGCAGCATACATTTTTTCTTCATAGTTGACCGTTAATGGGAAAAAGTCACCATCACGTGGTTCTTTAGATGCTGTTGCTGTAGATAAGACAACTGTATCCCCGTAGCGTACGAGTACAGCACCATTCGCTTGTTTAGCGAGTTGCCCTGTTTCTATCGTTAACGGTTGGTTCGCCCATTCCGTTTTAAAAACCTTTTTTTCTTGAGACATTATAAATCTCCTCTCCTACCTCTTTAAACATTTCCTAGCTTTTTACATTTCAATTATATCTTACATAATCATCTTTTAGTAGTTAAAAAAGGAGCCGGATACGATAAATGTCCCAGCTCCTTCCTGTAATGCCACTAGCTCGTATGCAATCGTTAAAATTAACGACGGATACCTAATGACTTGATTAATTCACGGTAACGTTGGATGTCTTTGTCACGTAAGTAGTTTAATAAGTGACGACGACGTCCTACCATTTTTAATAAACCACGACGTGAATGGTGGTCTTTTTTGTGAATACGTAAGTGATCGTTTAATGCATTAATTTCTGCAGTTAACACAGCGATTTGAACTTCTGGTGAACCAGTGTCTGTTTCGTGTGTACGGTATTCTTTAATTAATTCGTTTTTACGTTCTTGTGAAATTGCCATTTGTCAATTTCCTCCTTTAAATTTTTCGTGCCTTTATCTGAGTGAGGCGTCGGAGTTTCAACCTACCAAGACAAAGGTCGTGTGCTAATCATTATTAGACTTATACATTATATGATACATCGTCACCAAAATCAACCGCTAATAAATGTTTTGCGCGCGCTTTGTCATCATTCATTTGGGCAACCAGTGGATCGATACCGTCAAATTTCAATTCAGGTCGAATGTAGTGATGCCAATAAATCGTGACGCGTTCACCGTAAATATTTTCCGCGAAATCAAAAATATTCACCTCAATGACTGCTTGCGGCAAGTCATCATGAAATGTCGGCTTCACACCAATATTAGCCACGCCGCGATAAATCTGATCACTTGAGCCAATTGTCATACTTACCGCATAAACACCAAGCGTTGGCCACACATAGTCATCACTCGGTTCAATGTTCGCTGTCGGAAAACCAATCGTACGCCCACGTTTTTCGCCTTGTACAACAGTCCCTTTCATATGATAACGATAACCTAATTGTTCGTTCGCTTTCGCAAGATTTCCTGACTTCAATGCTTCACGAATCGCAGTCGTTGAAATTTTTTCATGGTTTAAATCTTGCTTGCCAATCGTAATACTTTCAAATTGATCTTGATATTCTTGAAGCATCGCCATATTCCCTTTGCCGTATTTGCCAAATGTAAAATCAAATCCAGCAATAATGACACGTGCATGATTTCTCACTAAATAATCTTGAACAAATTCATCTGGCGTCACTTCCGAAAAACGCGAAGAAAAGTTCACCACAAGGCAGTAATCAATATTTTGTTCACTTAATAATTCAATTTTGTCATCTAACGGCGTAATATAAGTCGTGCGTTTTTGTTTAGGATTTAAAACGACGGACGGATGTGGATCAAAAGTCATGACCGCTTTCTTCAAATCCCTTTCTTTTGCCACACGATCTAATTCATCAAATAAAGCTTGATGCCCTCTATGTAGCCCATCGAAAAAGCCTAGAGCCATCGCTACATCCTCTTGAATAAATTGTTCAGCTTGAATAGGATGTGTAATTTCGATAACTTCCATAACCCAGTCTCCTTTTAATTGAATACCTTTTTCGGTTTAATTTCATCTTGTCGTGATGGATGTACTTCATAAATTGCAAGCACATCGTCATTATCCATCATGACAAGTTGATCCTCAAATGGAACATTAAAATAGCCTTTAGCAAACTTTTGTCCATTCTTTATCTTTATTTTATCACTTTCATTTTGAACATGGAAAGATGGAAGTCCTTTCAAGCCATATGCAAGTGGTAATAATTGCTTTTGGAGTGTGTTCTCATGATGTGCTTGTTCAATCGCTGCTAATGTGAGCGCCTGGTCTAAACTGAAGCCGCCACTCATCGTACGCGTGAGCAATGACATATGTGCAGGTACGTTTAATGCACGACCAATATCCGTTGCGAGTGTTCGTATGTACGTTCCTTTACCACAAGTCACCTCTATTGAAAAACGTGCAATATCATTTTCAAAAATCAGATCCGAAATACGCGCAATATGTGAAATGTGGATTTGACGTTCCGGACGTTCTACCGTCTCACCATTTCGTGCGTATTCATACAGTTTTTTACCGTTCACTTTTACAGACGAATACATCGGTGGGATTTGTGTTGTCCATCCTTTAAATGTTTCTAACACGTTGTCTACTTGCGCAGCGTCTAGTTCATCCGCTGTAACAATGTGTCGCTTAAGGATGTCACCTGTTTGATCTTCCGTCGTTGTCGATACGCCTAAAGTCACTTCAGCACGATACGTCTTCCCCATTTCCATTACATAATCGCTCACTTTTGTCGCTTGACCAATACAAATGGGGAGCACGCCATCTACTTCAGGGTCTAACGTCCCAGTATGTCCGACTTTTTTCGTCTTTAAAATTTTACGCAATTTGAAAACGACATCATGACTCGTCAATCCTCGTTCTTTATAAACAGGTAAAATACCATGATACATCCGCCAACACTCCTTTTCATAAAATAAGCTAGACTACGTGGACTCTACAATTGCAGATCATCTCACGCACTCTAGCGCACATTGTTAGTCGTTATGATTTAAATCTTGAATCAATCGCTCGATACGGTTACCATATTCAATCGATTCATCATATTCAAATTGCAAATCAGGGACGATTCTGAGTCGCATACGCTGACCAATTTCAGATTTAATGAACCCTTTTGCTTTTTCAAGACCTTTGAATGTATTTTCGCGTTCTTTATCACTACCAAGTACTGTTAAATAAACCTTTGCTAATGATAAATCGTTCGTTGGCTGTACATCTGTAATCGTTAGAAAACCGACTCTTGGATCTTTTAATTTGTTATTAATAATATCCATTAATTCTTTTTTCATTTGTTCGCCAACACGTTCTGCACGCATATTCATAAAGAGTGCCTCCTTTCACAATAGTGTCGTAGCGTTATCCTCAATACACCATTATAAAGGAGAGTAGGATTAGGCGTCAATGAAACAGAGTGGGAAAGATGATTTGATTTAAGTCGTTTTCAAAAGGCACTGTTGAATTTGTATTTGATTGTTAGCAATTGTCAATTTACCTGCGTGATTCTTGTATTTATTTCAAGCGCATGCTATGATTAAAAACAGAAAAAACTCCTAACCAACTTTTGAGGAGCGATTAGGAGCTAAAAACATAGCACATATGAGTGAGTTCCAGCTCGACATATGTTTTACTATTACAGCCTATGATTAGGTACCCTCGTTATTTTGCGGATAACGGGGGTTATTTTTTTGTCTTTTTATGATGATATCTTATCAAAAAATAGACAATGATACTTAAACAGATAGATATATCTAAGTGTATAATGATCGTCACCATATGTATCACCCCCTACTATTACAAATTTAACAAGCTGTAGGTGAAAACATATGACTCATAGGCTCCTATGTTTTTATAGATGTATTATACGCGCATTTCATTCATTTTAAAAGTTTATTGATAACAATAATGTAATTTTAAATACTATTTTGACATTAAGCACCATGGTACAAATCATTTCTAAATATAACCTGACAATATGTATCTAAGTATCAAACAAATTTTTAGACCTAGAAAAATATAAAGACTCGGATAACTCAATATCCAAGCCTCAAACCGTTGTCAGTTTTGCATCATTACAGACTTATTTGTATAACTTCTAACTCAGTCTCAATTTGTAAAATCATTATCGGAATCAGCTCTATGTTTACTTCTCCTCTTTCTTTGAACTCCCTGCATCAATCACAGTCACTACTATGGCAAATAAAAATGCAATCATGAGCCAATTGTCATATATACGATTCTCAAAGAAATGTGTAAACGTAATTTTGTCAACCGCATTGAATATTCGCGGATTCGGTGGCACATAACCGATCCAATACACCAATAATACGACGCCAACACCAATGGCAAATGTAATGACAAAATCCTTAATCAGCTTTCCCATAAATTTCCTCCTTTGTTTTTCTTTATTATACAAAAGTTTAAAATTCATAGGAATAACATTTTAGTTTTTTTGCTAATTTAAAAAAATTCATATTTCAATGCTGAATTAACAGTAAAAAAACAAGTGAGTGGGGGTGGGACATTATGAAATGCCGGTCCTATTTATCGTGGATCTATATCTACAGTTGATGATAATAACGACGAAAAAGAGGAAGAATTGGACATAAAAAGTGGATGATATGAATTGTCTTCACATCAGAAACTTGCCCTCTGTTTCAGTATTTGGAGTATGATTGCCAGAAGGCTGAGACTCTTGAGGGATGAAGTAAAAAACAAAATAACGTCAATTAACTTTGATAGTGGCTACTGTTTATCGCAGCAGCTGTCTGACTTCTCAATGTTTTACTTTTGAGAAGTCTAGTCAGCCTTGCGGGGGCAGTACTACGAAATCTTTGTTGCACATCAGATTTCTGTACTGCTCCTAAAATCCACTAACGCTTCAACAAATGTAACAGATTAATCAAGCGTTAGTTAGTTGAAGGGCCAGCCCCTAAGAACGCGAAGCCATGAGGGCAATCAAACACACAATTCATAGCGGAAGGGCAAGTTAAACAAAATAATGTATCAATACCATCAAAATTTCCATCCTCTTTCACTCGCTTTTGATATCACGTATTTAAATTCAACCTTTTGTTCCCCATTAAAAATCCTCCTTCAATCCATAAAATAGACTAAAGGAGGTTTCATTCAGTTCATTATCTTTCTACTTCTACCATCACAAATGCTTCTATAATATCGCCTTCCTTGATATCATTGAATTTTGCGATTGTGATACCACATTCGTAACCTTGCGCAACTTCTTTCGCATCGTCTTTGAAACGTTTCAATGTATCTAACTCACCTTCAAATAATACGACACCGTCACGGATGATACGTACACCGGCATCACGTGTGATTTTACCTTCAGTCACATAACTACCCGCAATTGTACCGACTTTCGATACTTTGAATGTTTGACGGACTTCAGCTTGACCGATGACTTTTTCTTCAAATTCAGGATCAAGCATTCCTTTCATTGCAGATTCAATTTCTTCAATGACGTTGTAAATGACACGGTGTAAACGCATGTCGACATTTTCAGCATCTGCCGCCCGTTTTGCCCCTGCATCTGGACGTACGTTAAAGCCGATAATGATACCGTTTGACGCATGCGCTAATGTTACGTCAGATTCGTTGATGGCACCAGTTGCTGTATGAATGATACGCACGTTGACACCTTCAACATCGATCTTCATTAATGACGCAGCTAATGCTTCCACTGAACCTTGTACGTCACCTTTGATGATGACATTCAAGTCTTTCATTTCGCCTTGTTTCATTTGTTCGAACAAGTTATCCAATGTCACGTTTTTGCTTTCTTGACGTTGTTGGATAATGTTTTCTTGTTCACGTGCTTCACCAATACGACGCGCTTTTTTCTCGTCTTTGAATACAACGAAGCGGTCACCTGCTTGTGGTACATCGCTTAAACCAGTAATTTCAACCGGTGTTGATGGACCTGCAGTTTTAATACGTTTACCGAGGTCATTCACCATCGCACGTACTTTACCATGTGTATTACCGACAACAAGTGCATCGCCGACATTTAATGTACCGTTTTGGACAAGTAATGAAGCGGCAGGACCACGTGATTTGTCTAATTCAGCCTCGATTACTGTACCGACTGCTGCTTTATTCGGGTTCGCTTTCAATTCTTGCACTTCAGAAACTAAGATCAGCATTTCAAGTAAATCATCAATACCGTCACCGTTTAATGCTGATAGTGGTACGAAAATTGTGTCACCACCCCAGTCTTCAGGGATGAGGTTGTATTCAGCCAATTCTTGCATCACACGGTCAGGATTTGCTGTTGGTTTATCCATTTTATTGACTGCTACGATAATCGGTACGTCTGCTTCTTTCGCATGATTAATCGCTTCAATTGTTTGAGGCATCACACCATCATCAGCCGCTACAACTAAAATAGTAATGTCCGTCACTTGCGCACCACGCGCACGCATTGTTGTGAATGCTGCATGTCCTGGTGTATCCAAGAACGTGATTTTTTTGCCATTGTTCGTGATTTGGTAAGCACCGATATGTTGCGTGATACCGCCTGCTTCTCCTTCAGTCACACGTGTATTACGGATTGAGTCAAGCAATGTCGTTTTACCATGGTCAACGTGTCCCATAATTGTCACAACAGCTGGACGCACAATCGCATCTTCATCTTCTTCTACATCATCAAAATAAATTGATAAGTCGTTATCGTCAATGACCACTTCTTCTTCAAGTTCAACGCCGTAATCTGATGCGACTAACTCAAGTGCTTCAATATCTAAAGATTGGTTGATGTTTGCCATAATTCCAAGCAAGAATAACTTTTTAATAATTTCTGATGAATCTACACCTAGTTTGTCTGATAATTCACCAACCGTAATGCCTTCAGTATAAGTGATTTTTGAAGGAAGTTCTTTAGGTTCACTTGGTTGTTGTGGTGCATTTTTCTTGTTTTGTTTTTTATTGCCTTTGTTGTTTTTCTTGTTTTGTTTAGGGGCGTTGTTTTTACCCTTTTGTTGCTGATTGTTGTTGCCTTGCTTTTGGTTATTACTTTGTTTTTGGTTGTTACTTTGCTTTTGGTTACTACCTTGTTTTTGGTTTTTGTGATTTGATTGAGTATTTTTTTGCTCTTTTTGTTGTTTCGGAGCTTGGTCTTTTTTGAATACTTTATCCAACGCTTTCACTTGGTCATCTTCTAAAGTTTGCATGTGGTTGGACACTTCAATTCCCGTTTTCTTTAACTCATCAATTACATCTTTACTTTTAACATTTAATGCTTTGGCATACTCATAAATTCTTTGTTTACTCATTAAACCACTCCTAACATTATTCATCTATCATTGACATCAACTTTTTAGCAAACCCTTGATCAGTAATACCGACATTGACACGTGTACCTTTACCTAACGCATCTCCTAAATCGTTACGGTTGCTGACAATGCGATAAGGTGTTTGATAACTGTTACATTTATTGATGATATTATTTTTCGTACTCTCTGACGCGTCACTTGCAATCAATACAAGCTTTAAACGACGCTTTTTCACTTCAGTAATGATGACAGATTCGCCCGTCTTCACTTTGCCCGCACGCATCGCCAAACCTAAAAAATTCAAAAATTGTTGTTCATTCATTTTGTCGGAATCTCTTCTCTATAAATGAGACGTATAATTTCTTTGTAAACAGGATCAAGTGTTTCTGCTGACGCTTTAAAATAGTCTTCTAATTTGTGCGCTTGTTGTGCCTTTTCAATTAAAGCAATGTCCTTAGACACGTAAGCCCCACGTCCTGGCATTTTTCCTGATACGTCTGCTGAAATTTCGCCTTCTTTATTTTTGACCACACGAATCATATCTTTTTTAGGTTTCATCTCATTAGATAAAATACATTTTCTCATAGGAATTTTTTTCTTTTTCATAAAAATCCCTCCTAGTTCTCTTTACTTTCATCCTCTAAGCTTGCATTGTTTTCAATATGTTCATCTGTCATTGCTACTAAATCAATATCTTCAGCCGTCATCGCTTCTGGCTCTGTTTCAGCAACTGGTGTAGCCACTTCTTCTTCACCAATTCCTAGCGCTTTGGCATCTGTTTCTGATTTAATATCGATTTTCCAGCCTGTTAATTTCGCAGCAAGTCTTGCGTTTTGTCCACGTTTACCAATAGCTAATGACAATTGATAATCTGGAACGATCACTGTAGTCGATTGATTTTCTTCGTCTACAATGACATCAATGACTTGTGAAGGGCTCAAGGCATTACGTACGAATACTTTTGGATCTTCACTCCATTGAACGATATCGATTTTTTCGCCGCCTAATTCAGCAACAACCGCTTCTACACGAGCACCTTTCGCGCCAACACATGCACCGACTGCATCGATATCTGGGTTTTCTGAGTACACACTAATTTTTGAACGGTCTCCCGCTTCACGCGCTACAGACTTCACTTCAACAGTACCTTCGAAAATTTCAGGGACTTCTTGTTCAAAAAGACGTTTCAATAAACCTGGATGACTACGTGATACGAATATTTGTGGCCCTTTTGTCGTTTGTTCCACTTTGTTCACATACACTTTGATGCGTTCATTTGGAAGATACGTTTCATTCGGGCTACGTTCTGCTTCAGATAATACCGCTTCCGTACGACCTAAATTCACGTAAACATAACGATGGTCCACACGGTCAATGACACCAGTCATAATGTCATCTTCTTTATCAATGAACTCTTCGTATAAAATTTCACGTTCAGCATCACGTAAACGTTGCATGACAGCTTGTTTCGCCGCTTGTGCACCCACACGACCAAAGTCTTTTGGTGTCACGTCTTCTTCATAAATATCACCAATTTCGTACGCTGGGTTTTTCACTAATGCTGTCGATAAATCGATTTCTTCACGGTGATCAAATACTTCTTCTACAACCTCTTTACGAGAAATCACGCGGAATGTCCCACTGTCTAAATTCAATTCAACACGGACATTACGTGCGCTGTCATAGTTTTTCTTATATGCCGTAATTAAAGCTGCCTCAATTGCATCTACTAAAACTGCTCTAGGAATTTTCTTCTCTTTTTCTAAATATTCTGTTGCTAATAATAATTCGTTGCTTTCCACTCATTTTCCTCCTTACGTCTTTAAAGCATCACTGCATGACGTGCTTTAGCGATTTTATCACGTGGGATCGTGATGGTTTTTGTCTTCGCTTTGACTTTTACTTCCATAGTAATGGTATCTTCAGTAACTGACTTCAAATGACCTAACCATTCTTTGTCACCATCAATAGGTGCATATAATGATACAAAAATCGGTTGTTCAATCGCATTTTGAAAACCTTTTTCATTTTTAATTGGACGTTCTGCACCTGGTGATGAGACGTCTAAATAATACGCTTGTGAAATCGGATCTTGTTCGTCCATCACTTCACTAATGCGTTCTGATGCGAGTGTGCAATCATTTAAATCGACGCCGCCTGGTTTATCAATTGCGATACGTAAATAATGATCGCGACCTTCTTTAGCAAACTCAATGTCTACTAATTCAAAGTTTAATTCGTCAAGGACAGGTTGTATTATGGTTTCAACTTGCTCTGTAACTTTACTCATACGAGCCCCCTTATGACTGACAAACAAATAGAAAAGAGCGGGTAATACCCACTCTTCCTACTTGAGTCTAATTTTATAAGCAACATCATTATACCATAGATTGCTTTTCCCGACAAATTTATCTCTACATATCAAAGATTGACAACTGTGCTTTGTCTGGCATGTTCGGTAATGAACCTAAACTATCAAGGTATTCAATGATTTTTTGCGATACGCCGGCTTTTTTGTTTAAATCTTCTTTCGATAAGAATGGCCCTTCGTTACGTGCTTCAACTATACGTTTCGCCACGTTTTCACCAAGACCTGGTACAGCAACGAATGGTGGAATTAATGTATAACCTTCAATAATGAATTCGTATGCTTGACTCTTTTCTAGGTTAACCGGCTGCATGCGATAACCACGATGCGCCATTTCATTCATAATTTCTAATACGGTTAATACGTCTTTTTCTTTTTTGCCCAAATCCATGTATCGTGCATACATATCTTTGACTGTTTGGCGGATACTATCTTTGTCTTTCACCATCGTAATCAAATCAAAGTCTGATGCACGTACAGTAAAGTAACTTGCATAATAATAAAGCGGATGATGGACTTTGAAATAAGCAATACGTACAGCCATTAATACATAAGCTGCGGCGTGGGCTTTTGGGAACATGTATTTAATTTTTTTACAAGAATCCATATACCAATCCGGCACATTGTTTTCTCTCATCACTTGTTCAAATTCTTCAGTTAAACCTTTACCTTTACGTACGGCTTCCATAATTTTAAAGGCAAGTGACGGCTCTAAACCAGCATACATCAAGTACACCATAATGTCGTCACGACAACCGATACAGCTTGATAGCGTACAAGTCCCACTGCGAATCAGTTCTTGCGCATTTCCAAGCCATACGTCTGTTCCGTGTGAAAGTCCAGAAATTTGTACGAGCTCTGAGAAAGTTGTTGGTTTCGTATCTTCTAACATTTGACGTACGAAGCCTGTCCCAAATTCTGGCACACCGAACGTGCCGGTTTTCGCCAAAATTTCCTCTTCTGTCACACCGAGCGCTTCAGGAGAACTAAAAATCCCCATCGTTTGTTGATCGTCCACTGGAATTGTCTTCGGATCAATACCTGACAAGTCTTGCAACATCCGAATCATGGTTGGATCATCGTGCCCGAGAATATCGAGCTTCAGAACATTATCATGAATCGAATGGAAGTCAAAGTGCGTCGTCATCCAACTTGAGCTTTGATCATCTGCGGGATATTGAATCGGTGTAAAGTCAAAAATATCCATATAATCTGGAACAACGATAATCCCACCCGGGTGTTGACCTGTTGTCCGTTTCACACCTGTACACCCTTTTACGAGACGATCTACTTCTGCACCACGCTTATGAATGCCTTGATCATTTAAGTAACCTTTAACGAAACCAAATGCTGTTTTTTCAGCGACTGTACCAATTGTTCCTGCACGGTAGACATACTCCTCACCGAACAAGACTTTCGTGTAGTTATGGGCTTTCGGTTGATATTCACCACTGAAGTTCAAGTCGATATCGGGAACTTTATCTCCTTTAAAACCTAAGAACGTTTCGAACGGAATATCTTGTCCCTCTTTAATCATCGCTGTACCGCATTCACACGTTTTATCTGGCAGGTCAAAGCCGGAACCGACCGAACCATCATCGAAAAACTCGCTTTTTTTACAGCTTGGGCAAATGTAATGCGGTGGCAATGGATTCACTTCTGTAATTTCAGTCATCGTCGCCACAAAGCTCGAACCGACCGAACCACGAGAACCAACTAAATAGCCATCTTCTAATGATTTTTTAACGAGACGTTGTGAAATTAAATAAATGACCGCAAATCCATTACCGATAATACTTTCTAGCTCTTTTTCTAAACGATCGATAACAATCTGTGGCAAATCTTCACCATACAGTTTCTTCGCATTACGGTAACTCATTTCACGGATTTCTTCATTGGCCCCGTCCATGTTTGGCGTATACAGTTTATCTTTAATTGGAACGACTTTTTCGATTCGCTCTGCCAACGCACGTGTATTTTCAACGACGATTTGATGTGCACGTTCCTCTCCTAAGAAATGGAATGCATCTAACATTTCATCCGTCGTTCTAAAATGAGCTTCTGGTAACGTCGAACGGTTCAGTGGGTTACCAGGCTGTGCTGCAATTAAAATACGACGTGCAATCGCATCATGTTCGTGTAAGTAGTGGGCATTTCCCGTTGCGATGACAGGAATTTGATTCGTTTCCCCTACTTTTAAAATCCGTTCATAAATTTCAACAAGCGTTTCATTATCACGAATCAAGTCACGATCGAGTAAATCTTGATATAACGCAGGCGGTTGTACTTCAATATAATCATAGTACTTCGCGATTCGTTCCACTTCTGACTGATCCCGTTGCATCACTGCAGTAAATACTTCACCTTCATCACAAGCCGTCCCGACTAACAAACCTTCTCGATGTTCATCAAGTAATGACCGCGGGATACGTGGTGTACGGTAATAGTATTGAACGAGTGACGCACTGACAATTTTGAACAAGTTTTTAAGACCTGTTTGATTTTGTACAATTAACGTAACGTGTTGTGGACGCGCACGTTTATAGGCATCTTCGTTTGATAACTTTTTATTAATATCTTGATGGTTATGCACATCTAACGCTTTTAATTGCGCTAACATTTTCACGAATATATATGCCGTTGCTTCTGTATCGTAAATTGCACGGTGATGTTGTGTGAGTTCAACACCATATTTTTTCGCTAAAAAGTTCAAGCCATGTTTACCGTAACTCGTATTAATCGTACGAGAGAGCTCAAGCGTATCAATGACAGCATTTGTCGATGGACCGAAACCAAGACGTTCGTATCCAGTATCAATAAAGCCCATGTCGAATGATGCGTTATGTGCAACGAAAATCGCATCGCCCACCCATTCTTTAAATTCAGTGAGCACTTCTTCAATTTCAGGTGCATTTTTTAACATATCATCTGAAATGTGCGTCAAGTTTTTAATTGTCTCAGTTAACTTTTCATGTGGATTACTAAAACGCTCGAATTTATCAATAATTTCGCCATTTTTCACTTTCACCGCGGCTAACTCAATAATTTTATCGTATTGATTGGATAAACCCGTTGTCTCGACGTCAAATACAACATAGGTCGCATCTTGCAGCATGATGTCACTCGGTTTATAAGCAATCGGTACACCGTCATCAACGAGCATCCCTTCCATACCATAAATCATTTTAATGCCGTGTTTTTCGGCTGCAGCATGCGCATCAGGATAAGCCTGTACAACGTTATGGTCCGTCACCGCAATCGCATCATGACCCCATTGTGCAGCTTGCGCGACATAGTCACCAATGTGTGTCACACCATCCATTTGGCTCATAGACGTATGCAAATGGAATTCCACACGTTTTTCTGGCGCTTTATCCGTTTTTGGTGTTCGTTTAATCGCTTCAATATCAGACATCATCATCACAAGGTCACGAATGAACATGTCCTCTTCAATACGACCTTGCGCACGAATCCATTGCCCTTCTTTTAATGATTTAAAATGCTCTAAATCATCTTTGTTTTTGCGTGTAAACATTTTAAGCACCAAGGAATCGGTATAGTCTGTCACTTTTAATTCGACAATGTGACGGCCACTTTTCAGTTCTTTTAAATTGATATCGAAAATGACACCTTCAATGGCCACTTTAAATTCTTCTTCAATAATCGATTCGATCGGTCGAACATGCTCAACTTGAATCGGTTTACCAATTTGACAACGATCGACAGTCACACCATCATCTTGTTGGGCACGTTGCTCTTTCATTTTTTCAATTTTAGCCGTTGCTTCACGCGCACTTTGTTCATCTTCTTCTTGAATGTGTGCTTCCAATGAGGCTAAATCTTCATCATGACCGCTTTCGTCCGTTTCAAATACCACTTGTTGCACATTAAAACCACATCGTTGCATCGCGCGCACTAAGCTGCCATTGCATACTTTATTGAAATGGTTCCCTTCAATATCGTTTTGGACTAGAATTTTTACGACATCACCTGAGACAATCATACGCTTTTGTTTTAATTGTCCTTTCACTTTAGGCGACAATTGTGTTTGTTCAATACAGTCACCAAAATATTTCAGCAAATATTCATCTTGTTGGGATGTATCATTGACGGTAATTTTCCAATCTACATCTGCAATATGTTGGAAACTTTCTTTCATCGCATGGGTAAAAACAGCGTAGTCTTCATATTTTAACAATCGTGGTAATTGGATATGAAACGTCCACTTTCGAGATTTCTGAGATACATCTACACGTGTCAATTGGCCTTGATCAACGAATTCCTGATCAAAATGGTCTAACATATTCATTTGTTTAAGAAGAATCTTAAATTTTTCTTGATTCTGTAATGTCACTTTCCTAACCACCTTATTTGAATTGCCGTGTATGCATAATATACGTTAATGTTGAACAATTTTGATGAGTACTATTGGATCATTTTAGGGTGTTTTTACTCCAAATTGCTAAACTTGTCCATTTAATCACCATTTTGAACTGTCACGATTGCTATCATGAGCTCGCGTTCCTAGGGGACTTGCCTCAACTAAATTCGGCTTAACTGAAGTGTCCACGTGATGATTGCCGAATTGGATTTTCGGCTGCGTCTTATCCCTCAGGAGTCTCGCTCATTTTAGCAATCTCACTTCAAAAACAAAAAATAACATCATACTTTGGAAATCGAGATTGACATAAATATGAAAACGGGGTAGGACATTGAGTTATCCTAATCTATATCAATTGACGGATTTATTTCCATTATTGATGATAACATCGTCGAAAAACGAGAATGAATTGGACAGAATACATTGATGATATGGATTGTCTTCATTTCAGTGACTTGCCCTCTGTTCCTATATTTGGAACGAGATTGCCTGAAGGCTGAGACTCCTGAGGGTATGCATACATACTGCTAACAGTTCCTTCTTTACTTTAATAGTGGATGATGTTTATCGCAGTAGCTGTCTGACTTCTCATTGCTGATGCTTTTGAGAAGTCTAGTCAGCCTTGCGGGGGCAGTACTACGAAATCTTTGTCGAACATAAGATTTCTGTACTGCTCCCAGAATCCACTAACGCCTCAACATATGTAATAGTTTAACCATGCGTTAGTTAGTCGAAGGGCCAGCCCCTAGGAAACGCGAAGCCATGAAGGCAATCAAACATACATTTCATAGAGAGGGCAAGTAAACAAAATACTGTATTAATAGCATCAAAAATTTTATGTCCCAGTCCCATGTCTTATCCGATACTTAAGGGCACATGAACCAATAGAAAAGGCTGGACAAACTGAATGTCCCAGCCTCTAAAATCAATTCGAGTCTTATACTATGCTAGGGCTGTTCGAGTTATTAACAATGCATCCATTCACCCTATCAACTTTTGAATTTCAATAACAAATCTCTATGTTTGCATGAACTACCCGAGATGTCTGAGGGAACAGCGGGTGCCGAAAATCCAATTTGGTATCAATATAATGGTTCCACTTATCAAGCCAAATTGCGTTGAGACGCCAGCCCCTCGGAAAGCAAGGGCATGTTTAGCAATCAGAAAAATTTATATTAATCTTTATAGTGAACAAACAAGCAAGCCAAAACTTCAAATGTTCATCCATCATACTTCACTTTGTTCAACGATTAATCGTATTATAACAAATTCAGTCGCTATTGTTACTAAATTTGTTCGTATAACTTTTCAAGGTGTGCGACTAAATCTTCGACATGCACATCTTCGCTATCGCCGGTGTCACGACGCTTCACTTCTACGATACCTTCTGCTGCATTTTTACCCACTACAACACGTACTGGAATACCAATTAAGTCAGCATCGTTAAATTTCACACCTGCACGTTCATTTCGATCATCATAAAGCACATCATATTTTGATAACAATGTGTCGTATAATTGATCTGCACATTCACGTTGTTCATCTTTTTTCGGATTCACTGTAATTAAATGTACATCAAATGGCGTGACTGATTTCGGCCAAATAATACCATTCTCATCATGATGTTGTTCAATAATCGCACTTAACGTTCTTGAGACACCAATACCATAACAACCCATTGTTAAGTTTTGTTCACGGCCTTGTTGATTCAAGACTGTTGCTTTCATCGCCTCAGAATATTTTTCGCCCAATACGAACACTTGACCGACTTCAATCCCTTCAGCAAACTTCGCTGGACCAGAACCATCTGCAAGGGGCTCACCTTCAAGAATAAAGCGGAAATCACCATAACCATCAATTTGGAAGTCACGTTCAACATTTGCATTGATGAAATGGTAACCATCTTCATTCGCACCAATCGCTAAATTACGCAATGATTGAACGAATTGATCCGCATACACTTTGACATCTCTATCAGTTACCGGGCCTAACGAACCTGGTGAGGCACCTAACAGATTACGAATTTCGTCATCTGTTGCCATTGTGACATCATCTGTTTTGAAGTAATCTTTAATTTTCACGTCATTCACTTCATGATGACCACGAACGAGTAATAAAATAAATTCGCCGTCTACTTTAAAGACCATTGTTTTAACGATATGATCTAATGGTTGACCTAAAAAGTCTGCAAGCTCTTGGGCTGTTTTTACATTTGGTGTTGCCACTTTTTCTATCGGTTGTAACGGTTCGTCAGTATTCGCTGTTTCATAATACGGCACTTCTGCTTTTTCAATATTCGCCGCGTAATCACTGTTGTCGCTATACACAATTGTATCTTCACCAATCGCACTTAATGCATGGAATTCATGTGTATGGTTACCACCAATCGCACCTGAATCCGCAACAACTGGTCGTACATTTAAGCCGACACGTTTGAAAATCGTACTGTATGCGTTATACATATTTTGATACGTTTCCATGAGTGAATCTTCATCAGTATGGAATGAATACGCATCTTTCATAATGAATTCTCGACCACGTAATAAGCCGAAACGTGGACGCTTTTCATCACGGAATTTTGTTTGAATTTGGAACAACGTTAATGGAAGCTGTTTGTATGAACGTAATTCGTCACGCACGAGTGATGTGACCACTTCTTCATGTGTTGGTCCTAATGCAAATTCACGTTGATTGCGATCACGTAAACGCATGAGCTCCATACCGTACGCATCCCAACGTCCTGATTCTTTCCACAGTTCAGATTGTTGCAATACTGGCATCACCACTTCAACTGCGTCAATACGTTCCATTTCTTGACGAATGATATCTGAAATTTTATGGATTACGCGCGTCGCTACAGGTAAATAACTGTATACCCCCGCAGCATTTTGTTTAATTAAGCCTGCTTTTAATAACAATTGATGGCTAATCGCCTCAGCTTCAGCAGGCACTTCTCTCAATGTTGGAATAAAAACTTTTGATTGCTTCATCCTAGATTGTTCCTCCTTGTCCTATCATAAGAAATAACGTTGTATATCATTCCAAGTGACGAGCACCATGATGATTAATACAAATACTGCACCCGCTGCAATAATAACAGTTTCTGCTTTTTTATTGGCAGGTTTTCTAAATATCGCTTCATAAATCACGAATAAAATCCGTCCGCCATCCAGTGCAGGAATCGGTAATAAATTCATAATCCCTAAGTTGACACTCAATGCAGCCGTCCAACCTATTAAATTAATAATTCCCGTTTTAACGACCGTATCGACATTTTTATAAATACCGACTGGACCGTTTAACATATCAAAACTAAAGTCACCTGTAAAAATACTTGCAATCATGCTCACAACAGCAACGAAAATAATTTTCCCGTATTCGATGGTTTGTTGAGCACCAAATAATAGCGGTTCAATCAGTGAACGTTCTCTTTCTGGCATAAAACCAAGTTGATAATCTGTTTGTTTACTCGTTTTTGATGTTTGAATTTCTACTTTTTTCGGTGAGAATTCTTTTTCAATCGTTTTACCGTCACGTTCGATGACGATGGTTGTCGGTTTGCCTCCTGTTGCTTCAAGTTGCTTTTTCACATCATTAAAATGATGAATATCATGATTACCAATTTTTTTAATTTCGTCACCTTTTTGTAACCCAATTTGTTGTGCTGGTGCATTTTCAGCAACTTGCGCAATTTTAGGTACCGGGGCACCTTCATAATACGCCAAACCGATCAGTAACACTAAAGCTAAAATAAAATTGAATAGCGGACCTGCAAAAAGGGTTAAAAACTTTTGATAAGGCTTTTTATGTGTGAATTGACGATGACGTGGAGCAATTTGAATTAAACTCCCATTTTGTACAAAGAACGCTTTTTCAGCAATATTAAAGCGATGGCGTGTGTCATCATCCGCAGTCACACCTTCAATAAATAAGCCTTCAGTTAAATCGACTTGTTTCACTTCTAAAGCTTCAATTTGTTGAAATTTATGTTGATCATCTAAAATGATATGTGTCACTTCATTCGCGTCATTCGTTTTAATTCTGACGTGCATTCCGGGTTGCACAGGGGATTCTTCCATCCCGTCACCCGCCATTCGTACATAACCACCCACTGGTAATAAGCGGATTGTGTAGAGCGTTTCATTTTTACGAAAACTAAAAATCTTTGGTCCCATACCAATCGCAAACTCTGGACACATAATACCAGCGCGTTTTGCGAAATACATGTGACCAAATTCGTGTACAAATACGAGGACACCAAAGACAATAATAAATGCAATAAGGGTTATGAGCACAGTTTCTTACACCTCATATTCTTTTGTTTTATAGTAATGATCTAAGTCTAAAATTTGTTCAAGTGTTGGATTTTGAATCACTTCATGCGCTGCCATTTCACGTTCAATCATTTTCTCAATATCCAAAAATGCAATTTCACGGTTTAAGAACTTAGCGACAGCCACTTCATTCACCGCATTCAATACAACTGGCATCGTGCCACCGATACGCAATGCATCGTAGGCATATTGTAAACAGCGATAACGATCAAAGTCCATAGGTTTAAAGTTTAACTGCGCCACTTCAGCAAGGTTTAATGATGGCGCTCGATGTTCGATACGTTCAGGATAAGTGAACGCGTACTGAATCGGCATGCGCATATCTGGTGTTCCTAATTGCGCCATCACACTCGTATCAACAAATTCGACCATTGAATGAATGATACTTTCTTTGTGCAAAATGGTTTGTATTTGATCAATATCTAAGTCAAAAAGCCATTTCGCTTCAATAACTTCAAAGCCTTTATTCATCATCGTTGCAGAATCAATCGTAATTTTATGGCCCATTGACCAGTTTGGATGATTCAGTGCATCTTCTACCGTTACGGAAGCCAATTGATCACGAGTTAAGTCACGGAATGACCCGCCACTTGCCGTAATGACGACGTTTTTCACTTTACGCATATCTTCACCATTTAAACATTGGAAGATGGCCGCATGTTCAGAGTCAACCGGCAAAATATTGACACCATGTTGACGTGCATGTGCCATCACCAATTCACCTGCAACGACTAACGTTTCTTTGTTGGCTAATGCGATATCCTTCCCTGCTTCAATGGCTTTCATTGTCGGTTCGAGCCCAACACTACCGAGCAATGAATTCAATACTAAATCGTTTTTATCATAAGTTGCAACTTCGATTAAGCCTTCGCGACCACTAACGATATGACTGTGATAAGGTTTTAATTGTGCTACTGCACTTTCTTCTTGTACTGCGACGATGTCAGGATTAAATTTTTGAATTACGTCAATCGCAAAATCAATATTTTTTCCTACAGTGAACGCAATTAAATTAAAGTTTTCAGGATGGCGTTCAATGACATCAATCGCCTGTTGACCAATTGAGCCAGACGCCCCTAAAATGGCGATATTTTTCATCATTTCTCACTTCTCTTTACATTTGAATTAAGAAAATATTCATTAATGGTAATACGAACATAAAGCTGTCAAAACGGTCTAAAATCCCACCATGTCCTGGTAGTAAACGACCTGAATCTTTGACACCAAAATGACGTTTAAACCCTGATTCGACTAGGTCACCCAATTGTCCAAACATACTCAATACGACTGTGATGAGTAACAGTCCTACCATTGGATAATCAAAATCAACGAATAACATAAATACTATTGGTACAATCAAGCTACAAATTAACCCGCCGATGAAGCCTTCAATCGTTTTATTGGGACTAATCGTCGGCCATAATTTCCTTTTTCCTAGAAGGCGTCCAAATATGTATGCCCCAGTATCTGTCAACCATACGATGAGTAAACCAAATAGGATAAACTCTAATCCTGCTTCACGCGTAACATAAAAATACATAAAACCAATACCTACGTATGCGACAGACATCAAACAAAATGCGGAGTCCATAAAACTAAATCTGTTTTTTGACATCACGGTATAACTTAAAATAATAAAACTCATTGCAATCAGTGATTTTTGTTGCAACACGATGACCCAGTCTCCAAAATCTTGCGGGAGCATCATAATGATTAATCCCAATGCACTCAAAACACCAGGTATTGACAATAATTGGATTCTATTCATGTTTAAAAGCTCTTTTAAAGCGATTAATGCTAGTAAAAATGTAAAATACATCCATGTTGATCCACCAATGAGCAAAATAGGTAAAAAAACAATGAGTGCTACTATCGTTGTGATTGTTCTAACCTTCATCTCACTTCTCCTATCTACAATCCTCCAAATCGTCTTTGTCGCGATTGATATGTTTTAATACATGCTTTTAACTCTGCCTCATCAAAATCCGGCCAAAATTTAGAATTAAAAATAAATTCACTGTATGATAATTGCCAAATCAGAAAATTACTAATGCGTTGTTCACCAGACGTACGAATCAATAATTCTGGATCCGGATAATCACGCGTCATGAGATACTTTTGAAAATGTTGTTCTGTTAACGCATCAATATCTTGTTCAGACGCATGGCGCATCTCTTTCATCATTGTTTGAATACCATGAATTATCTCTGCACGTCCCCCATAGTTAATCGCGAATATTAAGGTCAATCCTGTATTATCTGCCGTTTTAATTTTTGCTTCTTCAATTGCTTGAATCGTTTTATCAGGCAATTCATCAATAAAGCCAATTGTTTCGACTCTCACATTCTTTTCAATTAATTCTGGTAAAAACGTATTTAAAAAGTTAACAGGTAAGCCCATGATGTAATTTACTTCTTCATCTGGTCGCGACCAATTCTCTGTTGAAAAAGCATAAAGGGTCAAATACTTAATTCCTAAGTCACTTGCCGCACGCGTAATGGTCTTGATCGTTTGCATGCCTTGATAATGCCCTTTAATTCTTGGCATTTTACGCTGTTTCGCCCAACGTCCATTGCCATCCATAATAATTGCAATGTGTTCAGGCATATTATGTAAATCGAGCGCTTCGATATGGTTTTGAGTGTCATTATTTTTCTTAAATTTCTTAAACATGCGCGTTCCTCCGAGCCTATTTCGTCTCTTAAAATATTATAATCTCATAAGCGTACAATTATCTACCATTTTATCACACTCAATACCTGCATTGAATAAACAAAGAAAAAAACTGTACCAAAGTCGTATTCGGTACAGCTTAAAAGTAGACAAACTTTTTCTACAGTCTTCCTATTAAATTGGACTGAGTTCTTCTTCCTTATATGCTTTGAACAACATCATAAGGGAGATGACAGCATGATTTAGACTGACATGATATCTTTTTCTTTGTCTGCCACTAACTGATCGATTTCTTTAATAGCGCTGTCAGTCAATTTTTGCACTTCGTCAGACCCGTTACGTAACTCATCTTCAGAAATTTCGCCATCTTTTTCTTGTCTCTTTAATGTATCGTTTGCATCACGACGAATATTACGAATAGATACTTTGGCATTTTCACCTGTTTTCTTCACTTCTTTAACAATCTCTTTACGACGTTCTTCAGTTAAAGCAGGTACCATAATACGAATGACATCACCGTCACTTGAAGGGTTAACACCTAAGTTTGCCGCAATGATTGCTTTTTCAATGTCAGCTAAAGAAGTTTTGTCATAAGGAGATACAACGAGTAAACGTGCTTCAGGAACGTTAATACTTGCAAGTTGTTGTACAGGTGTTGGTGCACCATAATAGTCGACTTGAACACCAGCAAGTAAGTTAGAGTTCGCACGTCCCGCATTGATTTGAGCTAATTCACGAGATAAATTCTCAGTTGATTTTTTCATACGTGTTTTTGCATCTTGGATAATTTCTTTCATTTGTTCGCACCTCTATATTATTTTGTAATGATTGTACCGATATCTTCACCTTGAACAGCACGTTTAATATTGCCTTCTTCCATGATAGAGAAGACTTTTAACGGTATATTGTTGTCCATACAGAATGAAGAGGCTGTTGAATCCATTACTTGTAAACCTTCTTGTAATAATTGAATGTAAGTTAAGCGATCATACTTTTTAGCATTCGGGTCAACTTTAGGGTCTGCTGAATAGACACCATCCACATTATTTTTACCCATTAAAATCACATCTGCTTCCACTTCAGCTGCACGTAATGCTGCTGTTGTGTCTGTTGAGAAATAAGGGTTTCCAATACCTGCTGCAAAAATAACGACACGGTTTTTCTCTAAGTGACGAATTGCACGACGACGAATGTATGGTTCGGCAACTTGTTTCATTTCGATAGATGTTAATACACGTGTATCACAATCCAATTGTTCAAGACTATCTTGTAAAGCTAAGGCGTTCATAACAGTTGCTAACATCCCCATATAGTCAGCTGTACCACGATCCATACCTAAATCGCTACCTGTTTTGCCACGCCAAATGTTGCCACCGCCTACGATAACAGCAATTTCAGTGTCCATTTTAGCAACTTCTGCCACTTGTTCTGCGATGCTCTTGATAATCATTGGATTGATACCAAAACCTTTGTCACCTGCTAATGCTTCTCCGCTTAATTTCAAAACTACTCGCTTATATTTTGAAGTTTCAGTCATTATTTTAACCTCTCTATTCGTAATATGTAAAACAATACAAGTAAAGAAGACACAATAAGTATCTTCCTTGCACACGGCTTCAATCATGCATTGAAGTCATGCAAAGGAGGACACGAAAGGTGTCTTCTTTCTTATACAAAACCGTGTTGATTATTTCATTTGTCCTTTAACTTCATCAGCAAAGTTTTCTTGGCGTTTTTCAATGCCTTCACCTACTTCGTAACGTACGAAGTCAACAAGTTTGCCACCTTTAGATTTAAGGAATGCTTCAACTGTTTGATCAGGATTTTTAACGAAGTTTTGATCCACTGCACAAATTTCTTGTAAATATTTACGTAAACGACCTTCAACCATTTTTTCAACGATGTTTTCTGGTTTACCTTCATTTAAAGCTTGTTGTTTTAAAACTTCTCTTTCGTGGTTAAGTTCTTCTTCACTTACTTGTTCAGAAGATACATATTTAGGGTTGATTGCTGCGATGTGCATTGCAACGTCTTTAGCTGCTTCTTCATCAGTTGTACCTTCAACAACAGAAAGTACTGCAATACGACCACCCATGTGTAAATAAGCACCGAATGCATCGTTATCAGTTTTAGTTTTGATTTCGAAACGACGTAAGCTTAATTTTTCACCGATTGTTGAAATTGCTTCAGTCATATGTTCAGAAACTTTTTTACCATTTGGTAATGTTGTTTCATTTAATTCTTCTACAGTTGCAACTTTTGTATCAAGAATTTGGTTAGCAATTTCTTTTACAAGTTGTTGGAAACCTTCGTTACGAGCAACGAAGTCCGTTTCAGAGTTGATTTCAACGATAACTGCTTCATTACCTTTTACTTCAACGTGTGTAATACCTTCAGCTGCAATACGGTCAGCTTTTTTAGCTGCTTTTGCAATACCTTTTTCACGAAGGTAGTCAATCGCTTTATCAATATCTCCATCAGTAGCTTCTAAAGCTTTTTTACAGTCCATCATACCCGCGCCAGTTTTTTCGCGTAATTCTTTAACAAGTTTAGCTGAAATTGCCATTCATAATTCCTCCAATATTTAAAAATGCTAGATTTATTTTAAAAAAAGGTGATAAGCATATTTATCTTATCACCCATTTCAAGATGCGTCTTAGTTAGACTCAACAGTTGCTTCAGTGTTTTCTGTCGCTTCAGTTGATTCGCTTTCTGCTGATTCATCTTCTGTTAAGTCGATGTCTTGTTCAGCAGCCACTTCTTCGTTTGATACACCTTGTTGACCTTCTAAGATTGCGTCTGCCATTTTACCAGTTAATAATTTAACCGCACGGATTGCGTCATCGTTCGCTGGAATAACGTAGTCAATTTCGTCTGGATCACAGTTTGTATCAACAATACCTACGATAGGAATGTTTAATTTGCGCGCTTCTGCAATTGCATTACGCTCTTTACGTGGGTCAACAACGAATAATGCTTGTGGCATTGATTTCATATCACGAATACCGCCTAAGAATTTAATTAAACGGTCATATTCTTTTTTAAGTTCAATAACTTCTTTTTTAGGAAGTACGTCGAAAGTACCGTCTTCTTCCATTTTTTCAATTTCATTAATGCGTTGAACACGTTTAGAAATTGTTTTGTAGTTTGTTAAGATACCACCTAACCATCTTTGGTTGACATAGTAGTGGCCAGCACGTTCTGCTTCAGCTTTCACTGATTCTTGCGCTTGTTTTTTCGTACCTACGAATAAAACTTTACCGCCTTCTTCAGAAACTTGCTTAACAAAGTTGTAAGCTTCTTCAACTTTTTTCACTGTTTTTTGTAAGTCGATGATATAAATACCATTTCTTTCAGTGAAAATGTACTTTTTCATTTTTGGGTTCCAACGGCGTGTTTGGTGACCGAAGTGAACACCAGCTTCTAATAATTGTTTCATTGAAATTACTGCCATAATATAAATTCCTCCTATTGGTTTACATCCGCCACGTCCACTCATATAAAAACGATAAATCAGTTTATCGCACCCTTTTATACTTTGATGCACGTGTGTGTTTTGACTTTTTCAGCCGCATATTAATATATCACAACATGTGACAAATTGCAACTAGTCAAGCCATTTATTCTGTGCGTGATAACTCGTCTAAAAATGCTTCTTTTTTAACTTTAATAAATGTCCCTTTCATTCCTAACGAACGAGACTCGATGACGCCGGCACTTTCTAATTTTCTTAATGCGTTAACAATCACTGAACGTGTAATACCAACGCGGTCAGCCACTTTAGAAGCAATGAGTAATCCTTCTTTGCCACCAAGCTCTTCAAAAATATGATCAATCGCTTCTTTTTCTGAATATGACAACGAATTAATTGCCATAGAAATTGCAGCTTTATCACGTGCTTCAGATTCAATTTCTGAATGTTTCTCACGCAAGATTTCCATTCCGATCACTGTTGCTGCATATTCACCTAAGACAAGGTCATTATCTTCAAACTCGTCTGACACACGGCCTAAAACGAGTGTACCTAGACGCTCACCACCACCGATAATTGGGAAAACGGTCGTTTTTGAGTTTTTAAATACATCTTCATTTTCTGGTGGGAATACAGATAATTCGTTATCAATTGAAATGTTAGATAATGTTTCATAAACATGCATTAACTTTTCTGTATATTCTTCCGGGATATGTCGGTCTTCTAACATTTTAATAATACGTTCGTTCTTAAGTAATTCATTTAAACTAGAACCTAATATTTTACCGCGACGAGAAACGATGAACACATTAGTTACAGTCACTTTACTAATTGTCTGTGCAACATCTTTGAAATCTACTGAGATGCCTTTATGTTTTTGTAACAAACTACTCAATTCTCTTGTTTTCGATAATAAGCTCATGTCATTACTCCTTTTTTTCTTATAAAATAAATTCGCTTAAATCTTTGTTTGTCGAAATCGTTTTTAATTTATCATCAACATATTGTGGTGTGATGTCCACTTGTGCATGCGGCATATTAGGCGCTTCGTATGACAAATCTTCTAACATTTTCTCTAAGATGGTATGCAAACGACGCGCACCGATATTATCCGTTTCTTGGTTAACATGATAAGCCATTTCTGCAAGACGATAAATCGCTTCATCTGTAAAGTTCACAACAACCTCTTCTGTTTTTAATAACATTTCATATTGCTTGATTAAGGACAGTTTAGGTTCCTTAAGAATACGCACAAAATCATCCACTGATAAGTCTTGTAATTCTACGCGAATCGGAAAACGTCCTTGTAACTCTGGAATTAAGTCACTTGGCTTTGATACATGAAATGCGCCAGCACCAATAAAAAGCATATGTTCCGTACTAACAGTACCATATTTCGTCTTAACAACGCTACCCTCAAGAATAGGCAGAATATCGCGCTGTACCCCTTGTCTCGAAACATCTTGACCACCATTTTGATGTGACGTTGCAACTTTATCAATTTCATCAATGAAAATGATTCCCATTTGCTCTGCCAAATCTAGTGCTTCCTGATTCGCTGTTTCGTGATCAATCATCTCATCCGCAAATTGGTCGACTAAGATTTTACGTGCAGTTTTTACCGGCACTTCTTTTTCAACCTTTTTCTTTGGCATTAATTGATTCATCATTTCTTGCATTTGCTCATTTTGGTTCGTGCCAAGCATACCGAGCGCACCCGGGTCTTGTTCTACTTTGACTTTAACTTTCTCTTCTTCAAGCTGTCCGTTAAGTAACTGTGCACGAATTTCAGAGCGCTTTGTTTTAATATCTTCAGTTGGTGGCTCTTCTTCCTCTTCTTCATTGTGTTGGCCAAAGTTAGGGATGGCACCACCAAATAAAGATTCTAATGGATTGTTGGTATTTTGACTTGCTTTTTTCTTCAGACTCGGTACAAGTAATTTCACTAATTTTTCGTTCGCTTTTTGTGTTGCTTCCTCAACAACATTCGCTTTTTTCTGATCTTTTACTAAGCGAACAGCAACATCTACAAGGTCTCGCACCATGCTTTCGACATCGCGACCGACATAGCCGACTTCAGTGAACTTCGTTGCTTCTACTTTTAAAAATGGTGCCCCGACAATTTTAGCCATACGACGGGCAATTTCAGTTTTCCCGACACCTGTAGGCCCCATCATCAAAATATTTTTAGGCGCAATTTCTTGTTTCACTTCATCATCGAGTAAGCTACGACGATATCTATTTCTTAACGCTATCGCAACCTTCTTCTTAGCTTCTTCTTGGCCTACAATATATTCATTTAATCGATCTACAATATCTTTCGGTGTAAATTTAATCGCATTACGTTCCATGCACGATACCTCCATTAAAGTTCTTCCACTGTGATATGGTCATTCGTGAATACACATATTTCTGAAGCGACTTTCAAGCTTTCATATGCCATTTCACGTGCACTTAAATTTGACGCATGTCTTTTCAATGCACGACCTGCACTTAATGCAAAATGACCACCTGAACCGATTGCAATCAAATCATCATCTGGCGCAATGACTTCACCTGTCCCACTCACTACAAGGATATTGTCTTTATCCATCACAATAAGCATGGCTTCAAGTTGACGTAATTGTTTATCTCCTCGCCATTCTTTCGCAAGTTCTACAGCGGCTCTTTCAAGGTTGCCACTATATTGTTGTAGTTTGGCTTCGAATTTTTCAAAAAGTGTAAATGCATCTGCCACACTACCTGCAAAACCAGCAATGACCTTACCGTGATATAACTTTCTTACTTTTTTAGCTGTTTGTTTCATAATCACTTTTTCACCTAAAGTGACTTGGCCATCACCTGCCATTGCTGCGCCGCCATTATGTCTCACGGCATAAATCGTTGTTGCATGTATTGATGAACTCATGTATGATTACTCTCCTTTTTTCGCACGTGGATGTGCCTTTAAATAAACATTTCTTAATTGCTGATTCGTCACGTGGGTATAACGTCCGGTTGTTGATAAATTAACATGACCCAGTAGACTTTGAACAGTTCTAAGGTCTGCCCCTTCATTCAGCAAATGTGTCGCAAATGTATGTCGCAATTTATGAGGGTGAATCGATGTCACACCCGCCGTACGTTTGACAATATCATTTAAAACATATCGTACGCCTCGTTCTGTTATCGGTTGACCTTTTAAATTCGTAATCAAATAAGGGTGTTGTACATTTTGAATCGGAGTAAACTCTGCCAAATACTGTTCGATGCTTTGTCTACAAAATTCTCCAAAAGGTACGATACGTTCTTTGCCACCCTTACCTAACACTTTGATCCAACACATTTCAAGGTCAACGTCTTCTACCTTTAAAGACACTAATTCAGAGACACGAATACCCGTTGCATAAAACAACTCTAGGATGACTCGATCTCTCAATCCCTTGTGCGCGTCTTGCATCACAGTTTGAAACAAAGCTTCCATCTCTTCGGTATAAAAAAATGTCGGTAAATAGCGTTCCTTTTTCGGGTGGACGAGCTGTACAAATGGATTTACGATCTCATGGTCTTGGGTCATCCAAAATGCATAAAAACTTCGTAATGTAGATATTTTACGCGAAACTGTAGTCCGTTGCAGTCCCATATCATAAAGTGTCTGTAAATAATTTCTTGCGTCCAGATATTTAAAATCTGTGAGTTCGAGTTGCTCTTGCGCAAGAAATCGATTAAATTGAACGAGATCATCATGATAGGCTTTCAACGTGTGATCTGAGAAAAAACGTTCCCTTTTTAACATTTCTAAAAATTGTTCTTGGATTTGTTTCAATTCAAAAACCCCTCCATCATTAGCATTGTAGCATAATGATGAGGGGAACTGCATTGATTATACATTGAATTTTTATATTTATCAAAATTTTGCTTATTTTGCCATTATTTACAGTTTCATTACAACGTTTGTTTAAAATGATCCAAATGGTCTAAAGCACGATGCGCTAAAGTCTCATATCGCTCTTTTTTATCTTTGATACGTTGTTCAAGTGCCGGTACCAATCCGAAGTTCGCATTCATCGGTTGGAAGTTTTTATTGTTCGACGCATGTGAAATGTAGTAAGCCATACTTCCGAGCATCGTTTCACGGGGAAATACGACATCTGCTTTACCTAACATACGATGTGCTAAGTTAATCCCTGCAATCATCCCACTTGCTGCGCTTTCTACATAGCCTTCTACACCCGTCATTTGACCTGCAAAGAATAAGTTTTTGCGATTTTTAAATTCATAAATTTCGCTTAACACTTCAGGAGAGTTGATAAACGTATTACGATGCATCACGCCATATCTCACAATATCCACATTTTCAAGACCCGGTATGAGACGAATCACTTCTTTTTGTGCGCCCCATTTTAAACGCGTTTGGAACCCTACAATGTTGTAAAGCGTGCCTGCAGCATCATCTTGTCTTAATTGAACGACCGCATATGGACGTTTACCAGTTTTTGGATCTTCTAATCCAACTGGTTTCATTGGTCCGAACAATAACGTCTTTTCGCCTCTGCCTGCCATCACTTCAAACGGCATGCACCCTTCAAAATACTTTTCTTTTTCGAAGTCATTCATCGGCGCGACTTCAGCTGCAAGTGCGGCTTCATAAAAACGATCAAATTCCTCTTTTGTCATCGGACAGTTTAAATAAGCGGCTTCACCTTTATCGTAACGTGATTTTAAATACACTTTATCCATATCGATAGAATCTTTTTCAATAATTGGTGCAGCTGCATCATAGAAATACAGTTGGTCTTCTCCTGTTAAGGCAACGATTTCTTTTGCAAGTGGTTCCGTTGTTAATGGACCGGTTGCAATAATGGTTGGCCCTTCTGGAATCATCGTCACTTCTTCATTGCTTACAGTAACATTCGGATTATTTCTTAACTTTTCAGTAATGTATCCTGCGAAGTCATGTCTATCTACCGCTAACGCACCGCCAGCAGGTACACGGGCATGATCTGCTGCTGCAATAATTAATGAATCCAGACGGCGCATTTCTTCTTTCAATACACCGACCGCATTCGTGAGCGCATTTCCTCTTAATGAATTGGAACATACGAGCTCAGCAAATTGATTCGTATGGTGCGCCGGTGTTTGTTTCACTGGTCGCATTTCATAAAGATTCACGTGAATGCCTCGTTCCGCCAGTTGAAATGCTGCTTCAGACCCTGCTAAACCAGCGCCGACAATATTAACAGATGTCATGGTTTTTACCTCACTTTAATACTCATATTATTTTTGAGCTGCTTCTTTATAATCACAATTTGAACATACGACTTGTGTTGTACGTCCTTTCTTACTCTCTGCCAAGTAATGTTGACATTTCGGACAGTCACGTCCAATCGGTTTATCCCATGTCACAAAATCACATTCTGGATAATTCGAACAGCCATAGAAGATACGGTTTTTCTTGGATTTACGTTCAACGACATCGCCTTTTTTACATTTCGGACAAGTCACACCAATCGGCTTCGTAATCGCTTTCGTGTTACGGCAATCAGGGAAATTAGAACATGCCATAAACTTACCATAGCGTCCCATTTTAATGACCATTGGATTGCCACATACTTCACAGTCTTCGCCAGCAGGTTCATCCTTAATTTCAACTTTTTCCATTTCTTCTTCCGCACGCTCAACATCTTGTTTGAAACTATTGAAAAAGTCACCTACTACTTTTTTCCACGCCACTTCTCCGTCAGCAATTTTATCAAGTAACGTTTCCATGTTCACAGTGAAGTCCACATCGATAATCTCAGGGAAGTACTCTTTCACTTGTTCATGGACGATTTCACCTAATTCAGTTGGGACGAAACGTTTACTTTCATTTTTCACATAATTCCGCTTCTGAATCGTATCAATCGTTGGTGCATAAGTTGAAGGACGTCCGATTTTAAGCTCTTCTAATGTTTTAACGAGACGTGCTTCTGTATAACGCGGTGGTGGTTGTGTAAAGTGTTGTGCCGGATCAATTTTTGTTGCCAACACTTCATTGCCAACTTCAAGCTTCGGCAAACGGTTTTCTTTTTCTTTACCTTTGTCATCATCTGTTTCGACATAAAGCGTCATAAAACCTTTAAACTTAATCGTCTGACCATTCGCTCTAAACTTCACATCATTTTGCGTTAAATCGACAGCAACCGTATCTAAAATTGCTGGTGCCATTTGACTCGCAACAAAACGTTCCCAAATCAATTTGTATAAACGATATTGATCGCGTGTTAAAAAGTCTTTCATCTCAGCCGGTGTTCTTAATGTGCTTGTTGGACGAATCGCTTCATGGGCGTCTTGATCACCTTGCTTACCTTTTCTCGTCACTTTAGATAAATATTCACTACCGTATTCAGACTCAATATATTGTTTCGCTTCATTTTGTGCATCTTTTGAAATACGTGTCGAATCCGTTCTCATATATGTGATGAGTCCAATGGTACCTTTACGCTTTAAGTCAATACCTTCGTAAAGTTGTTGTGCCACCATCATCGTTTTACGTGCCTTGAAATTCAATTTTCGAGCCGCTTCTTGTTGCAAAGTGGAAGTCGTAAATGGGTTGGCAGGTTTACGTGTCTTTTCTTTTTTGGTCACATTCGTTACTGTGAATTGATTACCGTCTAATGCTTTCGTAATGACTGTCACATCATCTTTCGTCGCTAACTTGAACGGTTTATCTTTATAATGAAGAAACTTGGCATTAAACTTTGATTTTCCATATCGAAATTCGCCTTCAATTGACCAATATTCCTCAGGTTTAAAGTTACGAATTTCATTTTCACGGTCGATCACAAGACGCAATGCAACTGATTGTACACGTCCCGCTGACAAACCTTTTTTTACCTTTTTCCAAAGTACCGGTGAAATATTATATCCCACTAAACGGTCTAATACACGTCGCGCCTGTTGTGCATCGACTAAATCCATTTCAATACCGCGTGGATGTTTAAAGCTTTCTTTTACAGCGTCTTTCGTAATTTCATTAAACACAACGCGATTTTCTTTACTATCTTCTAGTTCTAAAATGTTTGCCAAGTGCCATGCAATTGCTTCACCTTCACGATCGGGGTCACTTGCGAGAAAAACTTTTTTCGCTTTTTTCGCATGTCTCTTTAAATCTTTAACAACTGGCCCCTTACCTCGGATAGTAATATATTTAGGTTCATAATCATGCTCAACATCCACGCCCATTTGACTACGTGGTAAATCTCTCACATGACCCATTGATGCGATGACTTTGTATTTTTTGCCTAAATATTTTTCTATAGTTTTCGCTTTTGCAGGCGATTCAACAATGACAAGATTATCTGCCAAAGTAGTTACCCCCTTGCTTTTTCTGTTTACAAAGATAAATGATAAACGGTTATTTTTATATTTGTCAATCTTTTGTATTTATTTCACAAAGCCTTAACATTTGAAGCGCCAAAATCTTTCAAAATATCTTGGGCACATAATACAATTTCTGCGCCCTCTTTGACACGCAGCATATTGCCTTTTGTATGCGCATTAAACATGTCACCTGGCAACACATAGACGTTACGATTTTGTTCTAATGCTTGGTCTAACGTAATGAGGGCGCCACTTTTTTCTTTCGCTTCCGTTATCAATATGCCTTTCGACAAACCACTAATAATACGATTACGTTCTGGAAATCTAAACTTAGCAATCGGGGTATGGGGTGGATATTCACTCATCGTCAAATGGTGTTGCTCCATCGTTTGGCGTAATGGTCGTGTCGCTCTTGGATAATGGTGAAAATGACCAAAGCCAAGTACCCCAATGGTAGGTAGTTGATGTTGGATGGCATACTGATGTGCGAGTGCGTCTGTGCCGTGTGCGAGTCCTGAAACGATGGTCAATGGATAATGTTGAAATGTGTTGAATAGCCATTCGAGCGCGCGAGGGGTGTATGTGGTATGTTGTCTTGCGCCTACAATACCAAGACTTTGTGCTGCATGTTGAAGAAGTTCAAGGCGTCCTTTACAAAATAACATCAAGGGGGGATCATAAATTTCTTTTAGTAGCGGTGGATAAAGGGGATCATCAATCGCTATTGGGACAATTTGATGTTCATGTAATAACGCTTCAATGGCGTGAATTTTTAACGTTTCGAGTCGTTCTAGCTTTTGTTGAAAATGAGAGTGTGCCGTGAGTGATTGTAACTTTTTGAAGGATTGAATCAACTGCGGTAAGTTTCCTGCTTGATGGCAAAGTTGAAGATAATACGGACGAATCTGTTGCGTGGAAAATCCTGCATACAATAATAATAGTAGAAATTGTTTCATGAATTGGGATCACCTCTAGATGTAGAATAAGCGTGTTGTGTGAAAGTGAGAAAAGTTGTTGCGAAGTTAATATCAATGCATGTTTAAGAAAGGATTAAAAAAGAGAATCAAAATCAAGCTATCAAATCATGGACCGATAGCGCCTGATTGTGCTATCAGTCCATACTTGTATAGCTTCAAATCGCGATGTGCAGCTTATGCCAACACACCGCTCATATATGTTTACAATTGATTACTTAACTGTAAGTAATGACTCGTAAATGCCCGCTTCTTTTGCTGCTTCAATTAAAGTTGAACCAATTTCAGAAGGTGTCGCTGCTGTTTTAACGCCACATTCATTTAATGTTTTGATTTTTTCTGCAGCAGTACCTTTACCACCTGAAATAATCGCACCTGCGTGACCCATACGTTTTCCTGGAGGCGCAGTTTGACCACCAATGAAACCAACTACAGGTTTTTTCATGTTCGCTTTAATCCATTCTGCAGCTTCTTCTTCTGCAGTACCACCAATTTCACCGATCATTACAACGGCTTTCGTTTCATCGTCATTGTTAAATGCTTCTAACACATCGATAAAGTTTGTCCCGTTAACTGGGTCACCACCGATACCTACAGCTGTAGATTGACCGATACCTTCTTCAGTTAATTGATGTACCGCTTCATATGTTAAAGTACCAGAGCGTGAAACAACGCCGACATGGCCTTTTTTGTGGATGTATCCTGGCATAATACCAATTTTCGTTTCATCTGAAGTAATGACACCTGGGCAGTTTGGTCCAATTAAGCGTGTCTTTTTACCTTCGAGATAACGTTTAACCTTAATCATATCGATAACAGGAATATGTTCAGTAATACAAATTGCTAAATCTAATTCTGCGTCGATACATTCTAAAATTGCATCTGCCGCAAATGGTGCTGGCACGTAAATGACAGATACGTTACCGCCAGTTTCTTTTTTTGCTTCTTCAACTGTATTGAATACAGGTACGCCTTCAACCACTTGTCCACCTTTACCTGGTGTTACCCCTGCAACAATTTGCGTACCATATTCTAACATTTGTTTAGTATGGAAAAGGGCAGTTGACCCTGTAATACCTTGTACGATTACTTTTGAATTTTTATCTACAAATACACTCATTGTAGTTGTCCCATCCTTTCCTTACGCTTCGTTTACAAGTTTAACAATTTTTTGTGCACCTTCAGCCATTGTATTCGCTGGTTCAATTGCTAAACCTGAGTCTTTTAAGATTTGTTTACCTTCTTTAACATTTGTACCTTCAAGACGTACAACTAATGGCAACGTTAATTCTACTTCTTTTACTGCCGCTACGATACCTTCAGCGATAATATCACAACGCATAATACCACCAAAGATATTAACGAAAATACCTTTAACGTTTTCGTCACCTAAGATGATTTTGAACGCTTCAGTAACTTTTTCTTTAGTTGCACCGCCACCTACGTCAAGGAAGTTAGCTGGGTTACCATTAAAGTGATTGATTGTATCCATTGTTGCCATCGCTAAACCGGCACCGTTTACCATACAACCGATATTACCGTCTAACGCGATATATGATAAATCGTACTTAGAAGCTTCGATTTCTTTTGGATCTTCTTCTTCTAAATCACGTAATTCAACGATATCTTTGTGACGGAATAACGCGTTGTCATCAAAGTTGATTTTAGAGTCAAGCGCTAAAACATCACCTTCACCTGTTAATACAAGTGGGTTAATTTCAACGATTGAACAATCTTTTTCAATGAACACATTATATAAAGCAATTAAAAATTTAACCGCTTTGTTAATTGATTCTTTAGGAATATTGATGTTAAACGCAATACGACGTGCTTGGTATGGCGCTAATCCAACTACTGGGTCGATTGTTTCTTTGAAGATTTTTTCAGGGTTTTTCGCTGCAACTTCTTCAATTTCAGTTCCACCCTCTTCAGACGCCATTAAAGTCACACGGTCTGTCGCACGGTCGATAACAAATCCAACATAATATTCTTTTTGGATGTTTGCACCTTCTTCGATGTAAAGACGCTTTACTTCTTTACCTTCAGGGCCAGTTTGGTGTGTTACGAGAACTTTTCCAAGCAACTCATTTGCATATGTTTCAACTTCTGATAAAGACTTAGCGATTTTAACACCACCAGCTTTACCACGTCCCCCCGCATGGATTTGCGCTTTAACAACATATACATCTGTGTCTAACTCTTTCGCTTTCTCAACAGCTTCTTCAGCAGAAAAAGCCACACGCCCTTCTGGTACTGCTACGCCCATTGAGCGAAAAATTTCTTTTCCTTGATACTCATGGATATTCATACTCCATCCTCCTGTTTCTTAAGGTTAAGTTCAAGTACAATTATAGAAAATGTAAGCGCTATTGTAAACAGATTCCCTCTAGTATCCAAATGTTTTATCGCACCTATCCCCATAGAACACATGCAATACATTGTTTCAGCCAATATCAAATTATAAAAATTATTTTTTGCATCCGATTTAGAACAAATAACAAATCGCTATGTTATTCACTCTATAAACTATAAAGAAAACTGATAGAAGGAAGATTTATTAACATGTCACGCATTCACCTGCATCTCCTTTTAAAGAAGAAAGTACTATATATCATTACTCCCTCTCCTCTCTATAAAGAAGAATATTGTGAAGAAGCTTTTGTTTTAGCACATCTCGAATTCCTCCCCATCTCAGTTTAAGTGCCACACTCAGATTGCAAAAATCGCGCAAGACTCCTGAGGGATAAAGTTGAAAACAAAATGTCGGCATTTAACTTTGATAGTGGTTACTGGTTAACGCAGTAGCTGTCTGACTTCTCAATACGCATGCTTTTGAGAAGTCTAGTCAGCCTTGCGGGGGCAGTACGACGAAATCTTTGTTATACATGAGATTTCTGTACTGCTCCCAAAATCCAATTCGGCTTCAAACAAGTGTCTATTTCAATCAAGCCGAATTGAGTTGAAGGGCCAGTCCCTAGGAAAGCGCAGCGCGATTTAAGCAATCTGGCAATTCGCACTCCCAAAAGTAAATATGTCCGGACTGTCCACAAACAAAAAACTAGGACAAAACGGAAACACTCCCGCTTCATCCTAGCACAACCATACATACATCAAACTAATTCTCTTCAGTTACCTGGAACGAAATTTGCGTATCCTCATCCATTGGCACATTCACAATCTTCTGCTCTTCCTCAGTGGACTCCACGACAAACTGATGTTCC
Organism: Staphylococcus intermedius NCTC 11048; assembly: GCF_002902385.1. Classification (GTDB taxonomy): domain Bacteria; phylum Bacillota; class Bacilli; order Staphylococcales; family Staphylococcaceae; genus Staphylococcus; species Staphylococcus intermedius. The sequence goes on along the minus strand of NZ_PPQH01000034.1, from coordinate 7,974 downwards.
TTCAACAAACGAATCAAATCCGCCTGCTGTTCATCTTCAATTGAAACATTCAAATTCTCTTCAATTTCTTCTTTAATCTTTTTCAACTTCTTTTCGTCTTCAGTAATTTCTACTTCTTTTTCTTCAAAATGTACTAAAACTTTATATAATTTTCGTAATGTTTCATCCATGGGTTTCATTTCCTTTCTTTATTTAGAAATTACTACTAGTAAAACATAATTCTAACTTTTTGAAAACTTATTATCTCCCCATTCATATCACTTAAAGCTTTGAAACCATTGATTTAATGGGCTCGAAAGATTTTCTATGAATCGGGGTCACACCATATTGTTTCAAACCATCTAAATGTTTTTGTGTGCCATATCCAGCATTTTGTGCAAAATCGTAACCCGGATAGCGCTCGGCATATTCAGCCATCAAGTCATCCCGATACACTTTTGCAATAATACTGGCGGCAGCGATAGATACACTTTTGGCATCACCTTTAATGATCGCTTGTTGTGATGCCGTCAGTTGATCGAGCTTCATCGCATCAATGAGATAGTGTGTCGGTGTCACTGCCAAATTTTCAATAGCCCGATACATGGCGATTTGTGTTGCCACATAAATATTATGTGCGTCAATTTCTTCCGGTGTTGCAATGCCCACTGCCCACGCACGTACTTGCGCTTTTAACGCTGTGTTCAACAAATCTCGTTGCGTGGCAGACAATTGTTTGGAGTCATTGATACCCACAAAATCATGCTCAGGCTGTAAAACCACTGCACTTGCGACAACTGGTCCAGCCAGAGGTCCACGTCCTACCTCATCCACGCCACAAATCAGCGCTTCTGGATTTGCATTTAAAATCTCTGTCTCGTATTGACACATGTCACGATACTTTTGTTTTTGTAACACTATTTTTTCAAGTTGACGTTGACGCTGCAAGAACGCTTGTTGCACCCCTTTACGTGCATCTTGAAAGTCAGGATGCTGTGCTAAGTCTTCCAGGGTTGTTACTAATTGTAATTCTTCCTTAATCGCTTGTATCGTTTTACCTTTACGCATCTGTTTCAGCCTGCCATTCGGAATATAAGTCAAAACAATATGTCCCGATTTTCGCATTTCTAATGTCATAGATCAATGCTTCAATTACCGCTTCGTAATCGACCTCATTTCCACGTTGTAACAGACCACGCTTACGTCCTATCGCATCAAACCATGTCAACATTTCCGCATCACGTGGCACATCGATTTTAAAGTGTGCTAATAATGCTTCATAATCATGTTCAATGAGAAATTCTAACCCATAAATCGCCACTTCATCTAAATGCACAATGCTATCTTTAATTGCACCCGTTAAACTTAACTTTTTACCGATCAGTTGGTCTTCAAACTTTGGCCATAAAATCCCTGGTGTATCTAATAACTGTAATGATTTGCCTACTTTAATCCATTGCTGTTGTTTCGTCACACCTGGTTTATTTCCTGTTTGCGCGATCGCACGGTTTGCAAGTTTGTTAATTAACGTTGATTTACCGACATTCGGGATACCCACAATCATGGCACGTATGGCTCTCGGTTTTAATCCTTTTGCTTTCTCACGTTCAAATTTTTCACGTGTTGCTTCTATCGCAGCCGCCTCCACATTTTTCAAGCCTTTACCATGTTTGGCATCTACAGCTACAGGATACGCCCCTTTATCTCTAAAAAAGGCATACCATTTTTCCATTTCTTTTAAATTGGCCATATCTTTTTTATTGAAAATGACGACGCGTGGTTTTTGTTGAATCACCTCATCTATCATTGGATTTCTCGAACTAAAAGGAATGCGCGCATCGACCAATTCAAAGACCACATCCACTTTCTTTAGTTGTTCAGTCACTTCTCGTTTTGCTTTGGCCATATGACCTGGATACCATTGAATTACCATAGTTTTAACTCCTCTTAAATATTCTTACAATCGTTTTTTTAAATGTTATATGTTATATTAATTGTTAGTTTTAAAGATATAAACATACGAAATTGAATGACGAATTAAAGCATCCGCATCATGAATTGTATAACAAAATTTGATATACACCACTTTAAGTATAATCAACTTTATCGTCAATAGCTATTTACAATCACATATCGTTGAACAAAGGTAGGTCTATTGAATGGTGAACTCAGCACGTTTTTTTGAAATTTTTCGCTTTATATTAGTAGGTGGCATGAATACGCTCAATTATTATATCGTCTATTTAATATTATTGCGCTTATTTGATGTCCATTATCTTGTGAGTCATATCATAGGTTTTATAGTTTCGTTCGTCGTTTCTTACTATTTAAATTGTTATTTTGTTTATAAAGTACGACCAACATTAAAGAAATTTTTAGCTTTTCCACTCACTCAAGTGGTCAATATGGGGACACAGACATTGCTCATCTTTATCTTTGTGGATCTCATGCAATTCGACGCAACTTTTGCACCATTTGTCGGACTCATCGTTACGATACCGATTACTTATATGTTATCTAAATATATTCTTAAAGATCGATAATCAAAGTGAGGTTCGAATTATGAGACGTTACTTGCAACCACTGAGCTTTATTGTTTTATTTTTATGTATGTCGCTTCTAGGGCATGCTTATATTCTATATCGTTTTTTCACAGACGGTCTGTTATTTACAGGTCCAAATGATGGTATGGAACAAATGGTACCTATTCAGATGTTTTTATACGAAAAATGGTCTGAAGGTACCTTTTTTTATGCCACTGATTTTGGTCTTGGTGGTGATTTCTTTACTGATTTATCATATTATTTTTCGACCAACTTCATATTTATTTTAACTGCAGGCGTTACTTGGTTATTATCCCTCATACATCTCGTGGATCCTAAAGACATGATGTATTGGTTTACTCAAGCATGGGTCGTTTCGATTTTGAAATGTACCGGCATCATGCTCGCCACGTATTATTATGCTCGTCAGTTGAGATTCCATCACGTCGCATCGGTCGTCTTTGCAGTGTTATTCGCCATGTCACCGCTTTATTTTCGTTTTACCGTGTACTGACCTTTTTTTAGTGATGTATTGATTTTATTACCATTGCTCTTTCTCAGTATTGAACGCTTTTTGAAATCGGGCAAGCTAGGACTATTCATTATCATTACAGCGGTTTCATTTGCGAATAATTTTTACTTTGCCTATTACCAAGTACTGATGGGACTCATTTATTATAGTCTGAGAGTATTTCACGCACATCCTGATGATCAAAAACGAGGCATTGGCACTGTTTTGCCATTAGGTGTTGCAGCAGTTTTAGGTGTAGGTTCAAGTTTATTCTTTTTCTTTCATGGGGTACGCAGTTTTTTCAACAATCAACGTATTCCATTTGATGGTGACATACCGTTAGTGGAATCTTTCAATGAAAATACGAATCTTTTCTATGACAACTATTTAATCGTGATTTCATTTGTTGTGATTCAAGCATTACTTACATTTAAATTGTACCGTCACTTCTACTACAGACTGTTCGCAATACTCAGCATCATGACCATCATCGCAGCATTTATCCCTTATGTGGACAGTATTTTCAATGGCTTTTCAGCGCCACAAAAACGTTCGCACTATTTATTAGCCTTTGTGACGAGTGGTTTAGTTGCGACTTATGTACAATATTTCAAATCATTATCACGTCTTACATATCTCATGACTGCAATCCCTGCGATGGCCGTTGTTTTCATCAGTGCCTACATATACGATCGCGTCGTCTGGTGGGTCTATCTCGTACCGCTCGTCTGTCTTATTGGATTACTGGTCCTAACGATTGCACGTCATGATAACAAGCGCCACATTTTCGTATCATTGAGTTTTGCATGTGCACTCATTATTTTACAGTTTGCCATATCTACAGTTTTTATTAAAAATCAAATTTTCCATACGGATCACGAAAAGCGCGCCAATACATTTTATGCGAATGCCAGTTTGTACCATACGCCTTTACAGCAATCACTCGTCGACCAAATGAATGCGGATAAACAAGCAGACGAACGGATCGATTGGCGTGTGAACGAGCAAGATAATACACCGATGTATCAACATTTTAAAGGACTGAGTTTGTATTCGAGCATTTTCGATCAACAACTCATTGAATTTTATTATCGCTACTTAATGATTAACTTAAAAGAAGAATCTGTCAGTCGTTATCAATCTACAGGGGCGCGTTCAAATATTGCGAGTCTTTTGTCCGTACGTTACCTGATGGAAAAAGATTATCAACACCGACAACCTGCCAATTTTAAAAAAGTGCAGCAAAATGGTCAGTATATCATCTATGAAAATCAATATCCTTTACCTGCCGTACGTGTCAGCCGTCAATATTATCGTGCTGAGGATTTAACGACACCGATTGACCGTGAACATGCGATGTTAGATGGCGTCGTCTTGGAGCACCAAGGACAAGCTTACCCACATCAAGCTCGAAATCTCGTACATGATATTGAAATGACCACCCGCGATGCAAAACGGACGCACTCGGATGCATTTACCGTCACTGAACCAAATGGCGGCGTGACCCTACAACTTCCAAAATCATTGCGAGAACAGTATGAAGACTTTTACGTCGTTGTCTATTTTAAGCGGAAAGCGCCAGATAGTAACAGTACACTCGATGTCAACGGCTATGAAAATCATCGTTTATTTAACGCGTCCAAATATCGTACAGGCCAAAATACATTACTGTACCGCGTGCAACCTGACAACAACGGACAAATACATCTCAGCATCTCACCCACAGGCACGTACCAATTCAACATTCAAGGTGTGTATGGCGAAGATTATGATCCATTAAAACGGGCATATCAAAATAGTGCACCACACCGTTATGAAGAACATCAAGGTAAAATTAAAGTCCATTTCGCCGATCATTCAGGGGGGATGGCAGTCATCAACATCCCTTATCGTAAAGGCATGACTGCTTTTGTTGATGGGGAGCCAGTCACACCGCAGAGCGTCAACGGCATGATGACAGGTGTCAAAGTAGGACCAAATGCAAAACAAATCGACATTCACTATCGTCCACCTTATTTCATTACGATGGTCGTCTTGTCACTGATCAGTATCATCTGCAGTGTCTTTTATAGTCGATGGTATCAACATAAACAATCAAGAAAGAGTGAAAAATATTGAAAAAACAGCAACAAAAAATTCATTTATCACACTTTTTAACCGTCTTTATCGTCGCATGTCTCATCGGATGTATCGTGTACGTGCCTGTCGCTTTCCGTTTCATACAAGATGGCATCATATACAGTGGAAATGGCGATGGATTTAAACAAATGATGCCTTTCCAACGCTTTTTGTATGACCATTTTTCACAACATCATGCGCTTTATGACAGTGGTTTTGGGCTCGGTGGCGATTATTTTACTGACCTCGCCTACTATTATACGACCTCACCGATGATGTATTTGAACTTCATCTTTGTAGGTCTCGGGCAATGGCTATTCCATCTCAATCCGAGTGACATTGAATTTTGGCCAGGCAACCAAATCTTTACGGCTTATTTACGTTGTGTCATCACATTTCTTGCCGCCTATGGTATGTTTCGTGAATTTAAACTCGAACGTTTTTATCGTTACTTAGGCGCTATGCTTTATGCCACTTCTACTGTCGTCTATTATTTCAATTTTACATGGTCATTTTTTGGCGATATTTTAATTTATTTACCCCTTTCCATTTGGGGCATCGAACGCTTTTTTAGAAAACGACGTATTGGATTATTCATCATTGCAATTGCTTTAACGCTATTTTCAAACTTTTACTTTAGTTATTATGAAGCACTGATTTTAACCGTTTACCTCGTTTACCGCATGATTTGGCCGCATCCTGAAGATCAGGTCGGTCGTTGGCAAAAATTGTATTTACTCATTCCAGCAGTTCTGTGTAGCTTATGTATCGCAGCGCTGGGCTTTGTGACCGGCGTACGCTCGTTTTTAAATAATGATCGTCAAACGAATGATGTCTTTATTTCACCGATTATCGATTTTTCGCAAAAGTACCATATCTTCACAAATGGTTTTTACATTACAGTCACGTTTATAGCGCTCGTTGCACTGTTTTCGTTCAAACTTTATCGCCATTATCATTATAAAATGGTCGCGATTTTCACTTGGATACTGCTCATCGGCTCGTTTTCGCCTTATTTTGATAGTGCGTTTAATGGGTTTTCATTTCCACAGCGTCGTTGGGTGTATATCCTTGCATTAACAACAAGTGCTTTAATCGCATTATGGCTCAAATATTTGACCGAGCTGACTATGAAATCATTTTTACAATCACTGGTTCCGATTGTGATACTCACGATAGCAACAGTATGCTTTTCACGCGGTGCCATGTGGTGGATGATTGTTAGTGTGATCATTTTAATCGTAGTGGGCTATCTGATATACCAACGTCGCCCGCTATCAGATTGGATGCGTGGTGTCGTGCTCATGCTGTTTGTCGTGCAACAATTTGTCTTATTGCTCAACTATCATCACAACAATATTGCACCGTATCAGTCGACCATGGACGATTTGAAAGCACCGAATTATCATAGCGACACGTTGCAACAGCACATTGATACGATCAAGCAGGACCAGTCGCCATTACAACGCATAGATTATATGAGTACTTATGCGGTGAATTCCAGTATGATATACGACTTTAATGGGGTCGCATTGTATTCCAGTATTTTCGATGGCACGATTTATGATTATTATGAACGCCAAATGCAAATCAACATGGAATATGATAGCAATAGTACATATCGCTTATTAGGTGATCGCGAAAACTTATACGCATTGTGGGGCATCACGGACCGTATTAAAGATGCGCCGGACCGCAATTTGCCGTATGGAATGAAAAAAGTACAAACGATTGAAGACCAAAACCATACCTGGACCCATTCCAAACAAACGATGGATTATCCGAGTGCGCATTTAACGTCTCGTGTCTATGATAAAAACGATTTAAAGTCACCGTTAGACCGTGAACAAGCGATGTTACAAGGTGTCGTGCTCGATCATCAACAAGCAAACCAATCATTTCAAGCGAATCCAAACCTATTATCAAAAGCGACAGTGACACCACGCGACGCATCGATGAAAGGAAAAATGTTAAAAGTGCGTCAACAAGATGGCGGCGTGGATATTCAATTGCCTAAAGATGTACAGCAACGTTATCACGATTATTATGTGGAAATGGACATCGAATTGTTATCACCGAATCAACCACATTATTTAAAACTGGATGACTTTTATCAAAGACGAACGAAACTGGATTACGCTTATCGTCGTTACGTCACACCGATTACAGTACGTGTACCCGCTCGTGATAAGGTCCAACTGAAGCTAAAACAAGGCGATTACCGTTTTCAACTGAAAGGCATATACGGAGAAGATTACAGTACACTGAAACGTGCAGCCTCAAAAGTGACACCTGTAAAGGTTGAAACAGACAACCGCCAATTGACTGCACATTTTAAATCAGAGAAAGACCAATATCTCGTATTACCAACACCTTACAGAAAAGGATTGAACGCTGAAGTCAATGGAGAGGCACGCCCTGTTCTACAAGGCAATGGATTAATGACCATCGTGCCAGTAGAAAAAGGCGATCGTGAAGTGACATTGACTTATGCACTCCCTTATTGGCGTATTTTAAGCTTCATCACGGTATTAGGTATCTTCGGTGCGATCGTTTATCGTTGGTGGCTCCGTCGAACAACAAAACAATAAAATAATTAGCGATGCTTCGTTGACTGAGCATGGTGGAATTGAGGCGATTAACATATTCCAACCGTTGTAGCTTTCAGGCGAGGCATCGCTTTTTATTTGTCAACTCTCTCTATCGCTCAGTTCAAATGCATTATACTCATAATTTTTTTATCATATTAATATAGAATTTTATATGGATAAAGGTTAAAATAATGACACACCCTAATGATATAGAGGCGGTGATTTTTTGAAC
>NZ_PPQH01000033.1 GCF_002902385.1 Staphylococcus intermedius NCTC 11048 | reverse complement strand
CATATCAACAATACAAAGTTTTTCTCATAATATTATTTTACACCGTCTTTTATTAAATTATTAACAATTGTACTTCAAGTTTCGACACAACTCAATAGAAACAAAAATTAATTCAAATACCTTTTTTGGAACAAGTCCAACAATTGTTTTAAATAATTTATTAATTGTTTAAACTCATTTTCAATTTAACTACTCTACACGAGACACAACGCGTCATTTCCCGATTTTTGCTCCCCCACGGTTGGCACTTTAACCCAAATAACCCCTTTTCATTTAGGCGTCAGTACTATGTCCTTTTTGACAGCCTAATATATCGTCACTAAGAATACGTGTTCACGTCAAAAAAATAAAGTTCTAATCCAACAACGGACTAGAACTTTATGCAGTGTATTTCGTCTTTCAACTTTAGTAATTTTGATAGTTAACAATTTTTAAATGATTTGCACTTTGATCCCCATCTAATAAATATTGGGAATGAATCGTGCGTCCTTGTGCGTCTTCTTTTTCGACAGTGACGGAATAATAATCATCGTTGCGAGAAACATCAGTCACTTCAGGATCTTTGAACTGTTGTTGGTTCTGACTTGTCACGTTTGCGCGCATCGCGTCATAATTTGTTGTATCTTCCTTTAAATATTTGGAAACTAAGTCAAAATCTCGGTTTTTATATGCGTCATTTAATGATGACGTATATTTCTTGAAAAAGTCCTTAATTTTACTTAACGTCTCTTTTTCTTTTGTTTCACGATATTTTTCAATCTCATCTTTATCAAATGACACAGTGATATTGTTTTCTGACTGTACCTCATCTTTTTTAATCACTTTTGTATCGGTTTTAAAAGTATGGTCGTAAGCTTCACCCTCAGCATAAACTTGAATGTCTTGGTTAACAGGAAACGGGCCATACGTATCGTCTTTATTTTGCGCTATTTTTTCACCATTAATCACGACTTTAATATGATCCAATGCATTCGCATTTTTAAGTGACACCTTCACTTGCGACGATTTAAAGTCTTCAGTCACAGGGATGGTCTCATTTTTACTGTTTACAAAATCGAATTTTAATTGCCCTTCATACGTACCACGGTCCGTTGTTTTAACGGTATCAATCGCATAACTTCCTGGTATGAATTGCCCAAGCGATACAGATTGACCTGCTTCAGCGACAACTTTCTTTTGTGAGCCATCTGAATCAAACTCAAATGTCGCCTTTTCTTTCGGTTTGACGACGGCTTGCTTCGTCGGTGCTAAGAAACTTAAATTATCAAACACTAAATAACGACGGCCATTTTTACTAATTCTCAACACATCTTGACCTTCACGTGTTTTAATATAAGAGGCGACAGCAGTTTCGTGGTTAAGTCCGTCCACAGTGTCGTATACTTCTTTTTCGAATAGTTTCATTCCCACTTCATTTTTTATATATTGAATGTAAGTGGACGCTTCTTGTCGACCTACCTTATTTTCCTTTGAACTTAAGAGGTTCGACACTTTTGCAGCATCTTCATTATTAACTGCATTAATCAATATCTTCGCTTGAGCTTCAGGAGAATTAAAGTTCCTGAGCAGTAAAAATAAGATAATGAGTAAAATAATAATGAAACTCACAATAGCAATAGGGATGACTTTTTTTAATGAAGGTGGTCTTTTATTGTTATTGGAAGAAGATGACTGTGCTGCATCTGGTTGCTCCGCTGACTGGTGATTAGGTATTTTAGAATATAATATTTGATTTTGGCAATTTGGACAGACGCTATGATGTTGTAACTTTTCATGATGACATACCGCGCATTGACCCATACGTACACCTCCTATTCTATTCATTCAGTTCATTTGCCATGTTTTTCTATCATACTGTTTATCGCTCGAAACTGCATCAGACGCAAGTAGTAACGTCAATTGTAATATTTGTTATTACAGTTGATTCAATTGATCTTGCACACGTTCGTCAATCAATTCAAGCATGTCTCGCGTTTGTTCAATTTTTTCTAATGGGATGTCCGACAGCATTTCATTCGCTAAATCCGCAATAAGATTTCTGGAAGCACGAACATAACCTACTCCTGCTTCAGTCAACGCAACATACTTCAAACGTTTATCAGATTCATATGCCATATTTACCCATTTGACTAAACCTAAATCTACTAATTTTTTAATTCTTCTGCTGACTGCCGCTTTATTCACACCTTGACGTAATGTAATCTCTGTTAATGTGAGTGACTTGTCATTAGAAAGCATCAATAACACACTCGATTGTTCATTAGAAATACCATATCGTTCTCTTAAATCTTTTAACAATCCTGTTGTGAGTGCATTCATATTCGTCATAAACTCACCCATGAACGTCACATGCTGATTCATCAAATTGGAATGGGTCATTTTTCTTCACCGCCTTCATTACAAACAACTATCCTTACCATCGTACCAACAATTATTTTATAAGGGAACCTCATTTTCCGACATTTTTTTAAAGAATCTAGTATCATTACCGTAAATGATAAAATAAAGGACTTTAAAAATGAACTTACTTCAAATCTTGCTATTAATAAGCTACATTATAATCTTAATATTAATAAAGATAAAGCCACATCTTTTTTTACGCATTCGTTCATTTACAGCACTTTTATATGTGCATATGCTTTTCATGACGATGAGTTACATCCACAATGACCATCGACTCATGTGGTTCATCTTGTTTTTAGTCATTGGGTTGATGGGGCTTGCTTTATCGATACAACGTCATTTTCAAATGTATGGGTACATTATTGGTCGCGTGATGGCTTATCACTTTGCGATTATTGCACTTATTGTCGGAAGCTTATTCATAACACCTTTAATACCAACCATTTTGACCTTACCCTTTCAATTGTTAATTCAATTAGCCATGGTATTTCTAACAGTTTGGCAGACTTATTTGTTCATGACCTATGCTTTTTTACAGCGTGCACCATCAGTGACACGTGCCAATCTTATTGTCCTAGGTGCTGGAATATACACAGAAGCTGTCACACCGATGTTAAAAGCACGGTTAGATCGTGCCATCTTACTCAGTCGACAGTTAGAACAGTTTCATATCATTGTTAGTGGGGGTCAAGGTCCTGATGAACCGATATCTGAAGCACTCGCCATGCAACGGTATCTACTCCAACAAGGGATAGCGCCTCAACAAATTTCTATGGAAGCGCAATCGACCAATACACGCCAAAATATTTTCTATTCAAAGCGTTACTTGGCTCTTCACAAACAACCACATACCGTGATTGTGACCAGTTCATTTCACATTCTTCGCGCATTAAGACTCGCTGAACGCCAACAAGTACGCGCATTTGGCTACGGTGCCCCAACACCACATCATTGGGTCAGTCGTGAACTCATCCGTGATTACAGTGGCTTACTGTTTCAATATCCATGGGCCTGGGTATGCTTTAGTGTGATACAAATCAGCATATGTATTTCAAACTTGTTTGCTTAAATTTCAGACCCCTTAATGCATAACACTTCTTGATTTGTTATACTCAATTTTCACATATTTGAAGTATGTGTCTACAAGAGGATAAACTGAAGTGGTTTTACTTCTCAATGACGATTTTGAGTATTCAGATAGGATAGGATGTGATGTGATGAAGAACAATAGCGAAAATAAATCAGTCTTTTCATTATTTTTAAATCAAGTTGAAAAGGTCGGCAATCGGTTACCCGACCCAATTATACTCTTCTTTTCATTATGTATTGTACTCGCCATAACTACTGCAGTGGTAGCGCAATTCGATACAGCAGTCAAACATCCAGGTACCGGCAAAATAGTTGAAGTGCGCAGTATATTAAGTCATGACGGTTTTATGATGTTCATGAATGATGCGATTAAGAACTTTTCTCAATTTCCTGCACTCGGTATTGTCCTATCTGTCATGATTGGGATTGGTATTGCTGAAAAAAGTGGCTATTTTGATAAATTGATGATTCATATCGTCTCAATGACATCTGAACGCATCCTTTTACCGACAATCATTTTTGTGGGAATTCTCGGGAATATTGCTGGAGATGCAGCACCGATTGTCTTACCACCTCTTGTCGCAATGATTTTTTTGAAGCTCGGTTATCATCCGATTGCTGGGCTTGCACTTGCTTATACTGCAACATTAGGTGGCTTTGCGGCGAACCTTTTTATTGGTATGCAAGACGCACTCGTATATGCTTTTACAGAACCATCTGCACATTTAATAAGAGAAGACATGACACTGAACGTCGCGATGAACTGGTACTTTATCGCAGCGAGTGTAGTGATACTGATACCTATATTATGGTTTGTGACTAAGAAAATCGTCATTCCCCATTTAGGAACCTATGATCACTCTCAAATGGCCATGACAGAGAATGATGATACAGCCCATGTAACACCTCAAGAAAAGCGGGCACTGTTTTGGGCAAATATCAGTTTTGTTGTGACTTTAAGTGTCATTGCTATTATTGCAATACCTGAAAATAGTTGGCTGCGTCATCCACAAACACACAGTCTTATAGAAGATTCACCCCTCATGAATGGTATTGGTCTTATCATTATTCTAACTTTCCTAATACCTGGACTTGTATACGGTATATTAGCTAAAACCATCCAATCGTCGAAAGATATTGGTCAAATGTTAACTGACTCAATGGGAACAATGGGTAATTTTATTGTCATCGTGTTTTTCGCTGCACAACTTCTAGGGTTTTTAACATGGAGTCATTTAGGTATCGTCATTGCTGTTAAAGGTGCTGAATTACTCCAAGATCAGAATGGGGTCTTGCTCATTGTCGGGTTGCTCGTATTGAGTGGTCTCATCAACATGCTCATTGGCAGTGCATCCGCAAAGTGGGCACTTTTAGGTCCTATCTTTGTGCCAATGTTGTTATTGTTAGGTTTTCACCCTGCATTCACACAAATGATTTACCGCGTGGGCGATTCTATTACGAACCCGATAACACCGATGATGCCCTACTTACCTTTATTATTAACATACGCACAAAAATATGATCCGAAAATGAAATTAGGTTCACTCATCGCGAGCTTAATGCCCTATTCAATCTTTCTCGGCATATTTTGGACGCTCTTTCTTATTATTTGGTATTTACTAGGTATTCCAGTTGGACCAGGTGGACCGATTCACGTCTAAGCATGACAAAACGGGAGATGAGACATAATCATTTATGATGCTATGGATGCAGTATTTAGTTTAACTAATCCTCCTATGATTTGTGGTATTTGATTGCCCTTATGGCTTCGCGTTCCCAGGGGACTTGTCTCAACTAGCCAATGCTAAATTGAACGATGACACACATGAGGCGTTGGCGGATTTTCGACTGCGTCTGATCCCTCGGGAGTCTCAGCCTTCTGGGCAATCTTACATCAAATGAATCCATTTAGGGAAAGTTTATGAAATTGAGACAACCTCATAACATCTGTTGATGACGTACCATTCATCCTCATTTTTGGCTGTTTTATCATTATTAATCAGTATATGTCCATAAAAAGATAGGGACTGGGAAAACTTAATGTCCCAGTCCCCGCTTTTATTTCAATATGCGAAAATTAAAATATGGAAATGTAAAATCAATTAAAGTGAGTGGAGATTAAAACATTTCATCTTATCACCTTGCCTCAATGATCCGTAGCGTTTAAATTCAGATTACTAAAATAGACGAGTCACCCGAGGGATATACCTAATAACAAAATATCGTCTTTTAACTTTGATAGTGGTTACTGTTTAACACAGTAACTATCTGACTTTTCCGTGCGCTCACTTTTTAGAAGTCGAGTCAGCTTTGCGAAAAACCCCTATAAACATGATCTCACAATGTCAATTTAAGAATTCAAAAAGCCTATCAATGAGAACAATTTGATTGAAATATATCAAGGTAAGATTATCAAAATTTTTATATCCTATTTCCTTTCTGTTTATCAAAACATTTGGTGAATGGACTCAATTTGATTCCTTTATTGCAGTCGCTGTTTCCATTAATTCACCGTCATGAAGGTAAATAATACGATCTGCATAATCAAACAACCGTTGATCATGCGTCACCATAATGCCAATAGTGCCTTCTTGACGTACTTGCTGCTTAATCATTTCAACCACTTCTGTCGCACGCTTTGCATCTAAACTTGCAGTAGGTTCATCTGCAAGTAGCAGTTTCGGCTGATTCATCCATGCACGCATAATAGCCACACGTTGTTTTTCACCGCCAGATAGCATATGCGGATAAACATTTTCTCTATGGCTTAATCCGATTGCTTCTAATAACATTTTTGCCCGCTGTTGTGCAGATTGACGGTCCATCCCTGCTTCTTTACCCACGAGTTCTAATTGTTCGTGTACTTTTAAATAAGGAACCAAATGAGACGCTTGAAAAATAAAGCCAATGTCTTTCAAGCGCTTGTCTGTTAATGCTTTTTGAGACAAACGCCCCAAATCTTCACCGTCTAACATCACTTGACCTTCTGTAGGAGATAAGAGCCCACCAATAATCGTCAACAATGTAGATTTCCCTGAACCTGACATCCCATTTAAAATAACAAATTCTCCAGGTTGCACCTCAAAGTTAATCCCTTTTAATACTTTTGTCGCGGCATCACCTTTGCCAAATGTTTTCACTAAATCTTTGACGACTAAACTCATACTTGTCCCCCTCCAATCGCTTCAATAGGATCGATTTTAAACACACGTACTAATGATAGAAATGCACCAACAATAGCTACAATAATGAAGACAACTACGACGAGTATCATCATGCTACTATTGATAAAGAATGGCATTGTGGCCGGTAACACCGCTTCTAATCCTGTAATGAGTAAAAGTGCAATAATCACGCCTAACATCGTCACGACTAAAATTTGGAATAACAAACTCCATAATAAATGTGCTGTTTTAATACCAATCGCTTTTAAAATCCCAATTTCTGAAGTCTTCTGAATCGTCATCACGTAGAAAAATGCAGTCAGGACGATTGCTGTAATGACAAATAAGCTTACAATCATCATATTCAATGGTGCTTGCTCTGCTTGATAGCTCGGAATCGCATCCGTTAAATCTTGTTTGTTGACCACTTCTACACCTGAAATTCCTTCAATTTGTTTCATCTGTTGTGATGTCACATCGTTTAAAAAGTATAGAGAAGTTGCCACATGTTTTCCTGCAATGGCTTTTAATCCATCATCTGTTGTCATAGCAATATTCGTATGTGCATACATCACATCATCAAAGAAACCGACCACTTTTAAAGTGATATTTTTATCCTCGATATTCACTTGATTCCCGATGTTGACACCTTCACCTGCTAATTTTTGATTCAAGACCACTTCATTCGCTTTTTGTGGTAAGTGTCCTGATTTTAATGCTGGACGTTCCCCTTTTGGTAGCGTTGCAAACAGCATATCCGTCTTGTTATCTTGATGCGTCATCGTTGCCATTGTTAATTTTAATGGCGCTGTTTTAACGTTTTTTTCAATTTCTTGCTGTGTTTGGGCATCGATATTTGATTTTTCAAGTTGCTGATCGACATCATTCTGAATGACAAAGCGTTCAGACTTAAATTGGTCGATGAGCGCAATATTTTCTCTTGCTAAACCTTGTGCTAATCCCGTAATAAAAAGCACCATACTTGCAAGAAGGATAACGATAAATGTGATTAATAAATATTTGAACTTGTAAAATTTAAGTTCATTCAATGCAAGTTTCATATGCGTATCTCCCTTTCAATTTCATCTTGGCTCTACTATATCGCCGATTTATGAACTGAATATGAACAAGATACATCTTTGACATTTCCTTTGAAACTCGCGTGAAAAAGTTGAAAATGGCTAGATCACCACATCAATGTTCCTTTCGATTTCCAATTGCAACTTTTTATAAAAACATTTATGATAGCTTCAACAGCTACACAACGTTATTTGCGTATGTTCGTAAAGGCTGAAATTGCACATCAAGGAGGACGGTCAACGTGTCAGTCACATGCTTAATTGTTGATGATGATCCAGAAATTTTGAATTACGTCGCCACACACTTGCAGCAAAAAGGTTACCAAGCCGTCACTGTCACAAGTGGTGAAGCGGCTCTTGAATACCTTGAAAAACATACGATTAATATCGCTATCGTAGACGTCATGATGGATGGTATGGACGGCTTTGAACTGTGCGAAACGTTAAAATACGACTATGAATATCCTGTGATTATGCTGACTGCAAGAGATGCACTGAGTGATAAAGAACGTGCTTTTTTAGCTGGAACGGATGATTATGTTACGAAGCCATTTGAAGTTGCTGAGCTCATTTTCCGTATACAAGCCGTGCTTAGACGCTATCAAATCGCGACACAAACACTTTTGACATTAGGAAACTTGACGATTGACCAACTCCAGCTCGAGGTAAAAGTTGATACGAAAGGTATGATTTTACCGCACAAAGAGTTCGAGTTGTTAAGTTTGCTCGTCGCTTATCCAAAACAAGTCTTTCCTCGTGAACAATTGATTGAAAAAATTTGGGGTATCGATTATGAAGGAGATGAACGCACAGTGGACGTCCATATTAAACGTTTAAGAGCACGTCTAAAAAAGCTCGGGGCTGATGTTCATATTGAAACTGTACGTGGAATCGGTTATAAGGTGACGCAAAATGCTTAAATCATTGTACTCACGTTTCGCACTTTATACTTTTACCGTCATGTTGATCAGCTCGTTACTCAGTTTTGAGATTGCCAATGTATACTACCACTTTCAATTAAAAGAGAAAAATGACGCAAAAATTATGGCCACATTAAAGCGTGCTGTAGCGTATAAAGATGCACAAAACAGTCAAGACTTAGAGCGCTATTTGGCTTTACTAGGCGATTTAAATTACCAAGTTGTCGCTTATAATGAAGCCGGTCAAGCCACATATTATGGCGAACCCTTTCGAAAACAAAATTTAACGACAGCTGATATTCGACGGGTACAGTCAGGCAAAGACTATCATGGCATCGGGGAAAGACCTTTCAACCCCGTTATTACAGGATTTTTTGATAATGAAACACGTAATACAGTCGGGACACATTTCACAACTTCCGATGGTAACGTGGCAGTTTTTATGAGGCCAGATATTGGTCAAACATTTGGTGAGTTCCGCATCTTTTTACTCGTGTTACTTGTCTTACTCGTTATCTTCTCAATTGCGCTTGTCACATGGTCAACGTACGCATTAGTTAAGCCAGTCAAACAGTTAAAACACGCCACCGAACAGCTCATGGCAGGCGACTTTGCGACACCTATTGCTATAACACGCCGCGATGAACTGGGCGTCCTACAACAACATTTCGACACGATGCGACTCGAATTAAAACAACTGGACGATATGAGACAGCACTTTGTTCAAAATGTCTCACACGAAATTAAAACACCTTTAACACATATTCATCATTTATTGACGCAATTGCAACATGAACATACAACACCCCAGCAATCCCGTTATATTAAGCGTATATATGATGAAACACACCGCTTGAGTCAACTCGTTCGTCAACTGTTGTTATTATCAGAATTAGACAATGATTCACATTTACAATTTGACGATATATTTTTAGTCAATGACTGTATTTTAGAGATTTTAAAACACGAAAATTATACAATTGATCAGAAGAATCAAGTACTCCTTTATGATTTAGAAGAAGTAAACATTCGAGGAAATGCAAGGCTGTTAACACAAGCCTTTGAAAATATCATCCGTAATGCAATTAAGTATACGGAGGCATTTGGCACGATTGAAATCGATTTGACTGCTGAAGCGGACCAAATGATATTAAAAGTGCAAGATGATGGACCTGGTATGAATGACGCTGTGCAACAACGAATTTTTGAACGCTTTTATAAATCTTCTAGCCACACAGATAGCAATGGTCTTGGTCTGGCGATTTCGAAGTCTATTATTGAACGTCATGGTGGCCGTATCGAAGTAGAAAGTGAAATCAATCATGGGACAACGTTTACCATCACCCTTCCACGCATCAACACCTCTCAGCAAGACATTTCATAAAAATCCTAGTCAGACAGCGTACTATCATTGCGGTCACTGTCTGACTTCTCAATGTGGATGCTGTTGAGAAATCTAGTCAGCCTTACGGGGGCAAGTACGGCGAAATTTTTGTTGCACATGAGATTTCTGTACTGCTTTCAAAACCCACCAACGCTACACCTATGTAACAATTCAATCAAGCGTTGGCTAGTTGAGACTGGAGCGCCTTGGAAAGCGTAGCATGCTAAATATCAATCTCTTTTAATAAGGTGAGAGATCGGTGCTTTTGTTGAAGGATACATCGAAATAAAAAGTCTGTGTGGATATCTATTATGATTGCAAGAACCATTTCAGACTCCTGAGGGATCAGCTGACCCGGAAAATCCACTAACGCTTCAACCCTGTTACAGTTTAATCAAGCGTTAGTTAGTTGAAGGGTTCAGCCCCTCGGAAAGCGCAGAATGGTCCATTTTCTCACATCCAAAATAAAAGAAAAAACGTGCGTTTAGTAATAAATGTGTGACATGTTTTCATCTTTTTTGATACCACCTCTTTTCAAAGATTGCAAAACCGTGCAAGACTCCTAAGGCATTATGCTGCAGTCGAAAATCCGTCAACGCTACACCTATGTAACAATTCAATCAAGCGTTGGCTAGTTGAGACTGGAGCGCCTTGGAAAGCGTAGCACGGTTAAGCAATCCTTTAATTATCAAATGGTATACCAAAAAGCAGTGAAGCCCCATCGCCTCACTGCTTTTTTCATCTATACATATTAACTCAACAACGCACCCGATTCATCCAACTTTAAATTTTCCGAAATCTCATGATTCAACTTTTTAAACAACTCAATATCATCCGTCAAACGGACACCAAACGACGGTACCATCGCCTTCACTTGTGGCTCCCATTGCTCAAACTTATCTTTGAACGCACGTTGCAAAATATCTAACATCACTGCAACAGCTGTTGATGCCCCTGGTGATGCACCTAACAATGCTGCTAATGTGCCATCTTCAGACGTAATGACCTCAGTTCCAAACTGTAATGTCCCTTTACCTTGATCTTCTGTATCTTTAATTACTTGGACACGTTGACCAGCTACAACGACTTGCCAATCTTCGTCTTTCGCTGTTGGAACAAATTTTCTTAAATCATTCATTCGTTCTTCATTAGATAACAAGACTTGTTGAATTAAATATTTAGTAAGTCCCATTTCTTTTGCACCCGCTGCTAACATCGTTGTCACATTATTCGGTTTCACGGACTTAATTAAATCAAAATATGATCCTCTTTTTAAGAACTTTGGTGAGAAACCAGCAAATGGACCAAATAACAAGGCACGTTCTCCGTCAATACAACGTGTATCCAAGTGCGGTACAGACATCGGTGGTGCACCCACTTCTGCTTTACCGTATACTTTCGCCTTATGTTGATTCGTGATTTCTGGCTTTTTACAAACTAAAAACATCCCACTTACCGGGAAACCACCGATATGTTTGGATTCAGGTAATCCCGTTTTTTGTAATAAAGGTAAACTTGCGCCACCCGCACCAATAAATACAAATTTAGAAACCACTGTAAATACACGATTTTCTTTTAAGTCTTTGATTTTAACTGTCCATGTCCCATCACGATGTTGTTTTAAATCAAGCACTTCATGTTCGTAATATAATGAACCGCCCTTAGCTTCTAAATTGCTTAACAATTTATGTGTCAATGCGCCAAAGTTAACATCTGTCCCAGACTCATCTCGTGTTGCAGCCATTGGTTCATCATTTTGTTCACGGCCTTCCATCATTAAAGGCACCCATTTTTTCAACGTTTCTTGATCATCTGTAATATCCATCCCTTGGAATAATACATTTTCACGCAATGCTTTCACACGCGCTTTTAAGAAGTTGACATTTTTATCCCCTGTGACAAAACTCATATGTGGTACCGTACGAATAAAGCCTTCTGGTTGATTAAGTTGCCCGTTTTTCACAAGATATGACCAAAATTGTTTCGAAACTTGAAACTGTTCATTAATTTTAATAGCCTTTGTAATGTCGACTGATCCATCTTCTTTTTCACTTGTATAGTTCAACTCACATAGTGCAGAATGTCCTGTGCCCGCGTTATTCCACACGTTAGAACTTTCTTGTGCACATTTATCTAAACGTTCGAAAACATTAATATCCCATTCAGGCTCTAATTCTTTTAATAATGTTCCTAATGTTGCACTCATGATTCCGCCACCAATAAGTACAACATCTGTCTTGTTATGTAAGTTTTTCATAACAATACAGACCCCCTTTTTCGTTTTAAATCGTTCACAGCATCCTATGTTGTCAAATCCACCTGTTTCATTCATGAAGTATAAAAATATTTCGACTATTTTAGTTTATCATACCTCATTTGAACTGTTGCCTATTGCCTTATCCACACATTTTATAACATTATCAAAATGATTGGTATGTCATGAAACTGCCGTCCGATAACACAATAGACCAATAATTTAATTATATACCTTAATCATGTAAGAAAAAAGCAATTACGTCTAATTTGTGAAATTTTCATTAAACTGATTTGTACAAAACATATTGCTCATTTTCATTTCGAGCATGGCAATCAATAATTTACATATTACATTCACAATTCATTAACACTCCTCATTTCAGCAGTGCTATAATGAAGAAAAAGTAACTAATCGAGGGATGCGTCATGAAGTCTATCACGTTTTTAATGCACAATATTTTTGCTGTTGGCGGTACAGTTAAGACGATTACAAACCTTGCCAATCAATTGGTTCATCAAGGGCATCAAGTCACGATCATTTCCATTTTCAAATCGAAGCAACAACCCTATTTCGAACTTGATTCACGCGTCACAGTTAAGTCATTAGTTCATTATCAACTTGGCTTACGAAATCTCATCCCACTCGCAGCGAACCGTATTCGTAAATTCACTCCATTGTTAAGACCTAAATATTTAACATCTTACGAACCAGGATATCGACAATATTCAAGTTATATCGAAAAAAAGATGATTCGTGCCATACAAAACGATACATCAGATATTTTTGTAGGTACGCGTGCCAGCCACAATTTACTCATTGCACGATTTGCGAAAAGTCATCAATTAACGATTGGCATGGAGCATATGAATTTGGATGCACATCGTCAAGAGTTAAAGGAAGAGATATTGACTTACTATCCACATCTCGATGCGATAACTACTTTAACTGAAGTAGACAAACAGCGTTACACGCAATATATAGATATACCGGTGTTTGTCGTTACGAATATGATTGATGAAAAACGACATCATATTATGAAGAAGAACCAAATCATTGCAGCAGGTCGCTTTGAGTACGAAAAAGGTTTTGACTTACTCATACAAGCCGTCTATGAAATACAAGAAGATTTGCGTGACTTTGGTTATACCGTTTCTATTTTTGGGGATGGTAGTGAGAAAGAGGCATTACAACAACAAATCAACTTTTTACGATTACAAGATCTCGTCTTTTTACGGCCAACGACGCAACATCTTAGTACCTATATCGCTGAAAGTAAAATCACTTGTGTGCCATCACGTAATGAAGGTTTCGGTATGACCATTTTAGAAGCAATGAATCAAGGCAGTATCGTCGTTAGTTTTGATGGCAATACCGGTCCGAAATCCCTCATTCAACATGGGCGTAATGGATACTTAGTCCCACACCTTCAAACCTCAGCACTCGCCATGCAACTCTTAGAAATCGTTGAATATGGACATTCAAAATATTTAACACCTATTATTCAAAATGGCTACCAAACTGTTGAACAATATTCACCTGAAGCCATCTATAATCAATTTAAAAAAGCCATGGATCAAGTGATTCAAAATAAATAAGCACATATTAAAAAAAGACTAGGAAACTGTGATGTACAGCTTCTCGGTCTTTTTTTATCTTGTATCAAGAACATCCATTAATATTTCTTATTCAACGCAAATAGCCAAATCGTCCTCAGCAATCACTATACCTCTCAAAAGATTCTCTTCCTCCACCAAAACCAATATAAGGTTGATTTTGATTTCCCTCCCACCTTGGCAAAACATCTTTCCCTAGATTGCAAGAAAAATTCGACACTCCCGAGGGATACAGCGAACTACTCCAATCCCCCATACTAAAATAAGTGAGTGTATTTTGATTTTAGAAAGTTAAAACTGTTTTTGGTTTATTCCTCTTGCAATTAGAGGTACTCACCCTCGATTGCAAAAACCGTGCAAGACTCTTAATCCCCCTCAGTAATCGCGACACCTCTCATCTTCCTCCACCCAAACCAATATAAGGTTGATTTTGATTTTCCTCCCACCTTGGCAAGATCATCTTTTCCTGGATTGCAAGAAAAATTCGACACTCCCAAGGGATACAGCAAACTACTCCAATCCCCCATACTAAAATAAATGTATTTTGATTTTAGAAAGTTAAAGCTGTTTTTGATTTATTCCTCTTGCAATTAGAGGTACTCACCCTCGATTGCAAAAACCGTGCAAGACTCCTGAGGCATCAGCTGACCTCGAAAATCCACTAACGCTTCTTCTATGTAACAGTTCAATCAAGCGTTAGTTAGTTGAGAGGTCAGCGCCTCGGAAAGCGTAGCACGGTTCAAGCAATCCAAGTATCCCCTAAAACCCGAGAATTTTTCCAGCAATCCAAGTAATTTCAAGCAATCCAATAATCTTCAAACAACCTAATCATCCCCAAAACAAAAAAGAACTGACATAGCCAAAAACAGCCATATCAGTCCTTCAATCATTAACCTAAAATCAATGATAAAATAAACGTCCAAATACACCAGAAAATCAATAAACCAACACTATATTTTAAAGTCATCTTCAACAACTCTGACTCTTTACCTACTTGTTTTACAGCTGCAGTCGCAATCGCAATTGATTGTGGAGAAATCAATTTCGCAATTGCACCCCCTGCAGTGTTAGCACCAACAAGTAATGCACCACTTGTACCGACTTGAGGCGCTACTGAAGCTTGAATTGGCGCGAATAATGCGTTGTTGTTCGTTACAGAACCTGTCATAAATACACCGATCCAACCAAGTATAGGTGATAAGAATGGGAAGGCTGCTCCAGTTTTTGAAATACCTTCGCCCATAGCGCTTGTTAAACCACCGTAAGTTGTCACTTTTGCAATGGCTAAGATGAAACAAATTGTCAAAATCGGTAACCATAATTCTTTAAATGCTTCTGCAAACAATGCACCTGCACGTTTGAAGTTCACTTTTGAAGAAATTAAAACCGTAATAATACCTGCAATCAATAATGCAGTACCTGTTTGATTCAAAATGTTAAATGTTAACATAATCGGTTGTCCAGAAATATCATTCATAGTACCTGGAATGCCAAATTTAATGTTCATGAATGACAATGCGCCATCTTCCAAAAAGAGTCCTTTAAATGCTTTTGAGCTCCAAATTAATACAAGGATAGTTAAAATAATGAATGGGCTCCATGCGTATACGACTTCTTTGAACGAATGATGTTGGACTTCCATTTTTTCTTCGCCTGTATTTAAACGGAAAATATTTTTCGGTTGGAATTTTTTCGAGAATAATGCTAAAGCACCCATTGAAGCAAGTGGAGGAAGAATGTCCACTAACTCAGGACCGAAAAATTGGTTAAAGAATACTTGTAATACTACGAATGGCACGATTGTAACAATAATCGCTGGTAATGTTTCTTTAATCCCTTTAAATCCGTCGATAATAAAGACTAATAAGAAAGGTACAATGATACTTAAAATAGGTAAGCTTAAGTTTGTCGCTTGAGCAACATCTAAAGCTGTAACGTCACCTTTTAAAGCTAATGTATCGATAACAGAAACAGGTAAACCAATGGCACCAAATGCACCTGCCGCACCGTTACCTACTAAACAAAGCATTGCGGCTTGTAATGGTTTAAATCCAAGTTGAATCAGTAACACCGCACAGATAGCAATCGGTACACCGAATCCAGCTACACCTTCTAAAAATGCATTAAACGCAAAACCAATTAATAACAATTGAATACGTTGGTCTTCAGAAATTGTCGTGATACTGTCTTGTACAATAGAAAACTGACCTGTTGCTACAGTAACTTTGTATAACCATACGGCCATCATAACGATAAAGCCAATTGGTAAAATACCTTGATAAAAACCTTCTAAAATACCACCAGAAGCAATGCCTACTGGGAGTTTAAATACAGCTAATGCAATCACAAGTGTTACGACAAGTGTTGTAATCGCTGCATAAATCCCTTTCATTTTAAACACTGTTAAACATAACAGGAATAAAATGATTGGTATACTTGCAACTAATGCAGAAATTGCAAGATTGTGAAATGGATCGAAATTCTCTACTAACATCTCTTTTCATCTACCTTCAATATTTATTTTTTATGCGTCAATCTCCATGAGGGGACATGTGATTGATTTCACATAAAATATACCATGCCTATGCAATTTATTCAATAGTGCTTGTGAATAATTTCTCAATAGTTGTAGAAGACTATTGATTCGTGTCATCAGCATTTAAAAGGTGTATATATCACCTTACAATGACGTTTATTCTAGATTATATAAGTTGTTTTTTCTAATTGCAATGATAGATTTTAATATGATAGAAATGCAAAGTTAAAAAATACTTATTCATTTTATACTATATGTTTAATTTTTATTTTTCAATATCATTTCAAACCGTTAATTCCTTTACTGTTATCACGCTATCAATAAAGATGGGGAACACGTGATCTCACCATCTTTATGTTTAAAAATTAAAAAGGTTAAGCCGCCTATGTGCCTAACCTTTTTGTTCAAAACGTATTATTGACGATATGCTGGGTCTACAATTTTCGCTTGTCCTGTACCATCTACTGTCACAACAGTATACGTTCCCGGTTGTGATTGATTAATAAAGCTAAACATGTAACTATAATGACCACCATCACCTTGCAATGCATAGTCATTATAAGGATTGTTTTGACCGTTAAAGCGATTGACTTCTGCTTGTGCATTGTCGAGTGATGTTTGGAAGTTCGGAAGATTTTTTAATGCTTGTTGACGATCGACTTGTTGGCGAACAATATTTTGAGCTACTGGTGCAACGTTCTGACCTTGATATGGTGCAACATATGTCGGTTTTGATTGTGAAGATGATGGCGACGTTTGATTTTGTTCATTTCCGTTGTCATTTGATGCCTGATTTTGTTGCGTGTCGTTTGTACTTTGTCCATTATCCGTGCCTTCGTTGTTGCCTGACGTCGCACTGTTGTCTTTGGATTGCTCATCTTTTGCTTTGTCATCTTTTGCTTTGTTATCTTTTTCTTTTTGCTTGTCTTGATCTACTTTCTTGTCTTTTTGAGTTGTTTGATCTTTGTTCGATGACTGATCTTTATCTTTTCCTTCATCATCCGAACATGCAACGAGTAATAATGGTACTATCATCAAGCTTGCCAATAATCTTTTCATGTTGCTTCCTCCTCATTCAGTAAATGATATAGAAAAACCCTATCACTTTTTTATACACTTCACACTGAATACTAAACTTTTTAAGCAAAATTTTCAAACAATTTTTATAAATCTTTCTCCATAATCCAATCTTCATCAATATGGTCGCCCATCTTAAATGGGTGTACCCCTGTTTTAACAAGGCCTTGTTTCAAATAAAAATTGAGTGCCGGTGTGTTTTCCTCCCACACACCTAACCATAACTTGGACTTACCTAATTCATTTTTCACAAAGTCACACACTTGATCGAATAGCCATTGCCCTAACCCTTGCCTTTGATAGTCAGGATACAAATAAATCCGTTGAAGTTCAGCATACTCAATACCTTTCTCTACTGTTTGTGCCGCTTCAACATTCACTTTGACATAGCCCAAGATTTCCACTTCATTGTGTAAAAAGAAAAAGTACATATTCGGATGTTCTAATTCAGCCGTTAACTTTTTGATAGACATTTCTTCTGCAAAGTAACGCTCAAATAACACTTGATCGTAATCATGTTGATACGCTGCTAAAAATGTATCTATACTTACCTTTTGCAAGGTTTCAACCTCTGTCACAGTCACTCTTCTCAATTGATATCCCAAAGTTTCATCCCCCTTTTCTTACATTGTACATGAATCGCTTCACTTCAACGAGCAAAAGCAATCTAATTGTCTTTCATGAACGTTTTTGGTAAAGTGTGAACGAAAAAAATTGAGGAGGCACATGCAAATGACAGAAACATTTAAAGCATTTCGCGTGAATCATGATGCAGACACATTATCTGGAGATTTCACAACGCTTACGGTAGATGATTTGTCTGAAGGCGATGTCACAATACGTGTACATTATTCAAGTATCAACTATAAAGATGTATTAGCGACAAAATCGAACAACAAAATTATTCGCAATTACCCGATTGTCCCAGGTATCGACTTGGCCGGTGTCGTGATGGCTTCGGACCACCCATCATTTAAAGAAGGCGATAAAGTCATTGCAACGGGGTATGATCTCGGTGTGAATCATGATGGTGGTTTTAGTGAGGTTGCGCGAGTGAAAGGTGATTGGTTAGTTCATCTCCCTGAAGACTTAACTTTAGAAGAAGCGATGATTATTGGTACTGCAGGTTTTACAGCTGCGATTTCTATCCAATTATTAGAAGATAACAAAATCACAAGTACAAATGGTCCTGTACTCGTGCGTGGCGCTACAGGTGGTGTCGGTGTAATGTCAGTCATGATGTTAAATGCAATTGGCTATAAAGTCATTGCAAGTTCTGGTCAGACTGAACATTACGAGCAATTAAAAGCGTTAGGTGCACGCACAGTCATCCCTAGAATTGATGAAATTACGGATAAAGCCCTTGCTTCAACAGAATGGCAAGCCGCTATCGACCCTGTCGGTGGTGAAACGTTAACTGAAGTATTAAAACGTACACAACGACATGGTGCAGTTGCCGTAAGTGGTAACTTAAGTGGCGCTCAGTTCACAAGTACCGTTTATCCATTTATTTTAAGAGGCATTCGACTACTAGGTGCAGATTCAGTCGCTTTTCCAATGCAACGTAGACAGCATTTATGGCGCCGTCTTTCTAAAGACTTAAAACCTGAAAAATTACATGACATTAAAACAGTTGTGCCTTTTAATGAATTAAAAACGTATTTAGAACGCGCAGAAAAACATGACTTTATCGGCCGTATCGTCGTTGATTTACGTTCTGAATCTTAAAAATTGTATAAACGTTGCTTCAGAAATGTGATAATCGTCACACTTTTGAGGCAACACCTCAATCAAATCATGGCGTCCACTTTCGCGTATACAACAGTATGATTAAGCATTTATAAAAATGTTTTGATGACAAGTAATTCACGATTACAAATCTTTAAACTTGCAAATTTTTATAATTTACTATTATCTTATGAAAGCGTATACTTGTATACAGAAAAATAATGGAGGTTGCACAATGAAAATAAATAAAAAGATGATTTTCTTCATTGGTGCTTTAGGTGGTTTATTATACGGTTATGACATGGGGGTTATTTCCGGTGCATTGCTTTATTTAAAAAATGACATCCCACTTAACGCATATACTGAAGGTCTTGTTGTTTCGTCTATGTTAGTCGGCGCAATTGTCGGTGCTGGGTTAAGTGGCCCACTGTCCGAGAAATTGGGTCGTCGTCGTTTAGTCTTTATGATCTCTATCGTCTTTATTATCGGTGCATTGATTTTAGCACTCGCACCAACGATGGAAATTTTAGTCTTAGGACGTGTCATTATCGGTTTAGCCGTCGGGGGTTCTACTGCGATTGTTCCCGTTTATCTTTCTGAGCTTGCACCGACAGACGCACGTGGCTCTTTAAGTTCACTTAACCAATTAATGATCACAATCGGTATTTTAGCTTCGTATCTTGTCAACTATGCATTTGCGCCGATTGAAGGATGGCGTTGGATGCTTGGCTTAGCAGTTGTTCCATCAGTTATTCTCATGGTGGGTGTGATCTTTATGCCTGAAAGCCCACGTTGTTTACTTGAAAAACGTGGTGAAAAAGCAGCGCGTGACGTGATGAAATTGACTTACCCGGCTTCAGAAATTGATCACGAAATTGAAAACATGAAAAAGATCAATCAAATTGCAGATAGCACATGGACAGTTCTTAAATCTCCTTGGTTGTTATCGACTATCATTATCGGTAGTGTTTTTGCGTTACTCCAACAATTAATTGGGATTAATGCCATTATTTACTACGCACCTAAAATTTTCGCAACAGCGGGATTAGGTGAATCAACAGCGATTTTAAGTACAGTCGGTATCGGTGTTGTGAATGTACTTGTGACCATTTTCGCGATTTCTATTATCGACAAAATTGACCGTAAAAAATTGCTTGTCATTGGTAATATTGGTATGGTGGCTTCGTTACTCATCATGAGTGCGTTGATTTGGCTCATCGGGGTAAATAGTGCCGCTTGGATTATTATGATTTGTTTAACAACATTCATTATTTTCTTCGGTGTTTCATGGGGGCCAGTCTTATGGGTCATGTTACCAGAATTATTCCCAATGCGTGCGCGTGGTGCAGCAACAGGGATTGCAGCACTCGTACTTTCAATCGGTAGTTTACTTGTAGCACAATTTTTCCCTGTGCTCACTGATGTACTTCAAGTTCAACAAGTCTTCTTAATCTTTGCAGTGATTGGTATTATTGCAATGTTTTTCGTTATCAAATTCTTACCAGAAACACGTGGTCGTAGCCTTGAACAAATCGAACAAGACTTGCGTGCACGTACAAATGCAAAAAATGTCGAATAAAATATAGGGATTGAGACTGGGAAAACTTAATGTCCCAGTCTTTTTTGTTCACGCCATTGTGAATCACTCAACCCAAAAATTATGGGTAGATACAAATATATTCTAGAAATTCATGGTCAACAATTGATAATTATTCTCATTTATTAGATAATGGATGATATCATATGAACTCGAGGGAGCGTAAAAAAATGAAAGATGTAACAATTATCGGTGGCGGCCCAGCTGGATTATATGCAAGTTTTTATGCAGGCCTTAGAGGGATGGACGTTCGCATTGTAGATGTTCAACGAGAATTGGGTGGTAAAATGCAAATTTATCCCGAAAAAATCATTTGGGATATTGGTGGAGTCGCACCGCAATCCTGCTATGACATCTTAAAAAATATCATTCAACAAGGCCTTCATTTTAATCCTGAAGTTTTATTAGAAACAAAGGTTACAAATATCAAAAAACACGGCGAACAACATTTTGAAGTGATGACTGCTGATGGTCAATCCTTAACATCACGTGCAGTCATTCTTGCAATAGGTGCCGGTATTATAAAACCATTACCGCTCAAAATAGAAGGCGCAGAACGATTTGAACTCACAAACTTACACTATGTCGTTCAACAATATCAAAAATTTAAAGATAAGGACGTCTTGATTTCAGGTGCAGGCAATTCTGCATTAGACTGGGCCCGTGACTTATCCGGTTATGCGAAAAGTGTGAAGCTTGTATATCGCAAAAAAGATATTTCTGGTCATGAAGCAATGCAAAGCATTTTAGATTCGTTAAATGTCCAAAAGTTTCCGAACAGTAAAATTATACAGTTGAATAGTACAGAGGATGACGCGAATCTCATCAATGAAGTCGTGCTTCAAAATAGTGAGACAGGTGAAACAACGACGCATTGTGTTGATGATGTGATTATTAGTCATGGCTTCGAACGTGAGTTGGCACTCTTAAACGATTCAGATGTTACAATTAAAACCGTAGACAATGATTATGTGTATGGGGAGAAAAATACTTGTACTTCTGTGCCAGGGATTTATGCTTGTGGCGACATTGTACAACATCCTGCAAAAGTGCATTTAATTGCCAGTGCTTTTAGTGATGCAGCTCATGCAGCAAATAGTGCTAAACAGTACATCGATCCTTCCGCCCCTAAAGAAGGCTACGTATCAAGTCACAACGATGTCTTTAAAGAAGCGAATCGTCAATTTTTACCACACTAAAACGAAAGGATTATGAAGCGATGACAATTGAAGTGAGATATGAAATTCCAAGCCCAGCCGACTATTGTGAATTACGGCGCGTTGCAGGGCTGAGTGAAAAATCAGAAACTGCTGCTCGAATTGGATTACCGAATGCGTGTTTTACAGTGACGCTTTTTAATGGCCAACAACTCATCGGTATGGGTCGCGTCATAGGTGATGGTGCAACTGCATTTCAAATTATCGATATTGCAGTACGTCCTGAATACCAAGGGCAAGGTCACGGCAAAACAGTCATGAACCATATTATGGATTACATTGAATCTGTGCGCCAACCCGGTACATATGTCAGTCTGATTGCAGATTATCCGGCCGATCAACTTTATGCAAAATTTGGCTTTATCTCAACAGAGCCGCATTCAGGTGGGATGTACCTTCACTACCCTGTTGAAAAGTAATATAAAAAGCCATTCAGTGCAGTGTCTCATTTCGTGACATTGAACCGAATGGCTTTTTTGTGTTCATGATTTATTTGGGAAGTGTTTCGTCTTTCACTTCATCTTTGGATACGGCGCCATCTCGAGGTGCCACAAGTATCGCTTGTCTTAATAAGAAAAATAATAGAATAAATCCAGCCGTTATCGTCACATGCCCTATACCTGCAAAGCCTGCAAATGACGCCGGAATCGTACCGCCAGAAATTTCTCTAAAACCTTTCATAAACTGCATTGACACTGTTGTCAACACACCAATATTGTAAATAATAAAATACCAGTTAAATAAATAGTAGCTACTGATTTTGAACAATTTTTCAATCGGAATTAACATCAAAAACATAAACATACCGAGCGTCAATAAGTGCGTATGCATTACGCTCATTTGGGTAGACCCCGTAAATTCATAGTGTACTGTTAATTCTCTATAAGCAAATCCACTCAATAACCCTAACACGGTATAAGTCATAAATGCATATAAAATTCGTCTCATTGTGTTCACGCTCCATTGTTTTAATCCGCTAACTCTCATGGTTGCTATTATTACTTTATACAACACGGGAATTGAACGTTACCCCTACATTTTTCGAACCTTGTGATGCGCATTGCACATAACTCAATCAACCATATTTTAGTGTGAATTGAATACAACAAACGTGCCCCTGTCATCACCTATACTAATGATTATATCGGCAAACCTAGACGTCCTGTCAACAACAATTATTTGTCAGATTTCGTAAAGTTTTTACGTTTAAACAATGCGACGATAGACACGATTAAAGCAGCAATACTGATCACCCAAAGCCATGGAGATGCTGCTGATGTTGTTTCACCCGCTTCTCCATGTTCAGTCGCTGCACCACCCGCTTTAACTTCTGTTGTCGGTGCTGGATTTTGGCTATCTTCACCTTCTTCTGTCCACTTTACAACTTTGCCATCTTTATATGTTTGTAGGGCATTCCATTTAAATGTCCCTTCTTCATCTGGATTGGCCACGATAATCGGGAAATTTTGATACTCATTTTCACCGATTCCTTCTCCTGTTGCTGTCCAAGTGATTTTCGTGATTTCACCGTCTTTATTTTTCTCTTGTTGGTGTTTAAACCCAGGCACAGGTTGAATCGCAGACACTGTGACACCTTTTGGCACTTCAAGTTCAACTTTAGTCGTATGGCTATCACGTTCAACCGGAACACGGACATCATATTGTTGATATGACCCCGGTTCGCTCACTTGTGGATCGAGTTTAACGTGTGCTTCAGCTACTGTAGCAGTGATCGCGACCATCACTATCAAAGCGATAAAACTGATTAAAAATTTTGGCATTTTCATTTATTTACTTCCTTTCTCTCTATAAGGGAATTTCAATTTGACTCATGATGACACCGGCTAAGATTAAAAATACACCGACGAAGATTTCAATATACAGTAATGGTTGATTGATACGACATTTTTGACGCATGGCCCAAAAAGTTTGGAAAGCACCCAAAATCATCATCACCATCGTCAACCCAATTTTGGCGAACCAGAGGCTACTATATGTTGTCGAACTTGTGATCATTGCAGATAAAGACGTCATATCGATAGACATTAAAAAGCCTGTCACAATAATAAGTATAACTGCGCCAATATTCGTTTTAAGTAGTACATCTTTAATAATCAATACATAAGAATGGCGCTGTTTTGAAAACAAGTAAGCGATTAAGTATGCAAAGCTTCCAAGCCACATTGCGATACCGATTAAGTGAATCGTCCGTATAACAATTGAATATATCGGTATGGATTGTGTCCAAACATGTCCAGAAATCGCCAAACTAATAAAAATGAATAACGGCATCATTTGTTGCCAAAGCGGTTCCATATTTCTCAAAGTGAACAGGCCTAGTACGATGATTAAACTTGTCATAGAAAGCATAAACGGAAATTGTATCCAAACAGAAAAATCAAGTTTCAATATCGATGTGATCACCGTTTCTGGTAAAGTCATCAAATAAACAATCGCTGCACCCACAGCTGTCATCATAAGTAAAATAACCGCACTACGATGATGCGGAATGATATGGAATGTAGGTGCTTCTTGACGTGCCATAAACAAATTCACAATGTACAGGCCTGTTAATATGAGCAACGCAGATTGTAAAATAAACCGTATGAGTCCAAACCAGAAAAAGGTATCCGTATAAAATGCCCCTGATGTATCAATCGCATCAGCTGTCTTATGACCGACAGAGAAATAATATTGACCGTCCACCTCATGGCCATCGATAGAAATCGTTTCCCATGAAATTTGATACGTGCCTTTTTGGACTTCCGAAGCATCAAAATTCAGCTTTTGTGACTTTCCTGATTCTTGGGGTTTCAATGTATCTATTTTATTCCCCTCATCATCATAAAGCGTGATCTTAGAATAATCGGTATACACAGGTTCATTAAATTCGAGTTGAATCGTCTCTGGTTGTGATGGAACAACACTATTTTCAGTTGGTGTTTGCTTCTCTAAAGTGGCATGCGCGAACGCTTCTTTCGGATGCATCATTAAAAGCACCATCAACGTCATGAATAATAAGATACCCGTCATACATTTTTTCATTCTATACATGCCCTCACCTCCTTCAAATCAAAAAATATTGACAAAAATCAAACATTTGCCATCCTTTAAAAGTTTAACAAATGTAAGGATGAACACAATCGTTTTGTTTAATTTTCGAAATTTTGTCACTTAATACTATTAATTTAACTGAACATTGTAAACACCATAATTTATTTACATATAACTTTTAAAAACACCTGCATTTTTCTCGAATTCCATTTAGTTTTTAATTGTATTTAAAAAGGTGCAATGTCTGATTAAAACCAAACACTGCACCGCTTTAAGGTTAAAACGCACTATACATTTAAAACTTCTTCTTCAATAGATACGTCTTCATTTAAGCCCACCATAGCTTCTGAAATATTTCGAGAGTTATAACCGATACGCTCTAAAACGGCAATAATATCTACATAAAGCAGACCACCATCTGTTGAACATTCGCCTCGATTTAAACGTTTGATATGACCTTTACGTAGTCGATGCTCAATATTAAAAGCTTCTCGACTCCGTTCAACGACTTCATCCTTTTTCGTTGTATCATATACATCTAATGTTTCTATCGCTTTTACAAATGATTCATCAACGAAGCGATACAGTTTTTCAATACCACGCTCAGCATCATCTGTCAGCGTAATTTGCTTCATTTTTTTACGTTCCATTTGATCAATGTAGGCTTCGATTAATTCAGACACTTTCAAAATAGAGCGATTCACATCAAACATGACTGCCAATCTTTCAACATCTTTACGATTAATATCTTTAGTCGAGATCCGCACGAGATAATTGCGAATACTGTCACTAATTGTCTCCACAGCTTGATGCTTTTGTTGTACATTTTTAATCATTTTTTTGTCCATTTGAGACGGATGGTGTACATCCTCAAGCATGGAACGGACGATATTCCCAACATTTTGCAGCTCTTTTTGGGTCTCTTGTAACGCCACACCCGGTGCATGATACACTAAATCTTTGTTCAAATGTTGTGGTTTATAATCTTCTGTGACATCCTTACCTGGCACAATTTTTGTCACAATCCATGCTAAAGCACCCACAAATGGTAATTGAATTAATGTATTTGTCACGTTAAAAGCCCCGTGAGCAAACGCAATAGTCATCGCTGGTTTTAAATGCCATGCCTCTTGAGTGATTGCGATAAACGGTATAATGACCGGTAAAAGTAATCCAAAAATGATAACACCAATAACATTGAATATGACATGCACAAATGCCGCTCGTTTTGCAGCAAGTGAGCCCGCTAAACTTGCTAATATTGCTGTAATGGTTGTTCCGATATTATCACCTAATAGTACCGGAATCGCACCTTGTAAATTAATTAAATCTTGACTATAAAATTCCTGCAAAATTCCAATTGTCGCACTCGAGCTTTGTACAAGTGCTGTTAAACCTATTCCAGCTAAAATCCCATAAATGGTATGTGAGGACATATCGAGCATGAGTTGTCTAAACCATTCCAACTCAGCTAATGGTTTCACAGAATCTCCCATAAACTCAAGTCCAAAAAATAGAGAACCGAAGCCGAATAAAACGCGCCCGATATGATTGATTTTTGAACGTTTAAAAAAGAAAATAAGGAACGCACCTATCGCTAAGATCGGCATCGCATACTCCCCTAAATCAATACCAATAATAAACGCGGTCACTGTCGTCCCTATGTTTGCACCCATAATGACACCTATCGCTTGTTTCAATGTCATAAATCCAGCTGTGACCAAACCAATCGTTATCACTGTCGTTCCCGAACTGCTTTGAATTAATATTGTCACAATCATACCTGCTAATACACCAAGGACTGGGTTAGAGGTATATTTATTTAAAATGTTACGTAAACGATCTCCAGCAGAAGCTTGAAGTCCATCCCCCATTATTTTTAAACCGTACAGGAAGATACCTAAGCCACCTAAAAACGAAAAGATGACTTCAGTTACCGACATTTCCATTTTTCCACCTCAATATAATGATTGTAAAAGTCTTAAAAAAAGACATGAAATAGGTTTCTTTTCAATATCTTAGCCATACTATCCAAGTATGATTCACTCTGATTATCTCTTATCTTTGTAAATTTAATGTTAAGATTTCATGAAGATTCGATTTAATTTCATGATTTTCCTAATAAATAACACGAAATTTAACGTCATATTCTAAATTTTGTCGTATTTATGACACATTAAACGCTTAACAATCACGATACAAACTTCACATTTCTAGGTTTAGGTTACGTATTCCCTTATTTATGCTTCGTCGTCTCGTCTGTTAATACATGTTTTCATGATTGATTATTCTTCAAAATTCATCAGCATATTCATGACAGATGTACGATTCTTTACTATAATGAAAAAGACTTTTCAGAAAAGGAAGTATACTATGACTCAAAATAATGATTATGAACTATTTCTTTTTTATTATGCTTATCAAACTTTTACAAAAACAGCTGATGATCTCATCGCTGAATATGATATGAGTCGCCAACATCATCGCTTTCTCTTTTTTATTAACAAACTGCCAGGTATTACAACAAAGAAATTACTGGAGAATCTAGAAATCTCAAAACAAGGCTCACACGCAACGCTCAAATTATTAAAATCAAAAGGCTTAATTTATGATGAACCTGATTTAACGGATCGTCGTTTGAAACGGCTTTATCCGACACCAGAAGGTAAAGCTTTAATCAAAAAATTAAACCGTGCACAAAGTGAATTATTTAATCGAATTAAGTCAGAGTTTGGTGAAAATTGGTATGCCATTATGGAAGGGTTTGCCTCACATAGACAAGGCTACAAAGATATTAGACATCTCAAACAAGATATAGAAGAAGGTGACGCAACATGATTCACGCTTATCGTAATGATACAGACTTGCGTGTCATAGAAAGTGAAGATTGGGAACATGCTCAATGGCTGAATGTCGTTAAACCAACCCCCGATGAACTTGAACGTCTTATTGAAGTGTACGGGTTTCCTCAAGACTTTCTAGAAGATGCTTTAGATAGCGAAGAAAGTTCACGTATTGAGTACGATGATGATAGCGACTACTCATTAATCATTAGTGACTTCCCTTTTTCCAAATCCGGTCAATACAAGCTTAAAAGTTTTACGACATTGCCGTTAGGTATTATTATCGGTAAAGATATTATTGTGACTGTTTGTGCCAAACCATTTCCTTATTTTGATCACTTAATGCAAAAGCCGATTAACTTGAAGTATAAGAGCCAATTCGCCTTGAAAGTGATGTATGATATGGCAGCACAATATAATAGAAGTTTACGTCTACTGAATAAAGAACGTCGTCAAGTGGAATATAATTTACAACAACGTGTGACGAATCAACGTTTATTTTTATTAAGTGAAATTGAAAAAAGTCTCGTATATTTTTTAGGTTCATTAAAAACCAATTCTTCAACGATTCGTTATTTGTTCCGTTTGCCAGCAATTAAACGGTTTGATGAGGATGAAGAATTACTAGAAGACTTGCAAAATGAACACCAACAAGCAGTGGAAACGACGGAGCTTTATTTACGTATTGTTGAGAGTATGTCGAATTCCTATGCGTCATTACTTTCGAATCAGTTGAATACGACAATGAAGACGTTGACGATTTTTACGGTGTTGTTAACGTTGCCGACGTTAGTGTTTAGTTTTTTTGGGATGAATGTTCCATTGCCTATTGATACAGGAAGTGCGTTTTCTTGGTTGATTATCATTGTGCTTTCAATGCTACTTGTGGTGGTATTGTTTGTCTTTTTATGGCGGAATGATAAGCTTTGACAGTTGGTTTTGTAGTTGCTTTATGTATGACATCATAAAGAGGGGTAGATTTTTCATTGTAAAAACCAACCCTCGCGTTCCTAGGCGACTTGCCTCAACTAAATTTGGCTTAATTGAAATGTTCACTTGATGAAAGCCAAATTGGATTTTCGGCTACGTCTGATGCCTCAGGAGTCTCGGGTGGTTTTTACAATCTCTTATTTTACTTTTTCACACAAACCCACACCCCATCGTCAAAGTTATAGGCATTTTCATCTACCACAAGTATCAGTTCTTTGGTTATGGTTAGACATGTCGTCTTGGTTTGCAATCTCATCAGTCAAGACTTTTATTTTATATGAGAATTGTTTCTCAATCCTCTTTAATAGCATCACTCTCATAAAGAAGCTACTTACCAATGTTATAGCTTTTTCATTCTTCATTTCCACAAGTGACCTGGGTTTTTCTTCTGTTTTATGACCTCGGGTGGTTTTTACAATCTCTTATTTTACTTTTTCACACAAACCCACACCCCATCGTCAAACTTTAGTCATTCTCATCTACCACAAGTATCACTTCTTTGGTTATGGTTAGACATGTCGTCCTGTTTTGCAATCTCATCAGTCAAGACTTTTATTTTCATGTTAGCATCGTTCCTCAATATGCTTTAAAAACATCACTCTCATAAACAAATTACTTACCAACGCTATAGCTTTTTCATTCTTCATTTCCAAAAGTAACGCGCATTTATAAGTCAATTAACAATGACTTTGTTTCAACTCAGTCCCCTTAATGATGACAAAAAGACTGAGGCACAATTCAGTTACCTCAGTCTTTTTTGCGATTCAAATTAATCCTTTACTTTACTCTGTTATACTTTGATATCTTTTCTGTTTCGACAGTATGAAGGTGATGACGAAGCTACCGATAAATGCGATACACATACCAATAATGTAATGTGTCCATGAACCTGGAGCGATTGAAATGATGCCCGGAATTCCAGCCGCGCCTAATGCTGTTGCTTTCACTTTAAAGAATGAAACATATGCCGAACCTAAAGCCGAGCCTGTCATTGCTCCGATAAATGGATAACGTAACTTCAGATTGACACCAAACATAGCAGGCTCAGTAATACCTAATACGGCTGATACCCCTGCTGCTGAAGCGACACCTTTCAGTTTTTGATTTTGTTTAATGATGAAAAATGCGGCCAATGCAGCTGCTCCTTGTGCCATATTAGACATTGCAGCGATTGGGAAAATGAATGAGCCCCCTGTTTTCGCTTGATCTGCAATGAGTGCTGTTTCAATGGCGATAAAACTATGATGCATACCTGTAATAACAATGGGTGCGTAGAATAAACCAAAGAGAAATCCACCAACTGCGCCACCTGTTTCATACAACCATGTTAAGCCATCTGTAAGCCAAAAGCCTGCTGTACGTGTCAAAGGTCCTACAAATAAAAATGTCAAAAAGGCTGTGATTAATATTGCGAATAACGGAGTCAACAAATTATCTAACACGGTCGGTACAATACGACGTAACCCTTTTTCTAACTGCGCTAAAATATATGTCGCGACTAATGTAGGTAACACTTGCCCTTGATAACCAACTTGTGCGATGGATAAGCCGAAAATATGCCATTGCGGAATTGGATCGCCATTTGCAAGTGCTTCAGGATAGGCATACCCATTCATCAATGCGGGGTGTACCATAATTGCGCCTAGTGCAGCACCTAAAAAGGCATTGCCACCAAATCGTTTTGCGGCACTAAAACCAATTAAAATAGGCAATAAAGCAAAAGGTGCACTTGCAAAAATATTAATCATGCTTGCAAATTCAGCAAAATGTGGATACATTTCTACAACAGATTGACTGTCACTAAAAATGCCCTTCGCTGTCAAAATATTGTTGAGTCCCATTAATAAACCGCCCGCAACAATGGCAGGAATAATTGGAACGAAAATATCAGACAACATCTTCACAAATCGTTGTAACGGATGCCCCTTTTTCTTTTGCTTTTTATGCTCTTGTGGTGCTGGTTCATCAGTGTCACCTTTCATTAAAGACTGTACTGCTTGAAAGACTTTATTCACTGTACCTGAACCGATAATAATTTGATATTGATCACTTGTAGAAAAGGTCCCTTTCACGACGTCCATTTGATTGAGTGTTTCCTCATCTACTTTGCCCTCATCTTTTAATGTAAGGCGTAAACGTGTCGCACAATGGGCCATTTCTTCAATATTCTCTTCTCCACCCACTGCTTTTAGTATCGTTTCAGCTTCTTTTTGATAGGCCATAACATCACTCCTTAAATTGTCTTACATGCATAAAGCAGTTTTAAAAGCAGTGTAAGGCTTCAAATCGGCACGTTCATTGCTTTCAAAACTTTTTGGAACCGGTACCAAAACCTGTTATATTCATTTTATTCGTTTTCAAATAGATTATCAATACCTATTCAAAAATTCTCTATCACTTTAATGAAAGCGCTATGAAATGAGGGTGTCGCTTTGGTAAGAATATGTTATAGTAGTGTTACTTCAAAACAAATAAGGCATTGACATGATTTTCTATCTTAAATTTCCGCCTATTTAATAATCGTATTCTCAACTTTTGAATACTACGCCATCGTCTATAAATCTTTACCACTTTTTTTCACTTCGATGTATCTTTTTTTAAAGAATATTGCTTTCCATAATCTTTTTAAACCATTTAATATGTCTTTATTTTTTCACTTTACGTCTTTCCTTTCACAATACGGCAAATCTTATTGTGGTCTAACAATCAATAATTTTATAATAATGTTGATTTATTAAGTCATTTCAATGCTGTTGAAAAATATTGAATTTGAAAGAGGGCAATTATGCAAGGCATCACTATAGAATTAATGAAACAGTACACAGCTAGCGCTTATCGTGTGTTCAATCGTATAGAATTACTTGTTTCATTTGAAGGCGTCCTGACACTCGAGCTTAACGGTAAATTGAGTCACTATTATCACCAGGTTGCAATCATTAACCATAATGACATTGTTAATGTTAAAGATGCACAAGCTGTTGCAAAAATCTCTATTCCATTACGCTACTTCTCAGCATATGAGCCCCATTATTTACTCGGATATTTCAATCAAGAAAAATTATCCTCTCACAATAAAATCACCTCACAAATAAAAAAAGTGATTACTGAAAAGAATACAGACGCACGTTTCGAAATTTTCTTACCGATTATCGAAAAGTTGCTTAATGAATGCTTTATCGTTACAGGGGCCGTTCATGTGCCACAGATTCAAGTGAAGAGTATTTTATTTAATAACATTATGGATTATGTTCACCAAAGACCCCTTTCACGCCTGTCTTTGCCAGAATTAAGTGAACACTTTTTCGTTACCGAATCTTACATTTCAACATTGTTTAACAGATATTTAAATTACACGTTCAAAAAATATTTTGTCTCACTGAAAATAGGTCTGTCCATATATCACTTACTGAACACGAATGAATCGATAAACCAGATTGCATCATACTATCAATTTAGTAGTTACAATCACTATTCTAAACAATTTAAACGTTTCATTGGTGTCAGTCCGATTACCTTTCGAAAACAGCATCAACAACCAATCAACAAGGTGCATGTACATCCGTTTGATTATCAATATTTTGAAGGTCATTTATTCGATGCTGATGAACAAGTTAATACTGCGCAACCGATAAGTATTTATTTAAATCAATCCCAACAAACGCAATGGATACCCTCTAAACAGTTGCTCCTTGAAGTACAACATATGCGTGAAGTGATGCAAATTTTCAATTCAACATCTCACGTGCATACTTATCAACAAGTAGCGCCTATCATACTGTACTTCAATCGTACGAAAGAGACGAATGTTACGGTTGATCATCTGGAGGAAGCCGAATGTTTAAGTAAGCTCGTACAGCAACATCAGTACGGTATCGCCTATCGTATCTCATCTATGCAAAATTATGAAAAGTTTAAATTGCACTTTTTACAGCCGTTATTACATGTACTACGCCAGTCTTCTGTTGCATTTGATTTGTCACAGTTGAATTTCAATCTCGTTTTAGATGAGGCTACAATGTCAGCGCATGACATCAACTTTATCGTTCAAGAAATGCAATTATTACTTGAACAGTGCCGATTTACATTACTGCTGTCTACACCGATTCGTGAACGTACATTACCATTAGACTTCGTGTTTGATTATTATATGGTCGATATGGCAATGGTGAACAGTGCTTCCCAATCAAGTATTACAGTATTACAACTTGAACATCCATTTCATCGACAATTTAAAGATTGGCTGGACGAACACAACATGAATCAGTGTCCAATACTCATCACAGGTGTCAATGAATGGTTATTTGCGCAACAAGAAGTTAAAGTACACCCTAGAGAATGGTTGGATATTTGGTTGAATATGCATCATACCGTTCAAGGCTTAAGTTTGCCGCTCATCTGTCGTCAGTCAGAAATGTATGGTTATTTCGATAGATTTGGACATCAAACGGCACTACAACATGTATTTTATTTATTGCAACCTTTCAATCACTCGCATTGTGTTGTGGGACATTCCTATATTATCCATGAATCCCCGCATGCGTATGATATTTTACTGTTCCATCCGTACCCAATTCAAAACAACAAAACGGATTTAACATATGAACTATACGGTACTTTAGAGTTACAGCAACATTTCATCGCAGAATATACGTACCATCCAAAATACAGTAACATTGATGCGATTTTGGATGAAAATACAAAAGGGTATTATTTACCTCCACATTTCATTTCTGCCATCCATACATCGAATCAGTTGTTAGTGAACATTCAACGCCATCATTTTGGCGAGTCACGATATCAAACAATGTTGCCAAAAGAGCACATCAAATTAATGCATATTTTGAAAACCCCAGCACAGCAAGAATCAGATATGTTGTAATGGTTAGCGCATAGCATGATAAATCGTAGTAAAAAAGGGTTAGGACAAGGTGCATCATTACCTCGTCTTAACCCTTATGCTTATCTCTTATTCGTCTTCAATATATTTATTTTGCGCGGCAACCATACCGGCACAATAGACAGCTGCGACCATACACAAAAATAGCACCATCCCTACTGTCCAGTTGTTAAACATGTCATGTGCTATCCCCATTATGAATGGACCAATCGCGGCAACCCAATAGCCAACAGACTGTCCAAAACCAGATAATGCCATACTGCCGGCAGTCGTTTTTGAACGAATTGAAAACATTGTCATACATAAACTAAAGCATGCGCCAATGCCCATACCTGTCAAAATCATCGCTATCAATAATACCCAAGTATTGTTGAAAAACAGTAACATAAATCCAACACTCATCAGTACCGCTACTATACTAATTAGACTTCTTTGTGTTGACATTTTTGCCGCGATAATCGGAAATGTAAACGTCATCGGGAGCTGCGCAAATTGATTCAACATTAAAAAGTAACCTGCCATTTCTGGGTCAATGCCTTTACTGACTAAAATAGATGGATACCACGCGACGATACTATAAAACATCATAGATTGGAATGCCATCGTCAGTGCAACAGCCCATGCAATTTTCGAACGATAAATCGGCTTTTTTAATCCCTCATGTTGTTGTGAAGTTAAATGGGATGCTTGTTTAAGTTGAGGTAGCCATAGCACGAGCGCAATCACAGCAAAAATGACCCAAAAAACGAGGGAAAAGCGATACGATAGCGACGTCACGGTAGAAAGAGGATAACTTAATCCCCCACCTAACCCAGCTGTAAAGTTCATCGTTGCGCTATAAATCCCTGTGATGACACCAATTTGTGTTGGAAAGGCCCATTTTGCATATGCGGGCAACGTCACATTGGCAAGCGCAATCGATACACCTAGTAACACCGTCCCTATAAAAAATGCGGGCACACCTCCCAAAATTCGAATAACGAGTGCTATAATCGTTAATATTAACGTTAAAAATAAAAAACGTGACATCGAAATTTTTGAAAGCATACGTGAAACAAATGGCGATACGATACCAAAAATAATGAGCGGAATGGTCGTAATCAATCCAGCAATCCCATTATTAATTTGTAAATCCATTTTTATTTGTTGAATCACTGGTCCCACAGCGGTTAATGGCGCACGTAATGTGGCCGCAATTAAAATGATACCGAAAACGAGTAACCATTGATCTTGAATTTTTTGATGTCCATTGAACTCAGACATTGTTGTCCCTCCATCTTTTGCCTCATGGAAGCGATAATTTCTAATATAGATACTATACCATAACACCATTCATGACTTGTGAAAAAATTGAAGACAGACAGCACGAACTTTATGCAATTTTTCAACATC
Organism: Staphylococcus intermedius NCTC 11048; assembly: GCF_002902385.1. GTDB lineage: Bacteria > Bacillota > Bacilli > Staphylococcales > Staphylococcaceae > Staphylococcus > Staphylococcus intermedius. The sequence continues at coordinate 37,442 of NZ_PPQH01000033.1, read as the reverse complement.
ACATCGCTCACTTTTCCATATGTCGGGTAAACCTTCATATACGAAACGACATGCAATACATCACTGAACTTCACAATTACATTTGATATTTTACTTCCTGAAAGTATTTTCATTCGATACAATAAGAAGTGACTTGTTATGAAGTCCCAATAAATTTTAAAGGAGGCCCATCAATGAAAGAAAAACAAACGATAGGTATCGTATTGATCGTGGCTATGTTAGTCGTAACAATAGGTGTTGTTGTAGTCATGATGCTTTCAGGACAAAAGGAAACATATTACGGTTATATGAAAGATGGTACAACTGCTGAAAAAGTCGTGAGTGAATCTGAAAAAACTGTTGAAGAAAATGTGAAGATTCCAACTGATGATGATTTCACACCTGAGAAAGGTGATTTTGTGAAACTTGTTGCGAAAAAAGATGACCCACATAATTATATTAAGAAAGAAGTTGTGTCACATGATGATGTGCCACATGGATTGATGATGAAAATTCATGATATGCACTAGTTTGTTGAGAATAGATCGGTTTAGTGATGTTTCTAAATCATATCGTTGAAATTCAGAAGAGAACCATCTTACAGATTACATAACGATGCTCTGCTTGATTACTTTAGCCTTTATTGATTGCACTTTGGGTCTCGCGTTCCGAGGCGCTGAAACTCCAACTAACTAACGCTTTAATTGTACTGTTACATTGTTTGTAGCGTTAGTGGATTTTGGGAGCAGTACAGAAATCTCATGTGCAACAAAGATTTCGTCGTACTGCCCCCGCAAGGCTGACTAGACTTCTCAGAAGCGAAAGCATTGAGAAGTCAGACAGCTACTGCGTTAAACAGTAGTCACTGTTAAATATCAGAAATCATTTTTAAGTCTTAGATTCATCCCTAAGGAGTCTTGCCCAGATTGCATTCAATAAGGCTTCTTTTATATTGAATAGCATCGTTTTTGTAATCTTTTTTCTCTTCTACCTCGAATGAAGTGACATGCTTTTGAAATCTACAAAATCTTCCTTCACACACTATTGCATTTTTCTTCAAAGCCCTGATTTATACCTACAATCATCATGTGCTCAACAACTTTATTGAATAACATACTGTTTAAGACACAGCTGATTTCTCGTGCAAACCTTAAAAGCTGATGCGGTTATAGCTTTATTTATTTTTAACGACGGATACGACGACGACCATTAAGATGATGCATACGACACCCACAAGTTGCCATAGCCCGAATGTGATATGTAGCCAGACTACTGATGTTAAGAGTGCTGTTAATGGTTCGAGTGTGCCTAACAGTCCTGATTCGTGTGGTTGTAAATAGCGTAAACTATCGATGTAAAACCAAAATGCTAGCATTGTCCCGAAAATGACAGCAAATCCAAAGTAGAGGTGTGTTTCTATTGTCCACGTTGAAAAGTCGACTTGCCATGGTGGATGAAAGAAACTTAATGCGACACCCCCAATGAACATCGCCCATCCCACGACAGTCAGCGAACTCCATCGTGCTAATAATTTCACTGGATAAATCGTATAAAATGCAAGTGCGAGGGCAGAGAGTAAGCCCCAGACAATCGTTAATTTCGGAACTTGTAGATTTTCTACATCACCGTTAGTCAGTAATAAAAATGTACCAGATAACGCCAGCAATACCGCGACGATTTCTTTCACACCTATTTTTGTCACTTTTCTGATGACGAGATAAAAAATGATGAAAATAAGCCCGAGGTATTGCAATAATGTCGCAACTGCCGCATTACCGTAGCTGATAGTGACCATAAAAGTGTATTGAACTGCCAGCATGCCGAGTAAACCATAAATTAAAATTTGCGTGATGGATTGCTTATCACGCCAAATATGAAAGACTTTCGAGCCTTCTGAAATGAAAGCAATGCCGAGTAATAACAGCCCTGAAATCATGAGTCGAACGGCTACAAACCAAGTTACGTCGACATTTGCATGTTGGAAAAGCCATTGTGAGACTGTTCCACCTACGCCCCAAAATGAAGCACCGATAATAACTAACAAGTAGCCAAACCACCGCTTTTGATGTTGTTGCGCCATAGTAAGCCCCCTCTGCTGTCGTTTTAGTTTTGTCTAATCTATCATGACTCTATGATGAAGACAATACCTTTTTGTTGCCTTCCCTTCACTTTTATCATGCAATATTAAAAGCAGAACGCCACTGTTCAATAGAACACGCGACATTCTGCTCAATCCGACATTTTAAATGCTTTACCAAATGATTTCGTCGACTGTGTCATCATTTAATGCGCGAATGATTTCAGTTACTAATTTAACGACAGCTTGATAATCTTTTTGGCTAATGATAGATACATTTGAATGCATATAACGTAATGGCAATGACAATGCGATGGAAGGAATACCGTCTAATGCTGTATGGAAGCTTCCGGCATCTGTACCGCCACCTGGAAGCGAATCCCATTGTAAGTCGATACCATTTGCTTTAGCCACTTTTTTCACGTGACGAATTAAGCCGACATGCCCGATATTTGTAGCATCTAAATTTAACACGATAGGACCTTGCCCTACTTTCGTGTCTCCGTTACTTTCTAATCCAGGTGTATCATATGCAACGCCGACATCTACAGCAATGGCTAAATCCGGTTTCACTTTGTGCGCGGCAACTTTTGCACCACGTAAACCGACTTCCTCTTGGACATTGGCACCCGCAACTAAATTAATGTCAATGTTTTCGTTTTTGAGCTCGTCCATTACATCGACTGCAACAGCACAGCCAAAACGATTGTCAAATGCTTTCGCGGTCATATAATCTTCATTGAGTAATGTTTCAAATTCTGAATATGGCGTAATCATATTGCCGATTTCAATACCTGCCGCTTCAACTTCAGCTTTATCTTTTGCCCCTACATCGATAAACATATTTTTCATATCCACTGGGCGTTTGCGTTCTTCAGGTGTTAATACATGTGGTGGCTTCGAACCGATAATACCGCGAATTTGGCGACCTTCATCTGTCGTGATCGTCACTTTTTGCGATAACATCACTTGATTCCACCAACTTCCGACTTGTGTGAAACGAATAAAGCCATTGTCATCTATTTTGGTAATCATAAAGCCAATTTCATCAAGGTGACCCGCAATCATAATCGTACGTTGACCTGTTTTTGAGTGCTTTTTACCGAACACGCCACCTAAATTGTCATAAATCATTTCGTCGCTATTCGGTTCTAATAGGTCGTTCATCACCTTTTTCACATTGTATTCGTGACCTGCAATGCCATTAAGGTCTGTTAATTGTTGGAGTAATGCTTTTGTCTCTTTCATTATTCATTGTCCCCCTTCATAGGATGTGTCTTGTTTATCATACCAAAAATTCTGAAAAATGTGTCTGACGATGAATGGATTGTCATTGCATCTGATCTTTCACAATGTTTATACTAGTATTATCAATATATAAATCACTGAAATCATCTAATTTGATACAACTTCAGGAGGGATTTTTAAATGGGCAACAAAGTAGCACTTATCGGTTTAGGACGCGTAGGCAGCCAGATTTTAACAGACATTCAATATACAGGTTTGTTCCAAGAAATCATTTTAATTGATACAAATCTTGACACTGTAGAAGGTGAAGCACTCGATCACGTGCATTATCAAGGATTAAGCGGAACACACCGTACACGTATTAAAGTCGGCACTTACGATATGTTAAAAGATGTTGATCTCATTATTATTTCTGCGAGCATTCCTTCCAATGCTGATATGGCAGATCGTACGAAATTGACAGCACACAACACGAAGATCATTCAAGAAATTATGGCGCAAATTACTACAGTGACAACATCTCCACATATAATGATGATCTCAAACCCTGTAGATACAATGACATATATTGCTGAAACACAATACAACTATCCACACCATAAAATCATGGGAACAGGTACGATGTTAGAATCGACACGTTTTCGTACTTTAATTGCCGATCATTATCAAGTTGACCCAAAAAGTGTTGAAGCGTTTGTGATTGGTGAACATGGTAAAACGACTGTTCCAGTATGGAGTCGTGTCCGTATTGCTGGGATGTCATTGGAAGAATATGAACAACTGAGTGGTGCCACACCAATTTCGAAACAGGGTATTCGTGACCAAATCGATCAAGTTTCCTTTGATGTGATGCGTAAAAAAGGTTGGACGAATTCTGCCATTTCACGTGTTGCTGTCGATTTAGCAGAAGCCATTTTTTATGATGAAAATCGCATTTTACCGATTTCTACCGTTCATCAAAATGTATACGATTATACAAATGTCGCTTTCAGTTTACCGACACGTGTAAATCGAGACGGTCACCACGAAGTATTCCCAATTTTGTTAGATGAGGAAGAAAAAGCGGCACTCGATCAATCCGTTGACTACATTCAAAAAGCAATAGAAACAGCAGAATCTGTGAAATAGTGTTAGAACCATACAGCATATCAGTTAAAGTACAAAAAGACTCGGCACATTGAATTGTCCGAGTCTTTTTTCATCTGTTTATACATATTGTACAGCGCGTCCCCATCAGTCATTGTAAAATATCCATGATGGTACGCAGCCATTAAAACCAGTTATTTCAACTTATAATCTTCGTCAAAGAAACTATACTTTGCCTTTTTATCATGCTTTTTCGTTTCAGTATTAAATCCTTGTAAGAAAAATCCACGTTTCATATGGATCGGTTGTGCAATGTATGTATTTTTTTCATCGCCTTCTAATTTTAACTCTTTATAAAAGATCCCTTTTCTTGGGTCGTACTCATCTTTTTCCTCAATAACTTTATCTTTCAAATGGTTTTCAGTTAAATATTGATCAATCATCTTTAAATTTTGGCTTTTTTGGTATCCTTTAAACGCAAAAAATGCACCGGCAACGAGGATAAATAAAACGATGAGTGACAAAATAATACCGATTATTTTTTTTAACATGTCATATGCCCCCACTTTTGTACTATCTTATTTTACTATCTTAACACAAATCAGTTTGAGACATCTAAGAGAACTTCCGCCGTCACATAAACGTCATAAAGTCGGTCGAAGCAATTGGCAAACGTTATGAAAACACTTACAATGAGATTGTATGCTGGAAACGGTACACAAAGGAGAAGATAGTATGAAAGCACAATGGCAAACAGCAGCAGGAAGAGCATTACTATTAAAACAACTCGTTGCACATCAAAGTGTAACCCATTCAGACGGTGAACAATCATTTCCTTATTTAGTGAAAGACAAATTGATGTCTCTCGATTATTTCAAAGCCCGTCCAGAGCAGATCCACCTCGTGCCGACTGACGACGGTCGACATGCAGTCATCGCATTATATCAAGGGGCAACATCTCACAAAGCTGTCACATGTATCAGTCATTTCGATACAGTAGGCATTGAAGATTTTGGTTTATACCAATCTGATGCATATGATATGGATGCCCTCACTGCAACTTTTCAAGCGCATATCGAGGATTTTGATAAAGACGTTCAAACCGATATTCTGTCAGGACAGTATTTATTTGGACGTGGCAGTATGGATATGAAGCCAGGCCTTATGTTACATATGTCACTCATTGAAAAAGCGATCATTGAAGAATGGGATATCAATCTCATTTTAATCACTGTTCCAGACGAAGAAGTCACTTCAAAAGGGATGCATGCCGCAGTGGCCTACTTAGATCAACTTTGTCAGCAACATCAACTCGAAATCGTCTTACATCTCAATAGTGAACCCACATTTCAACAACAAGGCAATGACGTCCATTATTTTTACAGTGGTTCAATCGGTAAAATTATGCCAGGTGTGTTCGTGAATGGCCGCGAAACACATGTGGGAACGCCTGCACTCGGTCTAAGTTCCAATTTTGTGATGAGTTATATTCTTCAAGAAATTGAATATAGCACGCGTTTTAAAGAAACATTTGAAGGTGAATCCACACCTTTTCCTGTCACATTAAAACTGAGTGATATTAAACATCATTACGATGTCCAAACGCCATTCCGCACAGCAGCTTTATTTAATCTTTTTTTATTCAAACAGAACGCAAATGATGTTTTTCAGCAATTTAATGATGCAGTCAAAGCGGGGGTGAATAAAGCTTGGCGCGCATACATAGAACGGATGGTGACTGAAGACGTTGCACCCATGCCTGAACTTCAACTGATGTCCTATCAAGAATTGTATCACTATGCATGTCAACATCATGGTAAAAGCACGGTACAAGCATTGATTGACCGTACCATTCAAAACGACCAAGCACCCCATGAACAGTCTATCGCAATCATTGATCAACTTATTCGTCTATGCAAATCACTGGGACCTGTCGTGATTACATTCTTTGCACCACCCTATTATCCAGCAACGAATGCATCGTTTCATCCTTTAGTTGAAGCCATTAAACAAACGATTACGGATACTGCAAAACAACACTTTAATCGTGTATCAAAACGCATTCACTATTTTAACGGAATTAGTGATTTGAGCTACGTTGCCCCATCTCCAAACGGCTCAGGATTTGACGCATTTCGCGATCACACACCTGTATTTGGACAAACGTATCACATTCCTTTTGAAGCGATTGAACGGATTCAAGCCCCTTTTCTCAATTGCGGGCCAATAGGTAAAGATGCGCATAAAGTCACTGAACGTATACACCAACAGAGTGCCTTTGAGGAATTACCTGTCATTTTAGAAGCCGTGATCAAAACACATTTCTTATCATCACTTTCGTGTGACTGACGTTTGAAATCAAAAATAGGACTGAGAAACGTCACATCTCTCGGTCCTAAATTTTGATTCATATATTTACTTTTAATGATACAACTTTGTATGACTTAATGTTATGAAACAGTTGCTTTATTTTCCGCTGCCTTTTCACGTTTAGATAAGTTAAACATCGTAACCAGTGCAATTAAGCCGAATACACATAATAAGATAAATGCGAAATGACTCGTACCTGTGATAGATGTTACAGCAGAAATGACAAGGGGTGGGAAGAATCCGCCTAGACCACCCATCATTGAGACAATACCGTTAGCGACACCCGCTTCTTTTGTGAAATAGTGTGGGACTAATTTAAACACGAGTCCATTACCAATACCAGCACAAACACTCACTGTTAAACAGCCAATTGTAAATAGTGAAATGTGACTTGAAATACCTAAGATAAAAGCACCTATAATCATAATCGAGAAGAAAATTTTCAGCATCGTTACCGCGTTAAATTTATCCCCTAAAATACCGCCAAGAGGTCTTAAACATGTCGCTAATGCGATAAACACACCTGTACGAATCCCTGCATCAACTTTATCAATACCGAAATTTTGTACGAGGAAGTTCGGTAAAAATAGACCAAATGCGACAAATGAGCCAAATGTAATAAAGTACCATAAGCTTAAATAATACAGTTTATAGTTTTTCATTAAAATACGTGTTTGTTCTACAAGTGGCACTTTCACTTTAGGTTCTTTATTGTCCCCTAAAAAGAACATAATGATTGCAAATACTGCCATGACAATTAAATAACTTCGTACAGTATTTTGCCATCCGATGACACCTGCAATCGGTGGTGCTAAAAATGAAGAGACCGCTGTCCCTAAGTTCCCCATACCATAAATACCGTTTGCAAGACCGACTTTATCTTTTGAAAAATATTTCGGAAGTGCTGTGACACCTACTGAGAAAATCGCGCCCCCGACCCCAAGGAAGAACCCTGCAAACATTAATGCCCCAGGAGATCCCGCTTGACTCAGTAAAAATATCGGTACGAGCAACACAATAAAGCTCGTGAAAAACACCCATTTTGCGCCAACAATGTTTGTTAAATAGCCAAAAGGTACACGAAGAACAGACCCTAAGATCACTGGGATGGCCAAAATAATTGAGAGTTGACCGCTGGAAATTTTAATATCTTGTGAAATAAATGGAATTAATGGTGCAATGATACTCCACGCCATAAACCCTGCAACAAGGCTGAGTGTTTGGAGCGCGAGTTGTACGCCACCTTTCGATTGATTCATTTCTCATTCACCTTTCTTTACTAGATGCATCAAGTTGAACGTCAGTTTTCGTTCAAAATGAAATACCTGATTAGATTTCACCTTTAGTTTAATGCTATTGTGAAATTTATAACATAAGGAGTTCCCCTATTCTTGCATAGCGTATCCCCTAACAATCGAAAGTGATCGTGCGCGCTTACAAATTTGAATGACGACATATACCTACAACAGAAAATGTTTCAAATACGAACCTCTCTCTATTTCCCTCTTACATAAAAGGAAAAGTTGTGTGAAGTAACAACGTCAGAAGAAGTGGATGAAAATATATCAATAACCCACTTCAAATTAAAAGTTGAGGATGGCACAAAATATCGTGTACCATCCTCAACTCGAAATGTTTTAAAACACAACCGTTTGCAATTCTGGGCGAGACTCCTGAGGGATAAAATAAACATCTAATTAGGATTACTACTGATTAATAGTGGCTACTGTTTAACGCAGTAGCTGTCTGACTTCTCAATGCTGATGCTTTTGAGAAGTCTAGTCAACCTTGCGGGGGCAGTACGACGAAATCTTTGTTACACATAAGATTTCTGTACTGCTCCCAAAATCCAATTCGGCTTCCTTCCAGTGTGCACTTTAATCAAGCCGAATTTAGTTGAAGGGTCAGCCCCTAGGAACGCGAGCCCAAGGCAGCAAACATTACAACAAACGCCTGCAACAGAAAATGCTTCACCAACCATCCACACTCTCTATCTCCTTACTCTAATATAAAAAGATAAGTTGCGTGAAGTAACAGCGTGAGAAGAAGTGGATGAAAATGTATCAATAACCCACTTCAAATTAAAAGTTGAGGATGGCACAAAATATCGTGTACCATCCTCAACTCGAAATGTTTAAAAACACTAGCGTTTGCAATTCTGGGCGAGACTCTTGAGGGATCAGCTGGCCCGGAAAATCCATCAACGCTTCCTTTGCAAATGTAACAGTAAAATGAAAGCGTTGATTAGTTGAAGGGGCAGCCCCTAAGAACGCGAGCCCAAGGCAGCAAACATTGCAACATACGCCTGCAACAGAAAACGTTTTTACTACCCACACTTGTCAGAGAGCATGTTCCAAGTCACCCTAGTTCCCCAACTTTTAAAATGAGCAACATGTTAAAACACTAAAAATCCAACAATTTCTTCTTCAACGCATACTCCACTAACTCCGGCTTCGACTTCAAATTCAACTTATCCATAATTCGCGTTTTATGCGCCTCAACCGTCTTCACCGATACAAACAGTTTCTCAGCAATATCCTTATTCCCATAACCTTTCGCAATCAACGGCAAAATCTCCAACTCCCGCTTCGACAACACTTTAAACGGATCATTCGAATACTCTCCGTCATTGGATGAATGAACAAACTCTTTCACCAAAGAAGTCGTCATTTTCGGATCAATATACGTTTCGCCTTGGTACACCGTCCGAATGGCTAACAATAATTGTTCATCCGGTGCATTCTTCAAAATATAACCACTCGCGCCACTTCTCAAAACGTGAAATAAATATTCTTCATCGTCATACATGGTGAGTATCAAAATTTTGGTATTCGGGAAACTGTCTAAAATTTTACTTGTCGCAATTAAACCTGATTCCCCTGGTGGCATACTCAAATCCATAATCAAAACATCTGGTGTGTGCTCCATCACTTTTTGATACGCTTCAACACCATCTGCAGCTGTACCCACCACTTCCATATCTTCTTGAAAGTTTAAAATCATCGAAAAACCGGTACGTACAACAGCGTGATCATCAGCTATTACGATTCTCATGCTACATTCCCCTCACTTTTGACTGATGGGTACTTCGAGTGACACAATCGTACCCTTTCCTTTTTGCGTTTCAATATTGAGCTTTCCATTCACCAGTTCAGCACGTTCGTACATGCCATAAAGCCCTAATCCTGATCCTTTAGGCGAATCACTCGGTTCAAATCCTCTCCCTTGATCTGACACTTCTGCATAAAGGTAATGGTCATCTTTGCGAATAATGACATCAACATCATCAACACCCGCATACTTCATCGCATTGAACACCGCTTCTTGTACGATACGATAGACGACAGTTTCGATCTCCACGTCAAAGCGCTCTGAGTCAATATCAAAATGATAATTTATTGCTAAACCGTAGTTATTTTCCATCTGCTTGAAATACGTTTTAAATGCGGCATCTAATCCTAAATCATCTAATGTAGACGGACGCAATTCTGATGATAAATTGCGCAAGTCATCAATCAATTTTGTCATTAAGCCTTCAATATTTTTAGCATTAGAGAGTAGAACATCCATATCGGTTTGATATTTCAATAAACGCATTTCCACATTAACGTTGATCAGTTCTTGAACGACCCCGTCATGTAATTCCCGTGAAATACGCTTACGTTCGTTCTCTTGTGCTGCGATCGTCTTTTGTATCATATTACGTTGATACAGTTTCTCTTGTCGTTGCAGTTGCGCTGTGACATTTTGCAGTGTAAAAGCTTTAATTTGACGTTCTTCATCAATCGTCTGATACGTCGCTGTAAATGGTTCAACTTTGTTATCTGTCGTTTTCATAAAAACTTGAAATGTCGTATCACCAATTTCTGAAGACTGGAGAAAACAATTTTGACATGTGCGTAAGGCATGTTCGTTTGTATAACCTTCACAGCGACCACATATCGTTGTCGAAATACCGCTCATATCATTATCCGGTGAAATGACACGTCTTGCTGCTTCGTTCATATCAATGACTTGCCCTTGTGCATCAATAAAAATAATCATTTCTGTCGTTTGATGATAATAGGCTTGTAAAAAATTGAGTAATTCTGTCTGTTGTTGTGGCATTATTGCATCACCTTGTCTTCACTCGTCAAACTGCCAATACCTTTAATGGATGAAATATCTTGCGCAATACGTGGCAATGGCTTTTGGTTACGTTGTCCGAGTAGAAGCACACCTTTCACACGATGATTATGCCACAGTGGAATCGCAATTAAAGCCGTCAATTGTTCACTCATCAATATAGGATAATCAAACAATGCGTTTTGAATTTCGTGATCTGTTGTATCAGGAATCATCATCGGCTTGCCTGTTTTCATCACATTTCCTGCAATGCCATGCCCATTCCGTAACACGATGCGACGATATCTTTCATTTAAGTTGCCTGACACGTAACGCCATTTGATTTTCATTCCTACATGATCTTCAGATGGCAAAGCAATACCGGCAAAGTCAAACTGGTATTCATGACGCAATCTATCTATTTCATCTTGATAATCATGTTGCGAAAAATCAATCTGGTTCACGGTCATCACCTTCCATTAAATTTTATGTTTGCGATAAATAATATAGCTACGACTTGCATAAGTCACCGGCACACTCCACACGTGAACGAGACGTGTAAACGGCCAACAAGCCATAATTGTAAAGCCTAAAAGGACGTGCAATTGAAATACAAGTGGGACACCAGTCATCAAACTCGCATCTGGACTGAGCGTAAACAATGCTCTAAACCAAATCGAAATCGTTTGACGGTAATCAAACTCTGGCGTTGTCGCATTTGTCACTAACGTGGCATAACAGCCGACGAAAACGATAAGTAATAATAAAAAGTTAACAAAAATATCTGACGCCGAACTTAAACGACGGACATTTTGTTTGGTAATACGACGCGCAGTTAACAAAAACATGCCAATTAACGTTATTATACCAAAAATGCTTCCAATATACACTGCACCGATATGATAGATGTGGTTGTTCACACCAACCGCTTCTAACCAATGTGCGGGAATAAGTAATCCAACGACATGCCCAAAAAACACAGGAATGATACCAAGATGAAACAGTAAACTGCCCCATTTTAATTGCTTCTTCTCAATAAATTCACTCGATTTTGCAGTCCATGAAAATTGGTCATAACGATAACGTACGAGATGTCCGATAACAAAAACTGCAAGACAAAGATACGGAAAGATCACCCATAAAAACTGATTAAACATGATGTGTCACCTCTTTATCTTGTACAATACAGCGCTTGAACGTTTCACGAAGGCCACGGATTAAGTGTGCGTACGGATTATGTCCGTCTTCCAAATGTTTCATCATCGCGTACGTGCCATCTTCAATAATCATGATGACCAGTTGCACATTTTCTTGCGCACGTGTATCCCCATCAAAGCGCGCCGCATATAGAAATTCCAACATTAATGGTAAGTAATCCGACAACTCTGATGCTGGCATTTCAAGACCGAACATTTCATAGAGGACTTTTAACTTTGCCAACATTTGACCCCGTTCTTTTTGTGTATCCAATTGATTGTAAGTCATATACAAAGTCGTTTTTTCATTAAAATCAAATGTATCTGTATAAAATGCTTGTATTTCTGACAAACTCTTTTCATACATTGCCTCTCGATATGCCACGACATGTGGAAAAGCCGGATGTGTCTCATCAAACACGTCTTCAAATGTTTTAGGATGGAAGGTCAATTTTTCAGGAAAGCTCAACTGCTGACTCATATAACCGAATGTATCTTTATACGTATTCAACATGTGTAGATCAATCACGGAAAATCCCTCCATAGAAACGCTCATTATAGATTTCTTGACCTGTTTTTCCACCTGTGCCTACGGGTACACCGCAACCGTCACAGTTCGCACCGAAATGTTCGCCACCATATCCTTGACTACCTTGCGCTGTGTACGTATCCATGTATTGTTCTTTATGCGATGTTGGAATGACAAAACGGTCTTCATGTTTGGCAATCGCAAGTAATCGATACATGTCTTTCGCTTGTCGTTCCGTTAAACCGACACGTTCTAAACGAGAGTTGTCAAAATCGCGGCCTGTATTTTGTGCCCGCATATAACTTCTCATCATCGCCATACGTTGAAGTGAGCCTTTCACTGCCACAGTATCTCCAGCTGTAAAGAGTTCTGCTAAATATTGAATAGGTAAACGCATCTCTTCAATCGCTGGGAAAATCGCATCTGGGTTGTTCCCTGCATTTTGGCCTTCAAAGTAGTTCATAATCGGACTTAATGGTGGGCAGTACCAAACCATTGGCATCGTACGATATTCTGGGTGCAATGGGAATGCCAATTTATATTCAATCGCTAATTTATAAATCGGTGAATTTTGTGCTGCCTCAATCCATTCTTGAGAAATACCGTCTTTTTCTGCTTGTTCAATCACTGCTTCATCATATGGATTTAAGAATAAGTCGAGTTGCTTTTCATACAAGTCTTGTTCGTTTTCAGCCGATGCTGCTTTTTGTACACGGTCGGCATCATAAAGTAACACACCTAAATAACGCATACGACCTGTACATGTCTCTGAACATACAGTCGGAATTCCTGCTTCAACACGAGGGAAACAGAACGTACATTTTTCTGCTTTATTCGTTTTCCAGTTGAAGTATACCTTTTTGTATGGACAACCTGTCATACAGTAACGCCAACCACGGCATGCTTCTTGGTCTACAAGAACGATACCATCTTCGTCACGTTTATACATCGCACCTGATGGACATGAGGCCACACAGCTTGGATTCAAACAGTGTTCACATAGACGTGGTAAATACATCATAAATGTTTGGTCAAAGTTGAATTTAATTTCTTCTTCAATTTTTTGAATGTTAGGGTCTTGCGGGCCAGTAATATGACCGCCCGCTAAGTCGTCTTCCCAGTTTGGACCCCAATCTAAATCCATGCGTTGTCCGGTCATGACCGAGTGTGCTTTCGCTACAGGTGTATGTTGGCTTGGTTTTGCTTTTGTCAGATGTTCATAATTGTATGTCCAAGGCTCATAATAATCTTGAATGACCGGCATATCAGGGTTATAGAAAATTTTACCTAATGCAATTTTGTTCAAACGTGTTCCTGATTTCAGTTCTAACTTCCCTTTTTTATTTAACACCCATCCACCTTTATATGTTTCTTGGTCTTCCCAACGTTTTGGATATCCAATACCTGGCTTCGTTTCGACGTTATTGAACCACATATATTCAGCGCCTGGTCGATTGGTCCAAGTACTTTTACATGTCACACTACACGTATGACAGCCGATACATTTATCTAAATTCAATACCATTGCGACTTGTGCTTTAATCTTCAAGCCAATCCACCTCTTTCATCTTTCTTACAGCGACATAGACATCACGCTGATTCCCAATCGGTCCATAGTAATTAAATGAATAACTGATTTGTGCATAACCGCCCATGAGTTGTGTCGGTTTTAAATGGATACGTGTTGGCGCATTATGAGAACCGCCACGTGTACCTGAAATGTCGGATCCAGGTGTTTCGATATGTTTGTCTTGAGCATGATACATGAACATTGTTCCGCGTGGCATACGGTGTGATACAACTGCACGCGCTGTCACGACACCATTACGGTTGTACACTTCTAACCAATCATTATCTTGAATATCGTGTGCTACAGCGTCTTCATTCGAAATCCACACTGTCGGTCCACCACGGAATAACGTCAACATATGTTGGTTATCTTGATATGTGGAGTGAATATTCCATTTTCCGTGTGGTGTTAAATAACGTAAGACGAGCGCATCCACGCCACCTTTTACCGGTTTATCTTTTGTGCCGAATACCATTGGTGGTAATGTCGGTTTATAAACTGGGAGTGCTTCACCAAATTGTTGGAACACTTCATGATCGATATAGAAGCTTTGACGTCCTGTTAACGTTCTAAATGGCACTAAACGCTCAATATTTGTTGTAAATGGTGAATAGCGACGCCCTTGTTTGTTCGAACCTGGGAACACTGCTGTCGGAATCACTTCACGTGGTTGTGATGTAATATTCAAGAATGAAATCTTTTCTGACGCACGTTCAGAAGAAATGTCTTTGAGCGGCATACCCGTTTGTGCTTCCAAGTCTTCGTATGATTTTTGTGATACACGGCCATTAGTAGCAGAAGAGACGTTCAAAATAACATCTGCTACTTTACGTGCTGTATCAATTCGCGGTTTATTATTTTTCACCGTATCATCTTCCCAAGTACCGACCATACTGCGCAATTCGTCATATTGATCTTTAACAGAGAAGCTGACACCGTGCGCACCCACTTTGCCATTTTCGAGTAATGGGCCGACTGAGATGAACTTGTCATACACATCTGTATACGTACGATCCACAACCGCAAATGCTGGCATTGTTTTTCCTGGTACAGCTTCCACTTCACCTTTTGTCCAGTCTTTCACTTCACCATATGCAAGTGAAATTTCTTGTTTAGAATCATGCGCAAGTGGTGCAGTCACAACGTCTTTATATGTGCCTGTTAAGTGGACACGTGCCATTTCTGAGAATGTACGGCTCAACGTTTTGAAAATATCCCAGTCTGAGCGTGATTCCCATAATGGATCAATTGCTGGGTTGAACGGATGAATGAATGGATGCATATCTGTTGATGAAATGTCATGTTTTTCATACCACGTTGCTGCTGGTAATACGATATCCGAATAAAGTGGTGTCGCCGTCATACGGAAATCTAATGATACGAGTAAGTCGAGTTTACCGACTGTATCTTCACCCCACTCAATTTCAGATGGCTTGTCTGTTTCATTCGGTTCAGCCATCAGTGCCGATTTCGTACCGAGTAAATGTTTCATAAAATACTCTTGACCTTTAGCAGAACTTGAAATCAAATTCGAACGCCATACGAAAAGTGACTTCGGATGGTTTTTACGTAAGTCTGGATTTTCAACCGTAAAACGTGTACGACGTGATTTCACATCTTCAACAGCACGTTTTAAAATCGCTTCATTCGTAAATTCACCTGCATCACGCGCTTCTTCTCCCCACAGTAAACTGTTGCGGTCAAATTGTGGATAGGATGGCAACCAACCATTACGTGCCGCTAAAACATTGTAGTCTGCTGGGTGTTGCAATTTAATATTTTCAGCTAATGGAGACGCTAAACGGTCAACACCAGACTCTTCATATTTCCATTGATCTGTCGCAAAATAGAACCAACTTGTTCCGTTTTGTAAACGCGGTGGGCCTTGCCAATCTTTCGCAAAGGCAATCGTACTCCAACCTTCAATTGGTCGACATTTTTCTTGACCTACATAGTGTGCCCAACCGCCGCCGTTCACACCTTGACAGCCACATAAAATGACTAAGTTTAAAATGGAGCGATAGATCGTATCTGAGTTGAACCAGTGATTGATACCCGCTCCCATAATAATCATTGAGCGACCACCTGTATCAATCGCATTTTGCGCAAATTCCATCGCGACTTGTGTCACAGTGTTCGCTTTCACACCTGTAATTTTTTCTTGCCATGCGGGTGTATAGAACGACGTCGCATCATCAAAACCTTTAGCTTCTAATTCATGATTAAAACGTTTCACACCGTATTGGCTCGCCATCAAGTCATATACAGTTGTCACATACGTTGTCTCACCATTTGGCAAAGTCACACGACGCGCAGGAATGACACGTTTGAAGACACCATTGCCATCATTATCAAAGTAAGGAAATTGCATCGTTACGAGTTCATAATCACCGTCAATGACAGTCATCGCTGGATCGATTTTTTCGCCAGCTTCATTTTCTAATTTCAAATTCCACTGCTTGCCTTCTTCCCAACGTTGTCCCATCGTTCCATTTGGCACTTGTAAAGAATCAGTTAAACGGTCAATAATCATTGGTTTCCATTCACTGTTTTCAGACGTTTTCCCTAGATCACTTGAACGTAAGAAACGACCTGCTTTAAAACCGTTGTCATCTTGGTCGAGACGCAAGATAAATGGCATATCTGAATATTGTTTCGCATAATTGATAAACATTTCAGACGGCTCATCTTCATAAAACTTTTGTAAAATGACATGCGTCATCGCTTGTGCAATCGCTGCATCTGTACCTGGATTTGGTGCCAACCAATTGTCCGCAAACTTCACATTTTCAGCATAGTCCGGCGCAACAGACACCACTTTTGCCCCTTTATAGCGCACTTCTGTCATAAAGTGTGCATCCGGTGTACGTGTGAGCGGTACGTTGGAACCCCACATCATAATATAAGACGAATTGTACCAGTCACTTGATTCTGGTACGTCTGTTTGTTCACCCCAAATTTGTGGCGATGCGGGTGGTAAATCTGCATACCAATCGTAGAAACTCAACATTTCCCCACCAAGTAACGAAATAAAACGCGCGCCCGCAGCATAACTGATCATCGACATCGCTGGAATTGGCGTGAAACCAGCAATACGGTCTGGACCATCTTTTTTAATGGTGTAAATCAATTGCGCTGAAATAAGTTGTGACACATCTTTCCAATTCGTACGGACATGTCCGCCTTTACCACGTGCTGACTTATAAATTTTCGCTTTTTCTTCATCTTCTACAATGGATGCCCATGCTTTAATCGGATCTTGATATTCTTCTAATGCTGCTGTCCATAACTCCCAAAGTTTACCTCTAACATAAGGATATTTAATACGTAACGGACTATATTCATACCAAGAAAACGACGCCCCACGAGGACAGCCGCGCGGTTCAAACTCCGGCATATCCGGCCCACAACTCGGATAGTCGATTTGTTGATTTTCCCAAGTAATCACACCATTTTTCACAAATACTTTCCATGAGCATGACCCTGTACAGTTAACGCCATGTGTCGTACGAACTACTTTGTCATGACTCCATCGCTCACGATACATCTTTTCCCATTCACGGCTTTTATGTTCTAATACTGACCAATTGCCATTAAATTTTTCAGTCGGTTTAAAAAATTGCATTCCAAATTTAGCCATAGATATCCTCCTTTTTCGCATAGCACGCCCTATCACTCTGATTGTACATTTATTCACATACATAAGATATTAGGGAAATACCTAATTCACTAGTGGGAATCCCTAGTGTTTGTAGTACACGTCGAAGTTATAGGAGAGGTATTTTAAATTGCGAAACCTATAGTACTCATCACAATTTTTGAGTTAGCTTTAAAGTAAACCAAACATCTTTTTTCTATACGACGCTCATAATGCAAGAAAACTGGTATTCTATTTGTAAATAGGAGAAGTCTAGCCATAAGTTGGCATTGAAAAACGAGAGAGTCCATGCTAAAAGTTGGAATTGAAAAAATGGAGAGGTCTTGCCAAAAGTAGACATTGAAAAAACACCAAACAACGGAAAATCCTCGTTGCTTGGTGTTTTATGTTGTGCAGTTTTATTTTATGCGCGGTGTTTTTGACGTCTCATGATGACTAAACCAGCACCTAGCATGAATAAGCCACCCACGATTGGTGCTTTTTCTGTCGTACCTGTGTTGGGTAACTGTTGTGCGCCGTTCTTCGCTGTATGATGACCTAATGCTGAACCATTTTGTGTTATCGTCATATTCGCTTGACTCATCATTCCTGTCGCATCAGTAGATGTCATGCGCACGACTGGTGCCATAGATTGAGCAGTGCCACATTGTTCAGGTGTTACGTTCATAGCACTTTGTTGTGACTGTCCATTTGCTGTTGGTACTTTTGTCATCGGCATCTCTTTTGATGGTTTTTGTTGTGGGAATGGAATCACGTTATCCCCTTTTGATGACGGTGGTGTTGTCTTTGGTGTTTCACTGTTTTGAGCTGGTTTACCGTTAATGATACGTTGTGGTTCTGTTATCGCATATTGTGATAAATCAGCTGTTTTCAAATACTTCGCAAAGACTTGTTCAAGTGAAATCCCTTCTTCACGAGGTCCACCAAACATGTCAAAACCATCTCCACCTGATGCTGTAAAGTCGTTCATCGCGACTGCATACGTACGATTCATATCTAAATCTTCATATTGTCCAGTTTGCTTGTTCAACACGCGAATCGCATGAATACGTTGACCAGGTGCTTTATTCATATCAAAATAAACTTGAATCGATTTGGATACTTGTAACAATCCACCATTTGCAGATAATTGTGTTTGACCATCTTTCGTCATTGTCGGTGCACTTAAACTATGTTCGAAAGCTTTCCACACATCGCTACCTTTGACTGAAATTTGCGCGATCGTATTGCCAAATGGTAACACCGTAATGACATCATTTAACGTCACTTTGCCTTTCGCAATCGATGCACGGATACCCCCACTGTTGGTCACCGCAAAATCAGATGGACGGCTGAAACCGTTTTGACCATATGCTTCCATTGCATCGGCAATCGCATTTCCTAAGTTCGTTTCATGCGTTCTTACATCGTCACGTTCACCTTGGAAATCAACAGTGTTATTCGGAATAATCACTTCTGATGTAGCTTTAAGAAATGCTTCGTTCGCCTTGTCGACTTGCGCCTTCACAGTAGCATCCGGTTTCAAATTCGCTAAACTTTTGACATTTAATAAGCTTGCCTCTGCATTCGAAAACTGATGGCCAGACTGTTCGAACGTAATTTTTCCAACATTTGCAAGTGCTGTACCTGTTTGTGCTAATACATCTTGATCAAATTTTTGACCATGTTCAATCACTGTATGCGAATGGCCATCAATGACAAAAATCGGATGGTGATACTGTTTGTTTTGACTGAGTTGACGTGTTAAATAATCCCCACGCCATTGTTCTTTAGTTGTCGGATCAATACCTAAATGGGATAACACGACAAACACATCGACTTGTCCATTTAAACGGTCCATTTCACGCGTCACACTTGTTAAAGGATCTGCAAATGTCACACCAACAATACCTGTTGGACTTGTTTTTGTTTTCGTTTCAGGCGTCGTCACTCCGATGATGCCATAACGGACACCATTTTTTTGAATTACGACTGACGGTTTAAATGCCAATTTCCCATCTTTGTAGACATTGGAACTGACAATCGGAAAGTTGAGCATCCCTTCCAATTTTTTCAATTGATCATAGCCAAAATCGAATTCATGGTTCCCCGCTGTCATTGCATCATAACCGACTGCATTCATCGCTTTCGCCATTTCTTCACCTTTAGATTGGTTCGATAATGGTAAACCTTGAAACGCATCGCCCGCATCGACAAGTAAATCTGGATTTTGTTGTTCCTTTAACGTCTTCAACTTTGCCATACCCAGTACACGGTCTTTTTCTTCAACCATGCGACCGTGAATATCGTTCGTATGTAAAATTGTATGTGTTGATTTTGCCGTTTTATTTTGCACACCTTCAGATGAAGTCGCTTGTGGTTGTGCTTGTTTAGTCGACAATCTTAGCATCATTGGCGCATCGTTTCCCGTCTGAGCCACATTTTCTGTAGTCATCGGTGCACTCGATGGCACTGTGTCATCTTCAGTCGCAGCAGCCGTCACAGCAGGCGTTTCTTCCTGTTTCTCAGCTGTTACACTTTCCGATGTCGTTTGTGTTGCTTCTTCTGTTGTTGCTTGTGGTTGAGATGTCGTATCCGGCTGACTTGCTTGCGTTGCAGTCGTTTCAGCATTTGCTTCCACTTTCGTTTCCGGTGTGGTTGGTTGTGATGCTTCTTCTGCATAACTCGAAATGTTATTGAACATCAACATAGCGATGATAAACATCACCAACAGCATGATACTTTTGAGCCCTGTCCTTTTCATATAAAACCTCCTTATTGTGATTACAACTTTATCCTAGCATAAAGCGCTTTCCAATTGTTTAAAATTTTTGTTAATTTGAAGATAAATATAATAATGGCTCGCCCTTTACCAAAAACGATACATACACTGTTACATTGGTTGAGGCATTAGTGGATTCTAGGCAATCTTACACCCAATGCAGTCACTTAGGGCATGTTTTTGAAATGAAGATAATCCTATACTTTAGCATCTAACTTTCACGTCCAATTTATCTTCATTTTTGGCCGTTTTTATCTACATCATTACTCGATATATGTCTATAAAAATTAGCTGTGAGGAAATCTATCGTCATAAATTTCTTCACAGCTAATTTTAGTATGTTTATTTATAATGAAGTTAAACCTTGATGATTGCAAGAATCGTACAAGACTCCTAAGGCATCTGAACACTTATATTACGCTCTCTTCCTTGCGATTTCATTCCCAAACAAGGGAGTCGAATATGCGTATACGCCGAGATTCCTCCTAACAATATTCAGAGGCACACATTTTAATTGCGTCCTGAACGAGACTCTTGAGGGATCAGACGCAGCCGAAAATCCAATTCGGCTTCTATCAAATGGACACTTCTATCAAGCCGAATTTAGTTGAGGCAAGTCCCCTAAGAACGCGAGTTCAAAGGACGCAATCAGCTAAATGCTCAAACCTTCACTCTTTGTTTATGTTAAAGAAATCTCACGTGTAAACGTCATCTCATCTATCCAACGCGCGATCGTCTCCGCTTGTGTCGGATGCAAATCGCTCCACCCACGATCATCAATCAAAACCGCATGTCCTGTTTCTGCCCATTCATACGCCACTTCAATCGCTTGATGCCGCTCACCTTTCACCAATACCGTCTCAAAATCACCACCTGGATGCAATACCGCTTCATCCAAGTCTCTCACAACATGACCTACAATTGTAATGCCAGGTCCCATACGCTCAGGCAATACCGCGATACGTTCTACAATCGTCGACACTGTTCCACTGACGACATGTTGATCCGAACGTGTCGCATTAAAAATAATCGCAACTGGAAAATCGATGCCAATTTGTTGTTGAATCGCTTGCATAAGTTCTGGTAATCGTTTTATGCCCATATAGATGGCGAGCGTGCCGTCATTGGCGAGTGTCGTCAAATCAATATCATTTTCTTCGTTATTTTTAAAGTGCCCTGTCGTAAAGGTAATATGCGTTGAGACACCGCGTTCTGTTAATCCACGGCCCAACTGACTCATGGCTGCACTCGCCGCTGTCACACCGGGCACAATTTCAAATGGAATACGATGTTCGCGTAACGTATCGACTTCTTCAGTCACACGCCCAAAAATCGCTGGGTCGCCACCTTTTAATCGAACAACCACTTGTGCCGATTGTGCTTTTTCAACAAGTAATGCATTAATGCGCTCTTGCTTTGTTGTACGTGTGTAAGGCGTTTTGCCAACATGAATCCACTCTGCATCTGGACGTGATAATTGCAGTAAAAAAGGGTTCACGAGCTGATCATACAAAATGACATCCGCTTTTTGGATACAACGCTCTGCCTTTTTCGTCAACAAACATGGATTACCCGGACCTGCACCGACTAAGTACACCTTTGTCTGTACTTCCGCTAAGGCAGACATATATAAATATCTCCATCCACCACTTCAACAGGATATGTCGCGACACAACCTTCATCGGGTTCTTGTACTTCTCCTGTATTCAAATCAATCTTTTGATCGTGGAGTGGACAAAATACATAATGCTCACTCACTGTGCCTTCTGATAAAGGACCTTGTTGATGTGGACACACGTTATGAATGGCTTTAATGTCGCCATCTTCTGTTAAAAATAATGCGATAGGCGTCTCACCGACATAGACTTTTTTACCGATTAATGGTTCTAAATCTGTTAACTTCGCCACTTTTACTTTTTGTTGTAACATCGCCTTACACCTTCTCAACTTCAAATATTTTTTGCTTGCGTTCATTTTCTACAATGTCATGCCATGGCTCTTGTTCGACGGCAGCTTTCGCAATCATAATACGGTCATATAATTCCTGTTGTTTTTCAGGATCAAGGACAACCGCTTTTACTTGATCAAATCCAATACGTCTCAACCATGGTGCTGTACGTTCTGCATAGTTCGCTGTTTCACGGTAGTATTGCATGTACGCACCACATAATTTAATGACATCATCTTCTGTCGGTACTGTCGTTAAATGTTCTGCAACTTCAACTGTTGTACCGCCATTACCCCCAACGTAAATTTGGAAGCCGTTTTCTACACCGATAACCCCGAAATCTTTCACACCTGATTCGACACAACTACGCGGACATCCGGATACACCCATTTTGAATTTATGTGGCGTATCAATGTATTCAAATGTCGCTTCCAAACGAATACCTAAACGTGTCGTATATTGCGTACCAAAACGACAAAACTCTTTACCGACACAGCTTTTCACTGAACGTGTTTTCTTCGCATAAGCTGACGCCGAGCGCATGCCGAGTGCTTCCCACACTGCAGGTAAGTCTTCCTTGTTCACGCCATACAAACCAATACGTTGAGAACCTGTCACTTTCACCAATGGCACATCATATTGTTTCGCCACTTCACCGAGACGAATGAGTTGATCTGCATCTGTCACACCGCCACGCATTTGTGGAATCACTGAAAATGTACCGTCTTTTTGAATGTTGGCATGGTAGCGTTCATTCGCAAAACGTGATGCTTTTTCATCTTCATGTTCAGTTGGGTATACCATATTTAAATAATAGTTCAAGGCAGGGCGACATTTTGGACAACCGCCTTTATTTTTGAAATCCAACACATGCCGGACTTCTTTTGATGTTTTTAAACCTTTTGCGCGAATTTGTGTCACGATTTGGTCGCGTGACAAGTCAGTACACGCACAAATGCCGGTCGGTGCGTTTGCGACAAAATCATCACCTAACGTATGTTCAAGCAATTCTGCAATTTGACCTTTACACTTACCGCAAGAGTTCCCTGCTTTCGTCACACGTGTCACATCTGCAACTGATGTTAAACCTTGTTCTTGAATCGCGCTCACAATTGTGCCTTTAGAGACACCGTTACAACCACAAATCGTTTCATCATCGTCCATTTCAGCAACGTTCATCGCATCTACTGCACCTGCTTTATGCAAGATGGACACAAGCGTATAATCGTCAATCGTTTCGCCTTTTTTCATCATATTATAGAAACGGTTACCTTCTTCAGTATCGCCATAAAGCACCGCACCAACAATCGCATTGTCTTGAACGAATACTTTTTTATAAATGTTGTCAACACCGTTAAACATTTCAATACCACGAATATCTTCATTTTCAGTAATGCGGCCCGCACTGAATAGGTCGCATCCAGATACTTTTAATGATGTAAATGTTGTCGAACCTTGATACCCTTCTGTTGGACGTCCTGTAATATGGTCAGCTAACACTTTACCTTGTTCGTATAAAGGCGCAACCAAACCGTACACTTTTGAGCGATGTTCCGCACATTCACCGACAGCGTAAATTTTTGGATCACTCGTTTGCATAAAGTCATCCACGATAATGCCACGACCGATATCTAATCCTGCTGCACGCGCTTCTTTCGTAACTGGACGAATACCGACAGCCATGACCACCATATCTGCATCGAGTACACGACCATCCGATAAACGAATGCCTTCAACTGCTTTGTCGCCGATAATTTCTTGTGTGTTCGCTTGAAGTTCAAAACGCAATCCTTGTTTTTCTAAGTCTTTTTTCAACAATTCGCCTGCACGACGGTCCAATTGTACTTCCATCAACCATTCTGCTAAATGAACGACTGTCACGTCCATACCTTGTTCGACTAGACCACGCGCACATTCAAGTCCTAACAAGCCCCCACCGATGACAATCGCTTTCTTTTTCGTTTTCGCCACTTCTAACATTTTTTCAGTATCGTCAATCGTTCTAAAACCGACCACACCTTCTAAACGCGAACCGTCAATCGGTAAAATGAACGCGTCTGAACCTGTTGCGATAATCATTTGATCGTAATCAACAACTTGACCTTGTTCTGTCTCAACTTGTTGCGCTCCTCGATCAATCTTGACTACTTTATCTCCTGTAATAAGACGAATGTTACGCTCTGTATACCATTCATACGGGTTCATAATCGTTTCTTCTACTGTCATTTTGTTTTGTAATATATTTGATAACATAATTCGGTTATAGTTCGGATACGGTTCTTTACCGATAATCGTAATATCAAAACGGTTTGGATCACGGTCTAGAATTTCTTCAATTGTACGTACACCCGCCATACCGTTACCGACCATTAATAATTTCGTTTTACTCATCATTATCCTCCTCAAGCGTTGCCAAAAACGCCTTTATTTTCGCCGCATATACTTTGGTCTGTTGAATTGACTGTCCCTCTGAACTGATACTGATCTTCATCCCTTGGTGTTCAATATCAAGGCTGTTATAAAAGTCTGATTGCGTGCGATCTCCTGTATGATTCACCCATTGTGTGGGCGCCGCATCATCACGCACTTGTTGATTCACTGTTGCATCATTTGTCGCAGTGATAATGAGATCCGCATCATCCAAGTCTCCTCGTTCATAACACTTTTGTATGAGTTGAATATGTGTCCCCCGCGTCTCATTCAAAAAGCGCTCATTAAATGTAGGACTCACGATTTTGATTTGACCTGCTTCATCTTTTAATTTCGTAAATTTTCGCCACGCAATGTTTCCGCCACCAACAATAGTCACTGTTTTATGTGTCAAATTTAACTGGATAGGATACATGTTGTGTCGCCTCCACATGTTTCAAGCCGTTGTACAATCACTTCTTTTAAAACCGGGTGAAAATTGATTGCTGTCGTAAAAGTGATGTCACACGGTAAATTGAGTGCCCCTATACGTTGCTTTGTACGTTGAACTAAATAGCCATCATAAAAGAAGTACGGAATAATCAATAACTTCGGCCACTTCTGGGCAAGTTCAGTTAAAACTTTTTCATAATTCAACTTCCCATAGACCATACACGGATAGCAAGGTCTTGACGCCGTTGACAGTTCGTTAGCGATGTTTTCTAATGCAACATCAGGTTCAGAAAAACGTGCACTGCCATGCGCTATCACGACAACAGCCGTATCTTGCACTGTATCGTCGAGGTCGCTTGCGATTTGCGCTGCTACCCAATTTTTCATTTTTGGATGTGTACCGAGTGGCTGTGCCAAATGAAATACCGTTTGAGGATACATTCGACGCCAATCTTCCAAACTGTCGACAATATCTTCATAATAGTGTGATGCCGAAAAGAGTAACAATGGCACTAATAAAAGTTCTGTCGCGCCTTGGTTCACTTGGTCTTCAATCACTGTCGGCAAACTCGCCGTCTCACTTTCCAAAAATGCCGTCTCGTAATCCATCTGTTCCGCTTCAAATAATTGTGCAACAAATTGTGTTAATGTTTGGTTCAGTTGTCCCTTTCTCATCCCGTGGACAACAAATATCACTTTACGCAACACATCACCCCCTACATGATTATTGTAGACGAAAAAGCTCTTCCAATGTGATAAAATTCACATAAAATCAAAAAAGTAGGGAATCCCCTCTCCTACATCTTGAGGGAATTCCCTATTCCATATTATCATTACTATCGCTGAATCTATCAGCACATCATTTTAGCTTTACAACAATGAGATTATTCACTTTGAGCCCATGGTGGAGGTGCGAGTAAATCTTTATTATAACGTTCTGGAATCAAGACTTTCACCATCATTGCACCTTCATCGCCCGTTTCATCTTCCATCGTAAAGAATGTTTCATAACCGCGGCGTGCATAGACATCTTTTAACCAACCCATTTTACGCCCTGAAGTTCCTAAAACAACAGCAGGTGCTTTTAAAGTATCACGTAAAATTGTTTCCTCTACATATGTCATCATTTGGTTACCATAACCTTCGCCACCATAGTCTGGATCTGTCGCAAACCACCATACAAATGGATATTTAGAGACGGGATGACTCGGCTCCCATGGAAAACGTATCGACAAAGTTGAAACAATTTTCCCCTCTACTTCAAGGACATATGCCGCATTGTTTTGGATATTATCTTGAATCATTTCTAATGTCGCGTTCACAGATGGCCAATCTATGCCAACTTCTCTCAAAGGTGTAAAAGCGCGATACATCAATTCATGTAGTACCTCTGCATCCTCCAAAGTGGCCATTCTTATATTGACTTGAGACATAGTGTCGCCTCCCTTTTCATTCATCTGTAGTTAGATTATCAAAATTTATATCGTATAGAAATGAATACGCTTGGCTCAACGCCATGTGATTTGGCGTGGTATGCCATTTGGCTGGTCACATTTCTTCACTTTAACGTAGGTATCTTTAGTTTCGTTTGACACAATCCTATCAACCTCCACACAAAAAAGAGCCGAGGTTTATGGGGACCTCAACTCTTACATCTATGTTGTATGTTTATTTTTGTTCAATGTGACGTGTACCATTGAAATATGCAAACAATAACCCTACAAAAATACCACCGCCGATATAGTTACCGATAAATGCGAAGACGATATTTTTCAGAACACCTAACCAAGAAGCAGCATCAAAGTTATAAAAGAGCATCCCTACGAATAACCCTGCATTATAAACAACGTGTTCATATCCCATAAACACGAAAATAATCACACCAATCGCAATGAAAAACGTTTTGGACAACCCTTCTTTAAATTGCATTGAAACGTAAATCCCAATGTTGATAAAGAAGTTCGCAAAAATGGCTTTGACTAAAATAGCTTGCCATGTCGATGCGACTGTCTTAGCATCAACAGTTGATGTTAACGCCGTAACCATTTCAGGTGTCATCACTTTGGTGAAATACATTAAAATAAACAGTACAAATGCACCTAAAATATTACCGAGAAAACAAATCGTAAATAACCACATCGTTTTACCGAATGACACCGTACGATAGTAAAGCCCCACTGTCATATACATAAAGTTACTCGTCAAAAGTTCGGCTTGTGTTAAAACGATAAATACTAAGGCAATACTGAACGCCGTCGCACCCATTAAATTCACAACACCTGGAAGCGCACCAGCCATTTGTGTCTTCATCGCAAGCATAAAGACGGTCACAATCGTTAATAAAAACCCTGACAGCATCGATTTGAGTATGTATCGTGGCATTGCCTTATCCAGCATCACTTCTTTCATCGCCACTGAATGAATAATGCTTTGTATCGTTTCTCGTGATGCATAAGTATCAGCAACCGTTTTCGTTGGTTTTTGAATCCCCATAGTCCAACCTCCATATTGATATTCAAATTGATTGTTCATGAAACCTCACTTACATTTTACATGAATTGATCCTCAGTTGTCATAAAGTTTGTGAAATAAAATTCAAATTCTTTTATGTTTTCAATGTTTTTATCCGTATCTTTCAATAACAAAATGTTTAAATCATTCTATTAAAAGAAAAACAGGGGGACATAATCATTTTTGATGCTATGGATACAACATTTTGTTTAACTTGTCCTTTCAATATGAATTACGTTTTTGATTGCCTTTAATGATTTTGTCCAGGTCATCCTCATTTTTGGAAGTTTTACCATCATAAATACATGTCATTCCATAAAAGGATAGGGACTAGGAAAAATTAATATCCTAGTCCCTGCTGTAATATTTATTGTTTTATAATAAGCCTAGCCATTTCCAATACGTCATACTCATAATCACAACGAGAATGTAACCGATGATTGTGATTGGAATCCCCGCTTTTAAGAAGTCTTTAACCGTAAATGTTTCTGTACCGTAAGCAAGCATACTTTGCGGTGAACTTACCGGAAGTAAGAATCCAAAGCTAATGACGAATTGTTGGATTAATACGAAACCAATAGCATGGTCACCTAAGCTTAATGTTGATGTTAATGAAATGAAGACTGGAATTAATGCAGATGCTAAACTTGTCGCACTTGCAAATCCTAAATGAATCAAAATGTTAAACAGTGAAATTAAAGCAATTGTGGCTACAATCGGCATATTTTCTAGACCCATTAAGCCAAATGTTTGGTCACTCAACCATTGTGCTGCTGTCGTTTTCAATAAGACATTACCTAAAGAAATCCCCACACCGAATACAATGATTGTGCCCCATGGAATACGACTTTCAACTTCTTTCCAATTCATGACACCGATTTTAGGCGTTAACATGATTGCTAATGCAATAACAGTAATAGAAGAAGAGTCAATCGGGTGTAATACTTTTTCAGTTGACCAAAATACGAGTAATAATAATGAGATAACGATTAAGCGCCACTCTGCTGGTTTAACTGGACCAAGTTCCGCCAATTGCTTTTTAACGAGCTCAGTACCACCATCAATCGCATCTTGTTCTGGTGGAATAACTTTTAACATGACGAAATAAAGAACGATAGACATAATGATCGACCAAGGTGCAGCATATAAGAACCATTCACCCCAAGACACATCATGACCGAGCTGATCATTAATAAAGTTGATAGCTACGATATTTTGTGCCGCTGCTGTCTTGATTCCAATATTCCAAATCGATACCGCTTGAACAGCCGTAATGATCAGTAATGCAGCTAATTTACTATTTTTCGGTGCACCAAATGCCGCAATCATCCCTAATAAAATCGGTACAACGGCGCCGGCACGTGCTGTTGCTGACGGTACGAAAAACGCTAAAATGATAGAGACCAAAATCGCCCCGATAACAATGTTTTTCGTTTTATTTCCGACAAACGATAATACCAATAGTGCCAAACGTTTATGCAAATTTGTCACTTGCATCGCGGTTGCTAAAAATAATGCTGCTGCAACTAACGCGACAGCACTCGTAGAAAAGCCGCTAAAAGCTAATTTCAGTGCATTCCCTGTACCCAACAAGGCGTCTCCTTTAAGTACTGCACCACCATTTTGAGGATTTCCTAGTGCTTGTGTTAAATTTTGAACAGGACTAAATCCAAGCAAGAGTATGATGAGACCAATAATAATCGTTGCAGATACCGGATAAGATACTGCTTCAGTCACCCATAATATGACTGCAAATGCCAAAATTGCTAATGCTGCTTTTCCCATAAACGGTAAACTTGCAGGTGTCGGCATGAGTAACACCGCAATCAATGCAACAAAGCTTAAAATAAACCATAGCGGCTTAAATGTTGCCCCTTGTTTTTTCTTTGAAGCTGAAGTCGTTGCCATTTTTGGCTCCCCCTTTTAGTGAATTTCTTTAATTCCATTGTATCAAGAAAGCGCTTCAAAAGGATATAAATGTTCAAAGTTTCACAAAAAATTAATAACTATTGATTCAATTGTATTTTTTGTTCTCCTACATGCAGCCATTGACGTTTAATCATAAACCGATAGATGACAAACGTTACAAATGCGGGTAAGACAAAGTGAAACATAGTGATGAGTAACCAAGTATTCAAACTCGCGCCCATCGTATTTACTGTCATAATTTGACCGACTAAGCCACTTGTCCCCATACCTGCACCTGCCGCATTATTCGTCATTGGGAAGAGAACGGTCATGATTGGCGCGATAATGGCACTCGCTAATGTAGGCGGGATGATAATCAGTGGTTTTAATAAGATATTAGGCACTTGCAACATACTTGTCCCGAGTCCAATTGAAATGAGGCCACTGACACCATTTTCTTTATAGCTTGTCACCGCAAAACCAATCATTTGGCAGGCACAACCGATCGTCGCTGCACCCGCTGCTAAGCCTGACAAATCTAGCATGAGCGCTAATGCTGCGCTGGAAATCGGTGCCGTCAAACACAATCCAAAGATGACTGCCACAAGCATCCCCATGATAAAAGGCTGTTGATCAGTAGAAATCATGATCACTTTTCCGATTTCTAACATCAGTTGACTTAAGATAGGACCTAAAAATTTCGCAACGATCCCGCCTATTATTAATGTCAGTAGTGGTGTGACAATGATATCAATTTTCGTCTTTGCCGCATAAAAGTGACTCAATTCTACAGCAATGAGTACCGCAAAAAATGCCCCCACTGCACCGCCAGAAAATGTTTCATAACCTAGCATTCCGACAATGACTGCTGTGAAAATCACGAGCGGTTTTCCTTTTAAACCATACGCAATCGCCGCACCAATCGCTGCACCCGTCAAACTTTGCGCGACTTTCCCAACGTCTACTAAAAATTCTAAGTTGAGACTTGGGAATAACGTTTGCTTGCCAATGGTTTGCATAATTAAACCGATGATAAGTGAACTAAAAAGTCCAAGTGTCATATAACTGAGACCATCAATGAACCAACGATGAAGTAATTTTTTCACTGAATTGAACACTTCCAATCTTTGCTATTTTATTTTTATAAATTTCATATTAACATAACATCTCAATATTTTTGATTTGAATTTCCAATATCAGTGTAAGGAAAATACTTTTGACTTCTATAAATCATCGCCTACAAAGTCCTGACTTGTCCCAACCAATTCATAAGATAAAATAAATTGTGATTTTATTTAATAACCGTGAGAACATGGATACATCTTGATGATCTCATTCCAAAGACCATCGATAACTCACACTGACTAAATATGAGAGTAGAAAGAAACTGATTACAGTCCCCTCACGTATGGTCAGAATATGATGAT
Source organism: Staphylococcus intermedius NCTC 11048 (assembly GCF_002902385.1). GTDB lineage: Bacteria > Bacillota > Bacilli > Staphylococcales > Staphylococcaceae > Staphylococcus > Staphylococcus intermedius. The sequence goes on along the minus strand of NZ_PPQH01000033.1, from coordinate 6,208 downwards.
CAACTATAAAGATAGCTATGACGCCAATCAAAAATATGAAATCGAATGCGTATCTTATTGCGCCAAAAGTAAATGTCGTTTTCTTCTCTAATTCAATACATAGACTCTCTAAAGGAAATTTCACTAAACCTATCCTTAATATTTGTCCTAAACTTAATGCTGCAATCAACAATCCAATCAGAAAAATGACTGATGTCATTCCATAGTTTTCTATCTCCCAATCTAGAAACAGTTTTTGCAAAAACAAGTCTACCAACAATCCATTTATGATAATAAAAACAAATTGTAATAAGTCTAGCAGATGAATAGATTTTTTTATGAGGGTGTATAAAACGAAGATAATCATATTACAGACATTAATCATGAGTCCTACACTCAAATGTAAATATTTCGAAACAGATAAACAAAAAGCATTAAAGGTACTCAGATCAATATTTGCTTTCACCTGTAAAGATATACCTAATGAAAACAACACGAAAAATAATAAAGTAAACAATATTTTTTTCACACTATCACTCCTTTAGACCATCATAGGGCAATATAAAAAGCATAAAGTATGAGAAATCTCATACTTCATACTTTTCAATTGCCTTATTCAATTTTTCAAAAGAATTAACTTGATAGATGTGATCTCTTTTTTCAATTATACCTTCATCAATCAATGCCTTTAAAGTAAACATTAAATGTCTATAGGATGTCCCCAAATACTGTGATAAATAAGTAAAGTTTTCATCAACACTACCTTCTATATGTGTTCTTTTAATATGCATTAACAAGCGTGGTTTTAGTTTATACTGTTGCATTTCAGTAAAATGATGTGTGCGTGCGAATAACTTTGTCGCTAAATTAACTGATAAATATTTTAAAAACACAGGATTTTCTTTTAAAAAATCCTCATAAACGTGCGATTTAATTTTCAATACCCTGCTATTGCCGTGGGACGTAACGACTTTCTTCTCAGCTTCAACACCTAATAATCCTAACTCTCCTATTAAATCTCCCTTTTCCAAATACTGAATCAGCGATATTTTACCATTCTTGTGATATTCATAAATTTTGAATATCCCTTTTTCAATAAGGTATAGATTGTTTTCACTTGTATATTCATCACTCAACACTTCATGATGCTTTAAGTCAATGACCTCAAATTCTAATTCACTTCGTTGAAATCATTCAAGCAGATGTTCAATCATTATGCCTCCTTATTTGTACGCATCAAAACGATATCAACATGATAAATGTACTTTCAATTTATATTTTTAATGATGAACTTTAATTGTTAATATTTATCTTTTATGAGTATGTGCAATGACATGATCACCATACACATAGAGATGATACTCAGTAAAATATAAAAGATTAAGATTGGCATTCCCATTGTGTAAAAAATGATTCCAATCAATATAGGGACTACACAACTGAGTATCATGAAAAAATAATGATACACTTTACGTTGCTTTAATTTAAAAAGATAGATTGTTTCTAGTATCCATAATAACGGGAAAACAATAGGAAATAATATCATGGCTGGAACAAATACAACAAGCTGAGCCATAGATTCTGCACCTTCTAAATCTGATAACGGAGGAATAAAGAGCGTCCAAAAAAATAATGTTGCAAGCATAATAATGGTTGAACATATCAACATCCATACTTTCAATGCTTTCATAAAAATCCTCCTATATGAAATAGAATCAACTACAACTTAACATTACATTTATGTTACAAGTTTTTCAATTGTTTTACGGAATTTCATGAAACTTCTTGTATCTACATGCATGTTTTACAAATTTATTTGCTTGAATTTTGCATACTTATTTTATTTCAATTTGAACAATTACCATATTTTTTATTTTGAAAGTCTTTTCCCATATTTTGTGAAACATTCATATCATCAATCATCATATTCAGATTATGCTCAAATCCATTCTGTGGTACAACACATTCAGACAGCTTGATAAATAGTTTAATGAAAACGACCCATTATTGATGCTAGAGCTAAAAAAGCTTGGGGCATATTCCCAAGCTTTTTCTATAATAACAATCGTTATGAATGCGCCATTCATAAGTTAGCCCCCATTGATTCACTGTCTTTAAAATCCAATTGCTAACATGGGCAAGAGTTCCGAGGGATTATGCACCGGAAAACGCGAGTCCATTAAGGCAATTGTAAAATTTAAATCGCTATCAATGAGGGCGATGGGTTTAAAGCGTATCCTTTAAATCACTTAAATCCATATATGTCCTATCAATATTAATATAGACCTTTTGTTTCGTTGCTGATATCAATATAAATGTTTTTAACTTGTTGATAGTTTTCAATGGCTGCTTTGTACGTTTCACGACCGATACCTGATTTTTTATAACCACCAAATGGGGCACCTTCAGGAACTTGGTTGTACGTATTTACCCACACGCGGCCTGTACGCACGTTTTTCGCAATATTTAATGCACGGTTTATGTTTGTTGAGAAGACACCACCTGCTAAGCCATAATCAGAATTATTGGCAACATCAATGGCTTCTTCGTCATCTTTCACTTTAATGACGACTAACACTGGACCGAAAATTTCTTCTTGTGCTAATTTATCATTTGCATCATCCACTTCGATGATTGTTGGCTCGAAGAAGAAACCTTTGTCTAAATCGTTGTCTGTAATACGGTGACCTCCCACAAGGATTTTTGCATCATCTGATTCATTCGCATAGTCAATATAGCTTTGAATTTTGTCGATTTGCGCTTGACCTGTTTGAGAACCCATTTGTGTTTCCATATCTAACGGGTCGCCCACTTTCACTTTTTTGAATGCATCAACTAAGCGTGGGATAAATTCATCGTAAATATTTTCATGCACAATGAGGCGTGATCCTGCACTACATACTTCACCTTGGTTAAACAAAATGCCTAATTGTGAACCTTCTAAAGCGACATCAAGGTTCGCATCGTCTAAGATAATGTTGGCACTTTTACCACCAAGTTCTAATGTTGCAGGAACAAGACGTTTCGCACCTGCTTCAGCCACTTGATAACCAACAGCAGTTGAACCTGTAAATGATAATTTGTCGACACCTTCATGATTAAAGATGGCGTTCCCTGATTCAGAACCTTTACCTGTAACAATGTTCACAACGCCTGGTGGGAACACTTCTTGGAAAATTTTGGCCAATTCAATCAAACTTAAAGGTGTTGATGACGACGGTTGAATGACAACTGTGTTTCCTGCAGCAAGTGCGGGTGCCAATTTCCATGAAGAGAGTAACAATGGAAAGTTCCAAGCGACGACTGCACCAACAACACCAATCGGTTCGTGTTGAATAATGCTCATGATGTGATCTTCCATATTATTCACAGTACCTTCATCTGTATCTAGCACACTACCGAAATATTGATAATGTTTCGCCGTATATGGCACATCAATGCCACTTGATTCACGGATGGCTTTCCCCGCATTCAAACTTTCTATATATGCAAAATGGTCTTTTCTTTCCATAATTTTGTCATGGACTTGACGTAACATGTTGGAACGTTCAGCTTTCGAACGACGACTCCAGTCTGGAAAAGCCTTTGTTGCTGCCTCGACCGCTTTATCTACATCTTTTTCGTTCGCTTTGGCCACTTGTGATAATTTTTCACCGTTTGCCGGATTATAGACATCTAAATATTCCCCTGATTCTGCTGGAACAAATTCACCGTTAATAAATAAGTTATACTGCGCATCAATATATTCTCTCACATTTACACCCATATATATGGCCTCCTTGTATTTCGACACCATTTTAAATATTCAGACAAAACAATCATTCGTTTTGCTGATTCATTGTACTTAATGATGTCGTATTCAATATAACTCTAACTGTATTGTAAAGCGCTCTCATAAAAAGGTAAAGCACTTTGACTTATATAGAAAAAAGTACCCTTATGTTCGTGTTTACCCACTTGAAAAATAAAAAAACAAGCCTTCAATGAAGAAGACTTGTCTACTGGGGAAAATGAAGCTGGCCTTGATGGCTCATACTTCTAAACGTTATTGTCATGAGGCTCATGGAAGACTCATGTTAGAAAATGACTGACACCTTAGTTTAGTCAAATATGGTTAATTCAACTTAAACAACTTAAAAAAGGCTTTAAGAAACTTCATCCATATCATCTATATTTTTGAAGCATCTACTTGGAGTATAAAGCATATGGGTTAAGTTGTAAATAGGAAATATTACGATTTGCGTCAGGTCCTACTGAAGTCTGAGAAAATGTCCCTCCTATTGTACGATGTGAAATCACGTTTTTAGCGATATAATGAATTCAGAACAGTTAAGACATCACATTTTGATGACGCGCTGTTCGAATTCATCCCAGAAAGACATACTTGAAACCCCAATAGACAAATACTAGACCAAGTATATCCTAAACCTCCTTTTATTAAGATAATAAAACTAAAGTTGAGCAAAGCCGATGTGTACCCCGCGCATCGGCTTTATTTTTATCGCATTTTTAGTACTGTAAACAACAATTTTTACAATTATGCCATTATTTGTATCACTTGTAAGGCGTGCTGTAATTCTGTATCTAGGTGAGCAGTTCGCCATTCTCTTGGATATCCAAGACATGGACAAAGATATGTTGTGCCATTTTCTGTTAACCTTTTTCGAAAATGGACATGTCCCATCACACTGTACGTAATATTAAATTGCTCATACAACGGTTTAAAGTCGCTTGTTCCGATAAAACCGTTAAAAAAGTCGAAAATTCGATGTGGGGTCGGGACCGTAAATTTCGGGTGAGTGACCATATGTGTGACTAAAATCACTTGATGGTCAGGATAAGCCGCTAAATCACGCTTTACTTCATCAACAAAACATTGAGAAAGCTGTGGATCAGACACGTCAAAAGTAGTGTGCACTTTATCTTGCCAAGTCGCACCATAATGCTTTCCGCTTGCTAACTTGTCAAACGTAAATCGGTCAGAAGCGAAACTATAATCATACCATCCGATATGTCCTGCAATCACATAATCACCGACTTCAATAGGTTGCCCTATCAAACATTGCGGATGTTTTTGATACAATTGTAATATTTCTGATGTCGTTAAATCCTCATCAGTTCGGCGCCATAAATCATGATTCCCAGGTATAAAATAAATGGGAACTGTCGTCTGGTCTGTCAGTTGCTGTATAAAATCGAATGTTGATGTATGATGATTTGAAATATCGCCAGCAATCATGAGCATATGTAAATCTTCGTGCTGAATAAGACGTACCACCGCTTCAATATAATCCTGCATCGTTAAATGTTGATGACGATCAAAATGTAAATATGCTATCGTTCCTATTCTCATCAGTAGTCCCCCTATCTTCCCCATTATCTCAAAAGCAACGATAACCTGTGTAGTCGAATGCTTGCTACATGATTTCAACAGGCATACACAAACATAAACGGCAATGTATTGTCATCATCATCACGCCACTTCATACCTTCAGTAAATGCATCTGTATGAACTTTTTCTCTGGTATAAACAAACGAAAGCACCAAACAACATGCGTTGCCTGATGCCTTATTATTCGACCTTTATACAAAGCGTCATCATCTATTAAAATCTCCTTAAATCTTCACTTCTGCATACTTTTATGCCGCAACACATTGGGCATAATCATATAATCGTTCTGCATCTTTTAAAGACACATCATCAAGCGTACGATAACCTGATCTTAAATCTGAAATCACACCTTGACTGACACCTGTGTGAATGTAAATATCGTAGCAACTTTGGTTAGAACGAATTAATCTTAATATTGTTTCTCTCATGTTTAACACATCCTTTAATTATTACTTCTTCCTTACTTTCATTATACCCCCTTAAAATAAAAACACCACATTTTTGTGATACTTTTCACATAATCATCACAATTACCTTTTTTAGTACCAATGATTCAAAGAACACGGATCCTCATTTTCGGCTGTAATTTTCAACAAAGTCATCAAAACACTTAATAATATAAATACGATTATTTTGTAATTTTTCTATGATTGAAAATTATTAATATTTAAACTTTATCTTTTTCACAAATATGACATATACATAATTTTTCGTTTATTAAGATATTACTTTAAAGTGAAATAATATCCAAACTAGCTTAAATATCACTAGTTAATATACTATATAATTTCACAATCTTTATATTTTTATTTCTTAATATATATTTTAACTAAAAAG
>NZ_PPQH01000032.1 GCF_002902385.1 Staphylococcus intermedius NCTC 11048 | reverse complement strand
CTATAAAGAACCTAACTTGATATTATCTTTATACATTTCATTATCGATCTTATTATATATTACACTACTCATAAGAAATTAAAAAACTGTATTAAACGGAATATTTTGTTGCTTAAGTGGAATATGTATCGTTTTGGATTTCTAAAATGTTGAAAATTTTTAATCAATAGGAAATGAAAGCATTAAAAAACGCCGTGTTTTGACACGGCGCTAAACAAAGGGGATGGGAGAAATTTTTCACTTCAAACAAAGGGGTATGTTTGTAATGTGATTAATTTCATGCTCATAATATATCACGTGTATGATGTTGTTTCAACCCATTTAGACTCAGAAATTAAAACTTTCACAAACCTGACATATTGTAAACGGATTCAACAACATCAAGCTTTCATTAATTTTTCAAAAGCATCTAATTTTTGTTCAAATACTTTACATGCATCTTCAATTGGACCTGGTGTTGTCATATCAACACCTGCATTTTTCAAGATTTCAATCGGATAATTTGAACTTCCTTTTTTCAAGAATTCATTAATGTAACGTTCAACAGCCGGTGCCCCTTCTGTTAAAATTTGATGGCTTAAACTTTGTGCTGCACTATAGCCAGTTGCATATTGATATACGTAATAGTTCATATAGAAATGCGGAATGCGTGACCACTCTTTACTAATGTAATCATCAGTTTCAACAGTGTCACCGAAATATTGACGATTCAATGCGGCATACTCTTCGTTCATACGCGTCGCAGTTAATGGCTCCCCTGCTTCTTCAATTTGATGGATTTTATGTTCAAATTCTGCAAACATAGTTTGACGGAATAATGTTGCACGGAAACGTTCCAATTCCTGGTTAAGTAATAATAGACGGCGTTTGTCATCTAAATTTTGCTCCATATAATGACTTAACAACGCTTCATTACATGTTGATGCCACTTCAGCTACGAAAATTGAATAACCACTCATATTCGATGGTTGATTTTTACGACTGAAATAGCTGTGCGCAGAGTGACCAAACTCATGTACTAACGTATACAAGTCAGATACTGTATCAGACCAGTTCAATAAAATGAATGGATTTGTGTTGTGTGAACCTGAAGAATAAGCACCAGAACGTTTACCTTTATTTTCATAAACGTCAACCCATCTGTTATTCAAGCCTTCTTTAATGACGTTTAAATATTCTTCGCCCATTGGTTCAAGACCTTTCAACATCCACTCAACCGCTTCGTCATAAGGCATTTCAAATTTAATATCTTTAACCATTGGCGTATACATATCGTACATTTTCAGATCATCGACACCAAGCAAATCTTTTCTTAATTTTGTATAACGATGTAACAGTGGTAAGTATTCATGAACGGTTTTCACAAGATTATCGTAAACCTCTTCAGGAATATGGTTATTCCCTAATGCTTGCGCTCTGGCACTCTTGTAATTGTGAGAACGTGCATTGAACACATGCTTTTTCACTTCACCTGCTAATGTTGCCGCAAGTGTATTGTTATAGCTGCCATACGCTTTATACATATTTTCATAAGCCGATTGACGTAAAATACGATCATCTGACTCTAAATATTTGATATACGAACCTTGTGTTAACGAATGCTTTTCGCCGTCTTTGTCTGTGACATCATCAAATGTTAAGTCCGCATTATCAAACATACTAAATACATTGCTTGGTGTAGACAGTGCATCTTGTGCTTCAGTTAACAATTTTTCCTTTTCTGCATCTAATACGTGCGGACGTTTTTGGTTAATTAAGTTTAAATCAAATTCGAAACGTTTTAATCCTTCGTGTTCAGCAACGTAAGACTCAATTGTTTTTTCGTCAATTTGTAGTAATTCAGGCACTAAGAAGCTCCATGCTGAACTTAATTTAATTGCTAATTGATGTGCGCGTGCTTCAAAACCTGTGTATTTATCATTTGCAGTATCTTGGTCTTGTTTTAAATGGGCATAAACATATACAGATTCAAGTTCCGTTTCAATTTCATCTTCTAATGAAAGGGCTTGATACAATGTTTCAGCGTTGTCACCTAAATGACCTTTGAATTTTTCTTCTTTTCCAAGATAGCTTTCAACTGTTTTAAACGCTGTTTCCCATGCCTCATCACTTTCGAAAATCGTCGTGAGGTCCCATGAATATTCAGGATATTTCTGTTCTTGTTGTTCTCTTGTCAATTGTTGGCTCATTATAAATTCCTCCTCGTGATGTAATACTCCTATTTTCTCATTTTCCACAGCATAATGCACTCTATATACCTACAAATTGAGAAGTTTTAAATAGCGCTGTATGATTGGGTTGATAATCTGTTGACGCTCACATGTCTCTACCGCAAAATGACGAAACTTCAACTGCTTCAACAATAGTGAATGACTTGGGATACCTACTTGAAGACACTTCAATATATACAGTTGCCATAATACGGGATGTGTCTGAATATAAATTTGTTCTGGAAATAAAAATCCTGTTATTTTCGCGACTTGTTCATCCGACATACGCATTTGATACATCATTGACAGCGTAGGCTCTAACACACTATTTTGACGCCGACAATGCTGAATATATTTTAAAATTTGAGATGTCGACAGCTTTCTGACAATCAAATCATTTTGAGGAACCTGTTGTAAATCTTGACACAATGCCTGTATTGAAAGTGGCATCAATTCACCGTGAAAAGTTTTCGCCGTTATAGGCATAATATGGGATAATCTGAACAACTCACATGATGACGTATCTATGCAATATAACGTTTTAATAGACGGTATGATACATTGCTGTTGTAATTGCGATAACACATAAAGTCCTTTTTTCATTTGAGGCTTTTCCGCTATCCATAATACGTGATGCCCCTCTCTTTGTAACCCTTCTGTCCGTGCTTTCATCGTCTTAATCGCAATGGGACTCAGTTGAATCTCAATTGCCCACGTTTTAAAGATAATGTCTGGAATTTGCATAATACTTTGTAAATAAGGTTCCAATTGTGTTTCCGAATCGATTTCATAAAGTTGTTCGTACAATATAGATTTACATCGTGCATGTTGAATCGACTCCCCCTTTAAATGTACATGCCCCATTGAATGCCGGTAATGCGCGAAATGAGCCCCCTTTCGCACCCCTTGTTTTAATATCAATACTTCTTTACAGATAGGACAATGATACACTTCTTCCTTACGTGCATGTGTTGCTAAAATTTGTTGTGACTGCGCATTATATGCTGTTAACATCTCTTTTCACCTCATCCAATTACACGTTTAAGCTTTATGAATTACTTTTGGATAAGGTCAATTTTTCAAAACAAAAAAGACCAAGCGATACACTCACTTGATCTCTTTTCATTTAATTAATATTTGGTTATTCCGCTTCAGGAAAATAACGTTTCACTTGTTCAACAACATTATGACTCATCACAATTTTGCCGTAATCATTCAAATACAGTTCTGACTTATCACTTGGCGCAGTAAACTCTAAAATTTGACCATAGTAGTCATGAATGTGTTCTTCTGCAACTGTGTCGTCAAAATGAACCACATAATAATACGTGTCATCTAACATATAAAGTAAATCTTCAAATTCTGTTAGTCGTTGATCATTTCGATGTGCATAAGCAATCACATCTTCTAAATCTTCAAACTTAAAGATGGCCGTACGAGTTGTTGCTGCACGATTTTTATTTGAACGTTTTCGATATGATTGTTCTGTATCTTTATCGTTTTCTGTTTCTTCATCTTTCAACGACTGTGATAACAATTCATTGAGTTGACTATCAAATTCATCAAAAGCACTATCATCTTCAGACATTTGCATTAAATCATCATTTTTGGATTTTGAAATGGTTACTTCGACACCTTTTTCGAAGGCATGTACTTGAATCCACAGCGGCCCTTCAACCACAAAATCTTCTTCTTCGTTGACTTCTTCCATCACTGACCAGAAGAATTCTTCGCCGCGCTTACGGTTTGTCCAAAGATCTTCGCGTTTGAATCCACGTGCTTCTATATCCGTATACGTAATAAAAAGCTTTACTGTCATGTCATCAATTCGTTCTATTCTCATATCATCTCACTCCTTACAGTCGATGAATAGTAATCCTATTGTATTAAACAACTTCAAAAAACTCAATCTATTTGTCTGTATCATATCATCTTTCAGGAATAACCTAGAATAAGTATAACACAACCTGTTTATCCCGCTATTTTTGTAACTCGTCTTTGTCCTGTTAATGATGTACTTAGATTGTTATAAAGATGCGTTGTTACATGTCATACTTAAAAAACAGAAAAAGGACCGGAACGTCAATAGTTCTAGTCCTTTTATATATGACTTCATTAAGATGAATGTTTAATCTACCATACGTTGCGCTTCTTGTAATTGGAACGTACGTACTTTACGTGGTAAGAAACGACGAATTTCATCTTCGTTATAACCCACTTGTAATCGTTTATCATCTAATATGATTGGTCGACGTAAAATGCCTGGATTATCTTGAATAATCGCATATAAATCTTGAAGTGGTAGGGCATCAATATCCACGTTTAATTTTTGGTAAGTTTTAGAACGTGTTGAGATAATTTCGTCCGTTCCATCTTCAGTCATTTTTAAAATTTGTTTAATTTCATCTAAAGTTAAATGTTCAGAAAAAATATTTCGCTCCGTATACGGAATGTCATGTTCTTGTAACCATGCTTTCGCTTTACGGCAAGATGTGCAACTTGGTGAAGTAAATAATGTTACCATACATCTCACTCTCCTAATTTAATGAAAATGAATTCATTGTAATTTAACGTTTCAAGATTGACTGCTCAATATGTGTTAAAACAATTCAAATCTTTAATGTTCTCGCTTCTAACGCTATGATTCTATTATACACCTAAAACATTAAAATTAAATGAGAAAAATACAAAATAATCCAATGATTTCAATAATCAGACTTTAGTAGTAGTTTTGACTATCCAATTATTACTTTCATCATATCATAACTTACAAACGATGAAAATACTGTTACAATAGGAGTATCGATTAAACATGAAAGAAAGTAGGCTATCCAATATGAAAACGTTATTCTCAGGAATTCAACCGAGTGGTATCCCCACAATAGGAAATTACATCGGTGCATTAAAGCAGTTCGTGGACATTCAAGATGCGTACGACTGTTATTTCTGTATCGTGGACCAACATGCAATTACGGTACCACAAGATCGTTTGAAGTTAAGAAAACAAATTCGCCAACTCGCTGCGATTTATCTTGCGACAGGCCTTAACCCAGAAAAGGTCACACTATTTATTCAATCTGAAGTGCCAGCACACGCTCAAGCTGGATGGATGCTCACAACGATTTCTTCAATCGGTGAACTTGAACGTATGACGCAGTTTAAAGATAAATCTCAAAAGCAAAGCGAAGGCATTCCAGCTGGTTTATTGACTTATCCCCCTTTAATGGCAGCGGATATTGTCTTATATAACACTGATATTGTGCCAGTTGGCGATGATCAAAAACAACATATCGAATTGACACGTAATTTAGTGGATCGTTTCAACAGTCGTTACAATGATGTTTTGACAAAACCAGAGATTAAAATGCCAGAAGTCGGTGGCCGTGTCATGAGTTTACAAGATCCTACTAAGAAAATGAGTAAAAGTGATGACAACCCTAAAAACTTCATTTCTTTATTAGATGAACCAAAAGTTGCCGCTAAAAAGATTAAAAGTGCTGTGACAGATTCAGATGGCATTATCAAATTTGATAAAGAGAATAAGCCGGGCATCACGAATTTATTGACGATTTATTCTAGCTTAACAGGTGAATCGATTGCGTCATTGGAAGACCGTTATGCAAATGAAGGTTATGGTAAGTTCAAAGGAGATTTGGCAGAAGTGGTTGAAAACTTCTTGACGGATTTCCAAGAGAAGTTCAATAGTTTTTATGAATCAGATAAATTGGATACGATTTTAGATGAAGGTCGTGACAAAGCACATCGCGCATCGTTTAAAACGTTGAAGAAGATGGAGAAAGCGATGGGGTTAGGACGTAAGCGATAAAGTTTAATTCTTAACATTTCATATTCTTTAACATTAAATTGTAACCCACCGATTGCTGAATCATTATAAAAGTATAGTTGCAAGTCTTCAGATTGCTTCCTAGGTCTCGCTTTCCCAGGGGACTTGCCTCAACTAAATTTGGCTTGATTTAAGTGCACACTTGGTGGAAGCCAAATTGGATTTTCGGCTGCGTCTGATCCCTCGGGAGTCTCGACCTGGTTGCTATCTGACTTGCAACTGCTTTATTTTCAGCATCTCTCATGTTACGCTCTCTTATTCATTTGTTAATCCTCTTATGATTCCTAATTCTTTCTCTTTCTTCCTATCTTCATCAATGCATTTGATGTGCTGATAACTTTTTTGAATTCATCTCAAGTTTGTTGCTTTAGCTTATGATTTATATGCGTTAGTCCACACAGTTTTACCTCTACTTTTCAACTTAGTCTACTTGCAACTTTCCCACGCAAAAAAAGCGTGTTACTGCATAGGATAACCTAAACAATAACACACTTTTTAATTCATTCTTTCAACTACTTTTCTTTCTTCTTACCAGTTTCTCTATCTATACTCTTATCGATATAAGCGTATTTCAATGACGTGTCCCCACCAATATTATGATACTGTAAGTTTTTCACTTGTGGGTTCGTTAAATGTGCTTCACCTTTTTGGTAAATCGGTGCGATTGGTGCTTCAGCTAATAATAATTCTTCAGCGTCCACTAATGTTTGGTTACGCTTTTTAACGTCACTTAACAATGGACCATTCGCATCTTTCACTTTTTGATCATACTCTTTATTACTCCAACCTGTATTATTTGAAGAGTTACCTGTTGTCATAATGTTTAAATATGTCATCGCATCAGGATAGTCTGGCCCCCAACCAGAGATAGAAATTTCATATTTTCCACTTTGTTCACGAGCAATACGTTGTTTAAATGGTAATTGTTGAATTTTAACTGTTACACCAGGTAAATTTTTCTCAATTTGTGCTTTAATAAACTCAGCTGAGATTTTGTTCGCTGGTGTATCATCTGTATTCATTTTAAACGTAAATTCATTTTGACCTAGAGCTTTTTTCGCTTTTTCATAGCTGGCTTTCGCTTCATCTGGATTGTACTTTAACGGCGACTTAATTTGATCTGTATAATCGTTACCATCAGGATCTTTCGCTGTTTCTTTTGATGTAAAACCATCAGTTGGAGTCGAACCGTTGTTTAACACGGCATCAACATACGCTTGTTTATCAACCGCTTTTGCCAATGCCAGACGCATATCTTTATTTTTCAATGCTGGCACGGCATCTTGATTGAGTTTCAAATAGAATGTCGCAGCAAGTAAACGTTTTTGTAAAGCGGGTGTCCCTTTATATTTATCGACCTGTTCTGATGAAATGACTGTATCATCTACTGATCCGGTATCATAGAGTGATGCACCTGCTTGCCCATCTTTTAAAACTTTATAATTAATTTTATCAAGTTTGACCACATCTTTATCCCAATACTTGTCATTTTTAACTAATAAGATTTTATCTTCCACAGCCCATTTTTTCACTTTAAATGGCCCATTATAGACTGCTTTTTCTGCAGTGGTACCGTAGCGGTCACCGAATTTTTTCACAACTTTTTCATTTTGCGGTAAGAATGTACCAAACGCTAACATTTCTTTGTAGTATGGAATTGGTTTTTCCAGTTCAAATTGTAACGTATAGTCGTCCAGTGCTTTCACACCAAGTTCTGATGTTTTCTTTTTACCCATATTGATTTGTTCAGCATTTTTCAAGTCATACATAATGTACGCATATTCTGAAGCAGTATTCGGGTCTAACACACGGCGCCATGCAAAGACGAAATCGTGTGCTGTCACTGGGTCTCCATTCGACCATTTCGCATTTTTACGCAGTTCAATTGTCCACGTTTTACCGTCATCAGAAATTTTCGGTTGACCTTTCGCAACACCTGGTACTGCACTATCATTTTTATCTAAAGTATATAAGCCTTCATAGACTTGATTAAACTTGTCAAAACTTACAGAATCAGTAACTTTTGCTGTATCAAGTGAAGACATATCTTGAGTGATTACTTTACGAAACACTTGTCCCTCATCACTATAAATCCCGCCATTGTTACTACAAGCGGCTAATACGAATAATAATAAAACAGATGTAATCAGTAATTTAAATCTATGCTGCTTTTTCAATTGTGATTCCCCCTTTCCGTCTTTATACACCGACTGATTGGTGTTCCGTTTGAAATTGTTTCAGTTCTTCTTCTGTCGCAAACACATAATGATCTTTTGTACATTCCACTAACTGACGCTGATCATTTTTTGTATGATCTTCTTCATAAGCGACACGCGTTCTTGTACGCTCGCTGTCTGGATCAGGTTGTGGTACGGCAGATAATAAAGACTTCGTATAAGGGTGAATCGGATTGTGATAGATTTCATCAGCAGGTCCGAGTTCTACAATTCGTCCAAGATGCATCACAGCAATTCGGTCCGAGATGTATTTCACCATTGATAAATCATGTGCAATAAACAAAAATGTGATATTGCGTTCACGTTGTAATTTTTGCATCAAGTTCACGACTTGCGCTTGAATCGATACGTCCAATGCTGAAATCGGTTCGTCTGCAATAATAAATTCAGGTTCTACCGCTAATGCACGGGCAATTCCGATACGTTGACGTTGACCGCCTGAAAATTCGTGCGGATAACGATTGGCGTGACTTTTTCTTAATCCTACAGTTTCTAATAAATCATAGACACGTTTTTTACGATCTTTACGGTCTTTTGCTAAACCGTGGATATCAATCCCTTCCGCAACGATATCCATTACTTTTAAACGTGGATTCAATGATGCATATGGGTCTTGGAAAATCATTTGAATCTTTTTATTAAACTTCAATAAATCTTTACGCTTTTTAATTTCTTGAATGTTAACCCCTTCGTAAAGCACCTGTCCATCCGTAACATCGTTCAACTTAATAATCGCTTTACCTGTTGTCGATTTACCAGAACCCGATTCGCCTACAAGTCCGAAAGTTTCTCCTTTAAAAATTTTAAAAGAAATATCTTCAATCGCACGAACTTCATTGCGTTTGCCATGATTGAAATATTGCTTTAAATTTTTCACTTCAACTAATACTTCTTTATCATTCATTAAACGACACCCTTTCTACGCGTTCTGGTTTGGCAAAGTTGTTCGGCATTGGACGCTGCTTACGCTTTACCATTTCTGGCGGTTCAACTTCAGGTGCACGCTCATCTAACAACCATGAACGAACAAAATGTGTAGGTGACACTTTAAACCATGGCGGTGCCTCTTTGAAATCAATCGCTAACGCATACTCACTACGCGACGCAAAGGCATCCCCTTTTGGTGGACGTGTTAAATCTGGTGGTGAACCAGGAATCGCCATTAACGCCGTATCATCCGCCATTTCTAAATCAGGCATAGAAGATAATAACCCCCAAGTGTAAGGATGTTTTGGGTCATAGAAAATTTCGTTGACATCACCTGTTTCTATCATCTGGCCACCATACATTACTGCCACACGATCTGCCACATTCGCCACAACACCCAAATCGTGGGTAATGAAAATAATAGACGTATCAATTTTTTGTTGAAGTTCTTTCATCAAGTCTAAAATTTGTGCTTGCATCGTTACATCAAGCGCTGTTGTCGGTTCATCCGCAATTAAAATTTTCGGCTCACATGCCAATGCCATCGCAATAACAATACGTTGGCGCTGACCACCTGAAAATTGATGTGGATATGCATTGAAACGCTCTTCAACACGTTTTAAGCCCACTAGTTTTAGCAACTCGACCGCACGTTTTTTCGCTTCAGCTTTACTTAAACCGATATGACGAATAATCGGTTCCATCACTTGCTTACCAATTTTCATCGTTGGGTTGAGTGACGTCATCGGATCTTGGAAAATCATTGAAATTTCTTTCCCACGTAACTTCATGAGATCTTTTTCCGATTTTTGAGTTAAATCTTCACCGTTAAAAATAATACTGCCATTTTTAATGCGACCTGTTTGTCCTTGGAATAATTTTGTGATTGCTTTCGTTGTGACAGATTTCCCTGAACCTGACTCTCCAACGATGGCCAACGTTTCACCTTTATCCAAGTACAAATCAACGCCTCGAACCGCTTGCACTTCCCCTGCTTCAATATCAAAGGAGACATGCAAGTCATTGATTTCTAATACACGCTCAGACATTGTACATTCCTCCTTTATTTACGCATTTTAGGGTCAAATGCATCGCGTAGCCCATCACTAAAGAGATAGAAAAATAGAATTAATAAACTTAATACGACCGCCGGAATAAATAACTCATGCGGATGGATTAATAACATCGCACGACCATCGTTTACAAGAGAACCTAAAGAAGTTCTTGGTGCAGGCACCCCGATTCCGATAAAGCTTAAGAACGCTTCAAAGAAAATCGCATTCGGTACTGTAAACATTGACGTAACAATAATCGCACCTAATGTATTCGGTAAAATATGTTTGAAAATGAGTTTTAAATTCGATGATCCTAATGTACGAGATGCTAAAACGAACTCTTGATTTTTTAATTTTAAGAATTCTCCACGTACAACACGACTCATCCCAATCCAACCTGTAATCGTCATCGCTAAAATAATCGTCCAAATCGATGGTTCAAAAATTAAGACGAATAAAATCACGACAATGAGCGTTGGAATTGAAGAAATAATTTCGATAATACGTTGCATAATATCGTCGACACGACCACCGAAATATCCGGAAACCGCACCGTATATGACACCGATAAAGATATCTAATAATGCAGCAACAAGACCAATGAAAAGTGATACTTGCGTCCCTTGCCATGTACGTGTCCATAAATCACGTCCGAGTTGGTCTGTACCAAACCAGAAATTTTCTGTCACGTGTGCTTTTTCGTAGGCGTTGCCATCAGCGCCTTGCCCGTCAAACGGTAGGAATGGCACTTTATCTAATACTGCAATTTTCGCAGGTAAGTTACGACGTTGCACATCTTGTTCTGCATAATCGTGACCATTCAACAAAGGACCAATCAATGCAAATAAGATAATAATCACGAGACCAATCATCCCAACGACAGCAAGTCTGTTGCGCTTTAATTGTGCCCAAGCATCTTGCCAAAATGTACGACCTTCACGTTGAAATGCTTGTTCCCCACTATCCGGTGTGCCTGTACGAATAAAATCTTCATGCATAATTCCAGAGGTTTGCGCAACAGTTGCGCCTGAATGATCATCTTGTGGTAAATGACGTTCTTGATTTGACATTATTTTTTACCTCCTTGCAAGCGAATTCGTGGGTCAATGAGACCGTAAAGGACGTCCACAATGAAAATAGAAGCGATAAACATTGCACTGAATAATAATGTAATCGCCATAATCACTGAAAAGTCATTTGTCGTAATTGAACGCACAAACTGGTCACCAAGCCCTGGTACACCGAAAATATTTTCAATTGTTAATGTCCCAGTTAAAATACTCGCTAACATCGGTACAAGGATTGTTACAACTGGAATCAATGCGTTTCTTAACGCGTGCCCGAATAATACTCTTGCTGTCGAATTACCTTTTGCACGAGCAAGTAATATGTAATCAGAACTCAATACTTCAATCATTTCCGCTCGAATATATCGTGCCACCGTTGCTAATACAACTGCTGATAATGCGAGCGATGGTAAGATTGCCGTAGATACGCCCTCCCAACCCGCTACTGGGAACCATTGTAATCGTACCGCGAATACGTATTGTAATAGTACAGCTAATACGAATGATGGGACTGAAATGGCGATAACTGATATAAAGGTGGCGAGATAATCGACCCATGTATTTTGTCGAGTTGCTGCCATAACCCCTAGTATCACCCCTAAAATGACACCAATGACCATTGCAAATAAGCCCATTTGAAGCGATGGTACTAATCTCGGTTTAATGAGATCCCAAACAGGTTGGTTGTCGTATTGGAATGAATTACCAAAATCTCCTTTTACAACATTTTTCATATAGTTGCCGTACTGAACAGGTAGTGGATCATTTAATCCATATTTCTCATTCAAAATGGTCTTTTGTTGTTCACTTAACTTTTCGTCGTTAAATGGTGAACCTGGCATCAATTTCATCAAGAAAAATGTAATGGTAACAATGATGAATAGAGAAATGACCATATACAGCAAACGCTTTAACGTATATCTAAGCATTGACTTTACCCCCTACATGCTATTTAACATTCCCTTCTAAATTTTCAGAAATATTAATGCTATTATAGACTTTTCATAAAATTTAATCAATAACATTTTGATTTACCCCAATAAAGTTTTTGAAATTTTTAGCTTTATATCGACTATTTAGACTGCAAATAAAAAATTTATGAACTAAAAATGAGATGTCAAATTGAGCTGTTTCCGTTACAATATGGGAGTAAATACAAAAAAGGACTGAAACGATGAAATACTTAAACAAAAATGCTTTAATTTATATTTTATTGACACCTATTGCAAGCATCATCATTTGGCTGTTTTCAACGCATACTTTTACCCAATTGTTGAACATTTTTTTCACCGTCTCCATTTTAGTCGGGATTCTTTTGTTCACACTATTAGTTGTTCAAGAAGGGGTTCTCGATGTGACGAGCTATGGTTTCAGAAAGTTTCGTTACCAAATGATGCGTAAAAAGAATCGTTCACGTTTAGAAGATGATGCATTTTTCAACCCAAAAGAACCTAAAAAGGCACATCATTTTATCTCACCGTGGATTAAGCCTGCTTTAATCATGCAGCTCATTTACTTTTTATTAGCGATTCTTATTGCATATTTAATATAAGTCAATGTGTATGACTCATACACAAATGTTTTTCTAGCGTGCATACTCAGTCGGAATATTTCGAAATGTTGTTGTGATGCTTGATCACTATGAAATGATCATATTGACGACTTTAAATTAGAACGCAGCCATGAAAGGCAATGTGTATGACGCGTACTCTACGCCAATATGCCTATAACATCGATGTACTTTATAAACGGAAGCCTAGTGACGACTTTCTACTATTATATAGTCACTTCTTACAATTCTATTTTAAAAAACAGCTTGTGTGACGTTTCAGATGTATTTCTAAAACAAACAGTGTTGTATAACTATTCAGAGAAATGAAAGTTCCTTTAACAATGGTATGGTGAAAAAGACGAGGCAATCTTGGATTATTTAGAGATTGTCTCGTCTTTTTAGAAACTAACATACTTTTAACACCATATGATTTATTCCATTATATTCATGAATTGTATGAGCTTGAATTTAAATATCAATCCCAGTGTGAAATTTTGACAAGACAATTGTCGTCACATTCATCGTCGTACTGTTTTTTAGAAAAAGTTACATACATGAATAAAGCGATGACACCCTCTATCATCATAGAAAGCATCATCGCCTATTTAAACCGATCTATTCACTATATTTCTTAAAAATTAATACGGCATTGTGTCCACCAAAACCTAAGCTGTTACTCATTGCATATTCGATATCATGATCAACCGCAACGTTTGGTGTAATATCTAAGTCAATTTCTGGGTCTGGTGAATTTGCATGGATCGTCGGTGCGATTTTACTATCACGAATGGATAAAATAGAGAAAATTGCTTCGACACCACCTGTTGCACCTAATAAGTGACCCGTCATTGATTTTGTAGAACTAATTTTAAGGTCATACGCTGCTTCGCCAAATGTATTTTTAACTGCTTGAATTTCTGATAAGTCGCCTACTGGTGTACTTGTCCCGTGTGCATTGAGGTACTGGATGTCGCTCGGTTGGATACCTGCATCTTTAATCGCAGCCTCCATCGCACGAGAACCGCCTTCACCTTCTGGACCTGGCGCCGTAATATGATACGCATCACCCGTTGCACCATATCCGACAAGCTCAGCATAAATTTTTGCGCCACGTGCTTGTGCAGATTCTAATGATTCTAAAATTAAAATCCCTGCACCTTCACCCATCACGAAACCGTCACGACCTTCTTGGAATGGACGACATGCTGTTTCGATATCACCATTTGTTGTTAATGCACGGCTCGCACTAAATCCTGCAATAGACATATGTGTGATTGGGGCTTCTGTTCCACCTGCAATCATCGCATCCGCATCGCCGCGCTCTATAATTTTAAATGCTTCACCAATAGAGTTGGTAGCAGTTGCACAAGCTGTCACAGTTGCACCGTTCGGCCCTTTCGCACCTAAATCAATCGATACTTGTCCTGATGCCATATCTGGAATTAACATCGGTACGAAGAAAGGACTAACACGACGTGGTCCTTTGGCTTTCAATTGATCATACGCTTGTTCAAATGTTTCCATTCCACCAATTCCTGAACCAATCCATACGCCGACACGATTCGCATTCGTTTCATCAATTGTAAGTCCTGAATCTGTTAACGCTTCACGAGACGCCACAACGGCATATTGTGTAAAACGCGCCATTTTACGTGCTTCTTTTTTAGGAATAAAGTCTTCAACATTAAAATCTTTCAGTTCTCCACCAATGTGAACTTGATAAGGTTCTGTATCGATTCTTGTGATTTTGTCGATGCCATTCACACCATTTAATGCATTTTCCCACATTGTCGGGACATCATTTCCGATTGGTGATAAGCCACCGAGACCTGTCACTACAACACGCTGTTTTTTTGTCATATTCATTTCCTCCTCTATTTATTTACCCCATCTGATGACGATTGAGCCCCATGTAAGTCCGCCACCGAACCCTACAAAAACAACGACATCATCGTCTTTAATACGTCCATTTTCTAGCTCTTGTTTAACACTAAGCGGGATAGAAGCTGCTGATGTGTTACCAAATTTATCCACTGAAACACTCATTTTTTCTTTTGGTAAATTTAATCGTTGACGTGCAGACTCCATAATACGAATATTGGCTTGGTGCGGAATAAACATATTAATATCATCTGGGCCTAAGTTTGCTTTTTCAACTGCACGTTGTGATGATTCACCCATCACACGCACGGCAAATTTGAATACTTCTCTGCCATTCATACGAATAAAGTTTGTTTCTTGATCTTGGTAAAGGTATTTGCCACCCACACCATCTGAACCTAACTCATAACTCAGAATACCACGATTCTCAGATACTTCGCCAATAATCACTGCACCTGCACCGTCTCCAAACAAAATGGCAGTCGAGCGGTCATTTAAATCTGTAATTTTTGAAAGTTTGTCAGCACCGACGACAAGCACATTTTGATATTCACCTGATAATACAAATGAACGTGCTGTCACGATACCATACATAAATCCAGAACATGCGGCTAATTGATCCATTGATGCAATTTTACCAAGTCCTAGTCGCTGTTGTAACATATTCGCCACTGTTGGAAAACGATGATCTCCAGTAGATGTTGCAACAATAACCATGTCTATGTCTTGTGCATCGATACCTGCATCTTCAATCGCACGAATACTTGCTTCATACGCTAAATCAGATGTATCTTGATCTGCATCTGCCCATCTACGTTCTTTAATTCCTGTCATTTGTGAAATCCATTCGTCAGATGTGTCTAGGTATGATTCAAAATATGCGTTATCGACAACACGATCTGGCGCGTATGCACCAAATCCTTTAATACCTACATTCATGGTTTGAACACCTTCTTTTAAAATTTTTAATACCAGGTATTAATTTAACACATTGTCATAAAAAAAGACAAGTGACATGCTGGGGATGGTATACAAAACATCTCAAGCATACTATAATAGAATTATCAGTTAATATGGAGGCAATATACAATGAAATACTTCATCACATTGATTTGGGCTATTTTACTCGTAGAAATGATTAATTTCGTATTAAATAGCTTGAGTGGTGGCGGGCCACTAAATGTTGTGACACCATTGTTTGTCGCTGTCATTATGGTGATTGCACTTGCATTGTTAGATGTTGCGACGACACCACCAAAACAATCACAAGATTCGAATTAGATTTTGACATACTATGAATTTTGAAAAGGTTGGATGTTGAACAGAATTATCTGTTCAGTATCCGATCTTTTTTAATTTGTTGCATTTATCACGAAAAACACTGTCTAATATGTAAAAAACTGATGAGACTTAAATATGGCCTCATCAGTTTTTATGTTGTAAAAGCATTTACTTCATTTCGTATGATTTTACTTTATTTGTTTTTGCATCGAAATAACGTAATGATTGTTCACGGCTTTGAATTTTTTTATTGTTTTCTAAACCATAATTATTGTCGTATAATGTCGCTTCCCAACTACCATACATCGGGTTAGGGAAAATGATGTATTTGCTACCAAAATCATCTTCATGTTGCTTCACGAGCGCTTCACGTGATTTCGCTGTTGGCTGTTTTGGCTCATCAAAATCTAATAAGTTATCACCAAATAACATCACTAAATTGTAATCTGTACGCACTTTATCGCGGCGTTCAGTTTTCCCATTTTCCCCTTCTTTTTTCAACAACACATGCTTTTTATCTGCTTGTGGTAACTTTTCATTTCTTAAGTTTTTAATCGTCGCGTCTAAATCTTTTTCATGTGAGCGGTCTGATACATAAAAGATTTCTACATCATGACGATCTGCATATTTTAAAAATGATTTCGCGCCATAAACGGGTTTCGCTTGTGCAGATTGTACCCATTCATGCCAGCCTTCTGGGAAAGATTGACCTTTTAATGCATTCGTTGCTTGATAAGGTGAGTTATCAAGGACTGTCTCATCAATATCAAGGACGATCGCTAATTTTTTACCACCGTGGTGATTTTTAATTTTTTTACTTAAAGTTTCTTTTGCTGCGTTATAGCCTTGCGCATACAACGCTTTCGCTTCAGCTGAATTTTGATACCAAGCAACGCTCATAATATTTTGTTGACCTAATGTTTGAGCTGCCTTGTCTTTCGCTTTTGTATCCTGCTTTTCAGTTTGTTCAGTTTTAACGGCGCCAGTACCTGAAGCGTATGTTGCTGTTGATACGCTTGAAGAAACGATGCCTAGTGCTAAAAGTGCTGCTGATGCTTTTGTCCATTTATTCAAGTTCTTCACCTTTTCTATGTATGATACGTGAATCTATCCGATACATTATTCACACATCTATATTAAATCCTTTTTAAGTAAATCTCAATATTTCTATTAAAATTTTTATATTTAATGCAACAAGTGAAAATTGGACATGAAAAGTTTGTTACAATCCATACTTGAGTTTATTTCACTTGTCCAATTCCTAAAATTGATGTTTTCGATTGTATTATCATCATTAATGGATATAAGTCCATAAAAATAGAGAGAGACTGGGCAAATTAATGTCCAGTCTCCATCATTTTTATTTTATTCACTTTCACGCTCTGCACTTTGTGGTTTTTCTACTTCAAATTGAATGTCGCCATCTTTCAAATCACCACGTACGATTGTGCCTTCTGGTAAGTTTTCTTTAATCATCATACGTGCAAGTGGTGTTTCCACATGACGTTGTACGAAACGTTTGAGTGGGCGTGCACCAAATTGTGGTTCGTAAGCTGTTTTGCCCGTCCATTTAGCCGCTTCATCTGAAATTTCTAATGTGATACGTTGATCCATTAAACGCATATTCAAGTTAATCAAGATTTTATCGACAATCATTTGCATATCGTCTACAGTTAATGGTTTGAATAATACAATATCGTCCATACGGTTTAAAATTTCAGGTTTAAAGTACGCATTCAAACTGTTCATGACTGCTTTTTCTGTCGCTTCATCGATTTTACCGTTATCTTTCACATTTTCGAGTAAAATTTGTGAACCGATGTTACTTGTCATAATGATAATTGTGTTTTTGAAGTCAACACTGCGTCCTTTTGAATCTGTTAAGCGACCTTCGTCTAAAATTTGAAGCAATACGTTAAAGACATCTGTATGTGCTTTTTCCACTTCGTCTAACAAGATGACTGAGTAAGGTTGACGTCTCACTGCTTCTGTTAATTGGCCCCCTTCATCATGACCGACATATCCTGGAGGCGCACCAATCAAACGAGAAACGGCATGTTTTTCCATATACTCACTCATATCAATGCGAATCATATGTTTTTCAGAATCAAACAATGATGACGCTAATGATTTGGCTAATTCTGTTTTACCGACACCTGTTGGCCCTAAAAATAGAAATGAACCGATTGGGCGATTTGGATCTTTAATGCCGGCTCTTGCACGTACTACTGCATCTGCTACTAAATCAACCGCACGATCTTGCCCAACGACGCGTTTGTGTAAAATATCGGATAAGTGCAATAATTTTTCACGCTCAGTTTCAACAAGTTTTGACACAGGAATACCTGTCCATTGACTTACGATTTCGCCAATTTCCTCATCTGTCACTACTTCACGAATGATGCGGTCTGAGTCTGTACCTTGATCTTCTTGGAACGCCGCTTCTAACGCTTTTAATTCTTTTTCTAATTCTGGAATTTTACCATGTTGAAGAATTGCCGCTTTTTCAAGATCGTAGTTATTTTCAGCATCTTCTAATGCTTTACGGCTTTCATCGAGTTCTGCACGTTTTTCTTGGACTTTTGCAATTTTTTCTTTTTCATTTTCCACACGCGCTTGTAATGACGCTTGTTTTTCTTTTTCTTCAGCTAATTCTTCTTGTAATTCTTTCAAACGGATACGACTTGCTTCGTCAGATTCTTTTTTCAATGCATTTTCTTCAATTTCTAACTGCATCACACGACGATTCGCTTGGTCAAGTTCCGTTGGGTTGGAGCCCATTTCAGTACGAATTGTAGCTGAAGCTTGGTCGACTAAATCAATCGCTTTATCTGGTAAGAAACGGTCTGTAATATAGCGGTCTGACAATTCCGCTGCAGCAACGAGTGCACGGTCTTGAATACGGACACCGTGATGGATTTCATAACGTTCTTTTAACCCTCTTAAAATAGAAATCGTATCTTCAACAGTCGGCTCAGCAACCGCAACTTTTTGGAAACGACGCTCTAATGCAGAATCTTTTTCGATATATTCACGATATTCATTTAATGTTGTTGCACCGATACAGTGAAGTTCCCCTCTTGCTAACATAGGTTTTAACATGTTACCGGCATCCATTGCACCGTCAGTTTTACCTGCACCGACTAACATATGGATTTCATCAATAAAGAGGAGGATACGTCCTTCTGATTCTTTCACTTCTTTTAACACTGCTTTAAGACGTTCTTCAAATTCACCGCGATATTTCGCACCTGCAACGAGTGCACTCAAGTCTAATTCAAAAACTGTCTTATCGAGTAATGAGTCCGGCACATCTCTTTTCACAATACGCTGTGCCAATCCTTCAACAATCGCTGTTTTACCGACCCCTGGCTCACCGATAAGGACAGGGTTGTTTTTCGTTTTACGACTTAAAATACGAATCGTGTTACGAATTTCTTCATCTCGGCCAATGACAGGGTCCATATTACCTTTACGGACTTCTTCAACGAGGTCACGGCCATATTTTGCTAATGCTTCGTAGTTTACTTCAGGATTTTGTGTAGTCACATGATTCCCTCCTCTTATCTTTTTAATGATTTCAATAATGACATCTTTTTTACCGTCTACAAAACGTTTTGTCGTTTCATCTATATCAATAGCTGCACGTAACACATGTTCCATCGAAATGTATTGATCGTCATATTCTTGCATATACTGTTCAGCTTTAACGAATAAGTCATTCATTTTAGGCGACATATATTGCCCATATTGGACATTGTCCCCTTTTACTGTTGGATAATTTTTAAGTTTGTCGTCATAGGCTTGGTTTAAAGCATGCGTATCAATGTTTGCACGTTCTAAAATACTTTGAAATAAGCTTTCTGGTGCTTCGAGAACTGCTTTTAAAACAGCCTCTACTTCTACATTTGTTAATTTGTAAGTTTTCGCATGTTCAATTGCTTTTTGAAGTGCATTTTGAATCGCATGTGTCATTTGATTAATGTCCAAAATGTCTCACTCCTTTATTAGAATAGGTCGAATTGACTTTGACTTTCTTTGACCTTAATACTATTATAAGCCTACTTTACCTAAAAATCAATCGATAACTTTGACTTTTTTTGACTATTTTATATTTTTCAAGCATAAGAAAAGGCTGGTCAACATCAACCGGCCTTTTCTTATTTATCCTTTTTCTTTGTACTATGTTGCTTTTCAATGGCTTGAATAATATTGTGCGTTAATGCGCGCACACCTGGTGGTTCTAAATGAATCCCATCCGGCGCAAAATATTCTGTATGATTTTCAGAATGACGATACCAATCGACTAACGTGACATTCGCACGTTTTTTCGCCGCTTTTGCTAATACTTCATTCACGTGTGCTTCATAAGAACGTGGGACTCGCGTATTCACAAGGTAAATATCTGCTTTGCCAAACTGTTCTAATAAATTGTTCAGCTGATCTTCTGTAAAATCACCGTTTGTCCCTAATTCAAGGACGACAATATCATTTTTATCACGATAGCTTTGATATTGTTGTTTCGCAAGAGAAGTGGCTTCGACCAATTGACGTCCCACTTTACCATTGATTTCTGCTTTAGGCACAAATGATTTAAAGTAATCTCCAATGTCTACCATAACTGAATCACCAATTAATAACGGTTTCCATGAAGCATATTTTTGGTTGCTTCCTTTCACAACAAAGCCATCAATTTCAAGTTGCGGTAGTGGGCTTGGTCGTGTGATCAGTTTATCAATTTCTTCTGTATTCACTTCTGTCACTTGTGTACTGTGCTTTGCAAAACGGTTAAATACGCCAGCAAACACGAGGAGACTCGGAATAAGTAAAATCATCACTAACCATGTGCGCAACACTTTTTGCGAACGCCAATTTTTCAGTTGGTTAAAGGCGAAAATCTTAAAGCCTTCTTTTCTAAATGGCTGTTCGATAAATTTGTAAGAAAACTCTGCCATGAGCACCATTAATAAAATCTCAACGACATAAACTAAAGGTGGGATTTGACCTTGCACGAACTGATGGTGAATGATTACGATAATCGGATAATGCCATAAATACAAACTATACGAACGACTACCAATAAAAGTAAAAAGTTTGTTACCTAAAAACTTCGCAAAATACCCTGAAGGATGTACACTACTCGCGATAATGAATAATGTGACCGCTGAAATGAGAAAAAATCCACCGTAATACAGAATACTGTTTGTCTCAGATACAAATTTAAAACATATGAACAAAATAGCTAAACCCACAACACCTACAGTATCGATCATCATACGCATTTTGCGGTTTACTTTTGCTTTTAATTGAAAAGGTGGCCATACGAGCGCAAGTAATACCCCCATCAATAATGTTTGTAATCGTGTATCTGTACCAAAATACACACGTGCGACATTTTCATTCGGTACGTACAACACCATCATCGTGATCATAGAAATGACGAGTAAAATTAAAAATGTAATACGTATCGATTTCAACCGACGTACAAAGGTTAACAAACCTAGTAATACAATCGGAAACACGAGATAAAATTGCTCTTCTATTGCTAATGACCAAAGATGTTTTAATGGTTGTACTGCAAATTGTTCAAAATAGTCGACATTTTGCATAATGTACCACCAATTTGACACATAAAAAACGGCTGCAATACTATCGGCACGTACTTTTTGAATTTCCGTTGGCATGAAAATCAAGGTCAGCACGAGTACACCCATAACTAAAAAGAGTACTGCAGGAATCAAGCGTTTAACACGTCTCATCCAAAATGATGTCAATTCAATTTTTCCTGTATTATGATACTCCGTTAATAACAAACTCGTAATTAAATAACCAGAAATCACAAAAAATGTATCTACCCCTAAAAAACCACCTGACAACCATTGTGGATTGAGATGATAGATAATGATTGCAATCACTGCAACCGCTCTGATGCCATCTAAACCTGGCATGTACCGAGGCGTGATAGGTTTTCTGTCTCGTTGATTAAAGTTCCACACAAACATCATTCTTTCCAAATTTAATGTATTGATTATATATTGTATACTTTTGTTTTCATTCGTGCAATCGTATTTTTAAAATTAATGTAAACGCTTTATTATATAT
>NZ_PPQH01000031.1 GCF_002902385.1 Staphylococcus intermedius NCTC 11048 | reverse complement strand
TATTTAATGGTTTTTCATTATTAATTAAGAAACAGTTAATTTTTATCGTCATTAAAACGTGATATATTCTTTTGTGTTAATAATAAAAAGTAATCGCAGAGAGACAGAAAGGGAATGAACATGAAAACTAAATACACATCAAAATTATTAATCGGGGCAGCAACATTATCTTTAGCAACATTTATTTCACAAGGGAACGCAGAGGCAAGTGAGAAAACATCATCACTCGCAGACGCACAACCAGCAACTTTTGAATCATCAAACGTTTCACCTGAACAAAAAGCATTCTACCAAGTACTTCACATGGACGGTATTTCAGAAAGCCAACGTGACCAATACATTAAACAACTTCATGAAGGTTCAAATAGTGCACAAAACGTATTTTCAGAATCAATTAAAGATGCGACAAATCCTGAGCGTCGTGTAGCACAACAAAATGCATTTTATGGTTTATTACATAATGAAGATTTATCTGATAAACAACGTGACGCTTTCATTAGTGAAATCAAAGAAAATCCTGATCAAAGCCAAGATGTATTCGTAAAATCATTAAACAGCACACCAGAAGCTGCACCTCAAACTGAACAACCAAAAGCACCTCACAACCCTATTTTAGAAAAAGAAAACCAAAGTATTGCTGATGCTAAAAACGCACTTCAAGCTTTACAACAAGAAGATACAATTCAAAACAGACGTGCAGCACAACGCGCAATCAACAAATTACCAAAAAACAGAGTTAACGTTGATGACTTCCAAAAACAATTAGATGCAATCAACGGACCACGTGATGCGAAAATCAAAGCGGATGCTGAAGCGAAACAAAAAGAACTTCAAATTGGAAAATCACCTGAAGTTGAAAAAACACCAGTACCAATTGAAAATCCTGAAGCAAATACAGAACAAAAACCTGAAGCTAACGACAGTAAAAGCACTGAAAAAACACCTCAAGTAGAAGATAAAAAATCTGAAAAGGCACCTGAGGTTGAAAAAGCGCCTAAAGTTGAAAAAACACCTGAGGTACAAGCACCAAAATTACAAACACCTCAAGTAGAAAATAAAACTGAAACTGACAAAGTAGCTGATTCTAAAAAAGCTGAGGAAGCTTCACCATCAACAGAAACGACACCAGAAATGAAAAACAACATTGAAAGTAACTCAGTTGTACCTGTATTACCTGAAACAGGAGAAGCTACAACTTCAACACTTTCAAGCTACTGGAACGCTTTTAAAGATAGCGTAAACAAAGGTTATACTTATGTTAAAGATGGTATTACAAGTGGCTTAAATTATTTAAAAGGGCAATACGAGTATATTACTGGAAAATATAACGATGCGAAGTACTACTCAAAATTATACAAAAACCATAAAACTTTAATTGATACAACTGTACTTGCCTTTTTAAACGACAACGGTACAAAAGCATATATTGAACCACTAAAAATCGATAAAGATGCTAACGTATTTACCAAGTCATATGCACAAACAAGAAACTTCGTAACAGAAAGCATTAATACAGGTAAAGTTTTATACACACTTTATCAAAATCCATCAGTAGTCAAAGGTGCTATTAAGACAGCTCAAGCGATTGACACTGCGAAAAATGCATTCTCAAGTATCTTATCTTTCTTCAAATAAAAATAAAAATGAAAATGAGACATACGTCTTTCTATGATGTATGTCTCATTTTTTATATCCTATTTTGTTAATAGTTTATCCGAATTAAATCGTTTGGAAATGGTTAAATAAACGATGATATCGACGACAATCAACACAACGACGAGAATCATTGAAATCATCGGGCCAAACAAAAATACTCCGTTCGCTTGAGAAATGATAAAACCAATAATCGGTAAAATTAAAATCATTGATATCGATTGCGCTGATTTACTTGTGTTCACTCGTTGCGATACAGCGACGACGAGCGAAATGGATAAAAATGTAATTAACGGCGCAATAAGAAATGTCACCATTAGCCAACTAAAATTCGGGAAAATCATCTCGCCTAACACTTTGACACCGTAGACATTCACGATAATGCCATAAATCAATACGGAGATCCAAGTGAGCAAAATTGACGGAATGCCTGCAACTAAAATCTTCCCGAGCATGAGTTCTTTATTCGTAATCGGCGTATAAAGTAACCCTTCAATCGTTTTATGCTCTTTTTCACCTGTAAAACTCGTAGTTGCTAACATACTGGACACAAATACCGGTATGAGAATGAAAAACGGAATAAAGAAATACATCAAGATTGCATAAACAATACCGTGATGATGGTCGATGGATTTCGGCAACACTTGTTCAGGCAACTGGTCAATGAACATGCGTGCCCCACCGATGTAATCGACAACACTAAAACTGACGTCACCAATAACAATCGCTAATGGAAATACCAAACTGAAAATAAATGGCACAATCAATACCGACACAAAAACACCACGATCACTTCTAATGTCTAGAGCGTCTTTATAAACAATTGTAAAGACATGCTTCATATTAATCATGTTGCACCACATCCATTTTCTTGAAGTATAATTCTTTAATCGTATGTTGAACTTCAGTGACCGTATACACATCCAACTGGTGCTCAGTAAACAGCTTAATCACCCGGGAAATATCGTGGTATGCCTCCACATTCACGCGAATATATCCTGTTTTGTCACTATTTGCTTTAGCAACAAATGCTTGCTCATGTTCCAATACCGCTAACGCACGTGTCACATCACTCACATGAATATCAAATTCCACTTGTGGCCACGCTTCACGCAACAAATCTTCCGCACGTCCCGAAGCAATAAAACGGCCTTGATCCATCATAAAAATATGGTCTGCAATTTGTTCTAATCCTTGTAAGTGGTGCGTACACATAAAGACTGTCATCTGTTCCTCACGCACTTGCTTTTGTAAATATGTGTTCAACGATTCAGAGGCTGACGGATCTAAACCAGATGTTGGTTCATCTAAAATCAATAATTTCGGTTGATGAATGAGCGCACGTATAATCGCTACTTTCTGTTTCAATCCTTTACTCAACGTTCCAACTTTACTTTTTTTACGCTCAGTTAGCTCAAAATAAGTTAATAATGTATCAATTCTGTCGTCAATCTCTGCTTTTGGCACATCATAAAAACGTGCCCATATTTTTAAATTTTCATATACCGTTAAGTTTTCATACAAATTGCCATCATTTTGTACCCCCATTTGTTTGCGTACACGTTCAAAATGGGGATCTGTCGTCTTGACGCCAAACACTTCAATTTCACCACGCGTCGGCTGAAGTAAACCTGTCAATAAGCGTACCGTTGTCGTTTTCCCTACACCGTTTGGCCCCAAAATCGCAT
Organism: Staphylococcus intermedius NCTC 11048; assembly: GCF_002902385.1. Classification (GTDB taxonomy): domain Bacteria; phylum Bacillota; class Bacilli; order Staphylococcales; family Staphylococcaceae; genus Staphylococcus; species Staphylococcus intermedius. Next base: position 33,244 of record NZ_PPQH01000031.1, on the reverse strand, counting down.
TAATCGTCCCCGGTTCCAAAGCAAATGAAATGTCATTAATCACATTTTTCCCATTCAATGTCTTTTGTAGCTGGTCTACACGGACTAACATCGCCCTCACCTCTCCCATTGTGATCATCTTTGTTGCTTTATGATTAAGCACATTTTACCACTTTTTTTGCATAATACATTATATTTTATCGTTTTTACATAAAATTTTTAAAGCACTTTACATCAACTAAGAAAAACTTGTATCACAAAGAACCCCAAACTTTCTCATCTCCTAAAAAGTCTGAGAAAGTTTCATCACAGCCTCATTAATACTAATGAAAATATGGAGAAGTAATTTTTAATTAGGATATGTTGACGTGATGCATGTACACTCTCTTTGTTTATTTGGGAAGTGAAACTTAGGCAAGATTGCAAGCGACTCCTGAGTGATCAGACACAATCGAAAATCCGCCAACGTTTCTGCCAACGTATGTCACAGTTCAATCCAACGTTGGCGAGTTGAGACAAGTCCTGCTAGGAAACGCGAGGGAAGGTTCGGCAATCTAAACGAAACATTTAATCCTCAAACAAAATAAGAGCTAAAATGCTGATGTGCTCAACACTTTAGCTCTTATTGCTATCGCCTATACATTAAAACGGAAATGTACGACGTCTCCATCTTTCATGATATAATCTTTACCTTCTAAGCGCATTTTACCCGCTTCTTTCGCACCTTGTTCACCGTTATGCGCAACAAAGTCTTCATAACTTGTCACCTCAGCACGAATGAAGCCACGTTCAAAGTCCGTATGAATAATACCCGCACATTGTGGCGCTGTCATTCCTTCTTTAAACGTCCAAGCACGCACCTCTTGTACACCTGCTGTAAAGTACGTCGCCAATCCTAATAAGTCATATGTTTTACGGATTAAACGGTTCAAACCAGGCTCTTCAATACCTAATTCTTCCAAGAACATTGCTTTATCTTCATCATCCAATGTCGCAATTTCTTCCTCGATTTTGGCGCTAATAACGATTACTTCTGAATCTTCTTGTGCGGCATACTCACGAATCGCTTTCACTTTATCGTTTTCTGCATCATTAATTTCATCTTCACCGACATTCGCAATATATAACATCGATTTTGAAGTTAACAATTGTGCTTGATTCACATATTTTTGATCTTCGTCGTTAAATTCTAAACTACGGACAGGTTGACCATTTTCAAGCGTTTCCTTAATTCTTGTTAAAATACGTACTTCATTGACCGCTGTCTTATCTTTTTGTTTCGCCATTTTTTCAATACGAGGTAATCGCTTTTCAACAGATTCTAAGTCCGCTAATACTAATTCCATGTTGATGACTTCAATATCTTCAATCGGGTTCACGCGTCCTGCAACGTGTGTGACATTTTCATCGTCAAATGCACGTACAACCTGACAAATCGCATCCACTTCACGAATGTGTGATAAAAATTTGTTTCCGAGACCTTCCCCTTTTGAAGCTCCCTTAACGATACCTGCAATATCTGTAAATTCAAACGTTGTCGGTACTGTTCTTTTCGGATTGACGATTGCTTCTAATTGCGTTAAACGTGTATCCGGTACCTCAACGATGCCGACATTAGGATCAATCGTTGCGAAAGGATAGTTTGCAGCAAGTGCACCTGCTTTTGTAATTGCGTTAAATAAAGTTGATTTTCCAACGTTAGGTAAGCCGACAATACCAGCTGTTAAAGCCATGTTTCATTCTCCTTCTCATTTGAACTCGCTTTTTCGAGTACTTTTTTTATTTTTTTGTTGAAAGTTTGACGTGGTAACATAATACTGCGCTGACAATTTTCACATTTAATACGAATATCCGCGCCCATACGAATGATTTTAAAGCGATTCGTTCCACATGCGTGTTGCTTCTTCATCTCTACTATATCATTTAATTCGTAATTTGAAGCCACTCAATTTCACCTCTATGCTTCCTTGTTTTGTTGATCTTGATATAACTGGACAAGTGTCGGCATTGGTGCTTCAATACCTTCAGATTGTAGAAATTCTTTTAACTCGCGGCGCAAAATACGTGAGCCACCAAAGCTTTCGCCTGGTAACGTTTCACCTGCCACACGAATTTTCACTTCATAACTGTTGAAATTATCGACACCTAACACTTCAGGGGGTTCGATAAAAATATCATACTTTTTAGGAATTGATTTTAAGAAGAGGTTCATTTTCTTCTCTACGTCGTCAATTTTCTCATGAATCGACACCGGAATATCAATAATAGCTACACCATTCGTCACTGAGAAGTTGGTGACCTCACTCATCGTCCCGTTTGGAATAATGGAGAGCTCTCCTGTATATGATAAAATGCGTGTCGAACGGAGACCAATGGATTTGACTGTGCCTTCAGCAATCGGTGCACTGTTGTTTTTAATACTCACATAGTCCCCGACGTCGAACTGGTTTTCAAATATAATAAAAAATCCTGTAATGACGTCTTTTACAAGTGTTTGCGCACCAAAACCAATTGCTAAACCGACCACACCGGCCCCTGCTAAAATACTTTCAACACTAATGCCAAATTTGCTAAGCACGGTCGTCAGTGTAATAAACCATACAATGTAACCGACCACATTTTGAACGAGTGTAATGAGTGTTTTCGACCTTTTTGCACGATTGGTTTTCCCTGAACGATTGTTGACTTTAAAAAATTGTGCGATGACTTTGTTTAAAATACGTACAACGATAAAAGCGACGATGACATATATCAATACAATAATGAGTTTCGTCAAAAGGTTGGAATACGTTTCTGGATCTAGTAACGGTTGCACCATACTTTTTAATATCGCTTCTAATTGATTCATAAGTAACTCCCTTCACTATGCATGATCTTAAATGATGTATGTTGATGCGCACGTTTTTGAAATTTTTACATCTTTTTAAGCAATTGAATCAGTCGACGATAGTCACTTTCAGAATGGAATGTAAAAGTGATCTCGCCTACGTTTTTCTTTGTTGTAATTTCGACACTTGTGCCATATTGCTCTTTTAATTGTTGCTCATGTTGGCGAATCAGTGCGGGCTTATGCGTCGTGTGCTGTTGGCGTGATGCCGTTTGTTGTCCACTGCCTGTATACTCAGCGACTTGTTGTTCCAAATATCGCACACTCCAAGACTCCCGGATGGCTAAACGTGCATATTTAATCATGGTTTCTGGCTCTTTGAATGCGAGGAGTGTCCGTCCATGTCCGCCTGAAAGTTCGCCTTCTCGTATTAAAGTTCTAATCTTAACAGGTAACTTGAGCAGTCTCAACATATTCGCTATATACGGTCTCGACTTGCCTAATCGTGCAGCGACTTCTTGTTGTGTCAGATTCAAGTGTTGCATCAATTGCTGATAACTTTCTGCTTCTTCTAATGCATTCAAGTCTTCACGTTGCAAGTTTTCAATGATCGCTAGCTCTCGCATCTCACCATCTGAAAAAGTTTTCACGATAGCTGGAATGTGCGTTAAGCCTGCCTCAAGACTTGCTCGATAACGGCGCTCACCCGCGACAATGTAATACCCATGAATCGTTTCTGTCACGATAATCGGCTGTAATACCCCATGTTGTGCAATCGATTGTGCAAGTTCCGTTAACTTTTCACCGTCAAATGTTTTTCGAGGTTGGTACGGATTCGGTCTGATATCTTTCAATGCCAAGTGTTGAACTTGTTCTGAATCATCTTGTTGACTTTGCCATTTTTGAGTCATCCCTCTCACCAACCTTTTCAAATTTTTTACCATTCCATTTTACTGTTTGCATCATTGATAAACAAGCTTTTCTCTATGATTTTAAGTCGCGCCAAATTTCCCTCTCTTCTAAATTTTCAGAAAATATGTTGACAAACTTTTTGGCTTCATGTAAAGTGTTTTTTATCAAAGCACAAGACAATATATTTAAACACTGTAAAAAGGAAAGTAAAACGTCCCCTGCTTTTACAGAGAGCCTTCGTTCGCTGAGAGAAGGTATTGAAAGCGCGTTTGAAAATGGCCTTGGAGTGTTGATGCCAATATGAGGTATCACCGGGTTCGCCCGTTATAGCGATACAGTATTCACATTTTGTGATGCGTGTAGTGTATTCCAAAGATATCCCTCACACATTCGATGTCTATCATACCCTCTACACCGCACACAATTTCGCGTACTGGAAGAGGTGGCTTGAGCGATCAAGTTGCGAACAAAGGTGGTACCACGAAAGCTTTCGTCCTTTATATCTAATTTTTATTGGATCTAAAGGACGGAAGCTTTTTTATTTTTGAAGAGGAGGTAGAACTGATGAAAGAAACCACACTGGCACAAATTGCACTGACTCAAGACGACACGGGCGCTATCGCAAATCCGATTTATCTCTCTACAGCATACCAACATGAAGGGCTCGGGCTTTCAACAGGCTTTGATTACACACGCACGAAAAACCCGACACGACAAGTTTTTGAAGATGCGTTTGCACGACTCGAAGGCGGTGTTGCATCATTTGCGACAGCGAGTGGCATGGCAAGTATCCAATTGGTCTGTAACCTCTTCAAGCCGGGCGATGAAATACTCGTTTCTTTTGATTTGTATGGCGGGACATTTCGCTTGTTTGAATTTTATGAAGCGCAATACGGCATTCGTTTTCATTACATTGATTTTGAAAATCCTGATGCTGTGAAGGCTGCCATAACACCTCAAACAAAAGCATTGTTCATTGAGCCGATTTCAAATCCATTAATGATCGAGATTGAGTTAGCGCCATATTATACGTTAGCAGCACAACACAAGTTGTTAACGATTATCGACAATACTTTTCTCACACCTTATTTGTCCACGCCACTTCTAGACGGCGCAGATATCGTTTTACATTCAGCAACGAAATATATCGGTGGCCACAATGATGTGCTCGCTGGTGTCGTGACGGTCAAAGATGAAGCTCTTGCAGAAAAGTTAGGCCAATTTCACAACATGATTGGTGCCACACTTTCACCGATTGACAGTTATTTATTGTTGCGTGGCTTGAAAACATTGCATTTACGGGTCGAACGTTCACAAGAAAATGCACGACGGTTTGCATCGGCTTGCGAAAATTTGACAGGTATTCAAGACGTACTCTATTGCGGGCGCACAGGCATGTTAAGTTTACGCTTAAAGCCTGAATACAGTATCGACCAATTGTTGCGTCAGTTGAAAGTTTTACGCTTTGCCGAAAGTTTAGGTGGAACCGAAACATTCGTTACTTTCCCTTATACGCAAACGCATATCGACATGCCTGATGAAGAAAAGGATCGCCGCGGTATTGATCAACATTTAATTCGACTATCGATTGGGATTGAAGCATATGAAGATATCGAACAAGATTTCATTCAAGCACTCGAAAAAGCAAAAGAGGTGAGCACTGATGACACGTTCTAAACAAACCGAACTGATTCATGATGTCAACCGTGGTGTCACATATCATTGCGCGAATCAACCGCTATATTATGCATCGACGTATCACCAACAACGATTAGGCGAATCTGTTCCGTATGATTACGCGCGAAGTGGGAATCCAAACCGAGAATTGCTCGAAACGAAACTCGCACAACTTGAAGGCGGACAACACGCATTTGCATTCAACTCCGGTATCGCTGCAATTACAGCTGTGTTTTTAACATTAAAAGCTGGAGACCACGTCATTTTGCCTGACGACGTGTATGGTGGGACGTTTCGACTTACGGGGCAAATACTGTCACGCTTTGGTCTCACATTTTCAACGGTTAATGCCGAAAATGTAGCAGAAATTCGCGCAGCCATTCGACCGAACACACGACTCATTTATGTTGAAACACCGTCGAATCCACTGTTCAAGATTACAGATATTCGTAAAGTCGCACATATTGCACAAGCGCACAACATTTTGCTTGCGGTCGATAACACGTTTATGACGCCACTCGGTCAAAATCCACTGGCGCTCGGTGCGGATATCGTCATTCATAGCGCGACAAAGTTTTTAGGCGGCCATAGCGACCTCATTGCTGGCGCTGTCATTACGAACGATGACACACTCGCTGATGCCCTTTATTTAATTCAAAACGGCACAGGAACCGCTTTATCCGTTTATGACAGTTGGACGTTAACGCAACATTTGAAAACATTTGTCGTCCGTTTCCAACAATCTGTCGCAAGTGCGCAACGCATTTACAACTTTTTAGAACAACATCCGGCGATTGCTCAAGTGTATTACCCGGGAAAAAACATTGTGCATCTGAAACAAGCGCAACATGGCGGGGCTGTGATCGGTTTTCGCTTAAAAGATGAAACTTATGCACAACAATTTGTCGATCAGCTTACTTTACCACTCGTCTCAGTAAGTTTAGGCGGTGTGGAGACGATTCTCTCGCACCCGTACACGATGTCACATGCCGCAATCCCTCAAGATATTCGAGAAGCGCGTGGCATTACATTTGGCCTATTTCGATTGAGCGTTGGATTGGAAGATGCTGACGAATTAATCGCCGACCTTGATCAAGCATTAAAGGAGGGATCCTATGAGTCGACTACTGAACGCACTGAAAAACAATATTCTCGTCGCTGATGGTGCAATGGGGACGATTCTTTATTCAGAAGGCTTAGACACTTGTCCTGAAGCTTACAATCTGACGCACCCTGACAAAGTCGAAAGCATTCATCGCTCATACATTCAAGCGGGCGCAGATGTCATTCAAACGAATACGTACGGCGCCAACTTTGAAAAGCTACAACAATTCGGCTTAGAACATCAAGTCAAAGCGATACATCAAGCTGCTGTTGCCATCGCAAAACGTGCAGCCGGCCCCAATACATTGATTTTAGGGACGGTCGGTGGCTTTAGAAGCGTTAAACAAGGTGAACTGTCATTGTCAGCTATCCAATACCATACTGATATTCAAGTCGATACACTCGTTGCTGAAGGCGTCGACGGTCTGTTATTCGAAACGTATTACGATGAAGAAGAATTGCTCAATGCGATTCGACAGACACGTCAAAAATACGACATTCCGATTATTGCACAACTGACCGCTTCCAACACACATTATTTAATGAACGGTAAAGAAATTAATAGCGCATTGCAACAATTGGTCGAAGCCGGGGCAGATATTGTCGGTTTAAATTGTCACCATGGCCCACATCATATGAAACAGACTTTTGGTCATATCGAATTGCCGAACAACGCTTACTTATCGTGCTATCCGAATGCGAGCTTACTCGATATCGATCAACAAACGTTCAAATATAGCGATAACGCACAATACTTCGGTGAGACCGCCGAACAACTCATTCAAGAAGGTGTGCGACTCATCGGCGGCTGTTGCGGTACGACGCCCGAACATATTCGCAAAATTAAAGCAGCGGTACAAGATTTAAAGCCGATTAAAGAGAAAAAGGTCATTCCGATTCATCAAAAACAAACGTCTGAAGCACCGAAAGAAACCCGTCAAAATTTAGCAGCGCGTGTGCGAGAACGACCAACCATCATCGTCGAACTCGATACACCGAAACATCTCGATACGACGAAATTTTTTCAAAACGTCAAAGCTTTAGATGACGCACAAATCGACGCCGTTACGTTAGCCGACAACTCTTTAGCAACCGTTCGCGTGTCCAACATTGCCGCAGCGAGTCTCATTAAACAACAATTTGATATCGAACCACTCGTCCACATTACGTGTCGAGATCGCAACTTAATCGGGCTTCAATCTCATTTACTCGGCCTCTCTTTAATTGGCGTGAATGAAATTTTAGCGATTACCGGAGACCCTTCGAAAGTCGGTCATCTCCCTGGGGCAACGAATGTGTATGACGTGAATTCAAAAGGATTAACAGAACTCGCACTCAGATTTAACAAAGGCGTGAACACAGACGGCGATACATTAAAAGTCGCGACACAGTTCAATATTGCGGGCGGTTTTGATCCTCATGTGAGTAATATCAAAGCAGCAGTCCGTAAAATGGAAACGAAAATCAAGAGCGGTATGCATTACTTCATTACCCAACCTGTCTTTACGAAAGAAAAAATTGTCGAGATTTATGAAGCGACAAAGCATCTTGACGTCCCTATCTTTATTGGAATTATGCCGATTACAAGTTATAAAAATGCTTTGTTTTTACATCATGAAGTCCCTGGCATCAAAATGTCAGACGACGTACTCGCACAATTTGAAGCCGTAGCCGATGACAGACAAGCTACCTATGAACTGAGCCTGTCCCTTTGTAAATCACTTATCGACACGGTACATACGTATTTCAACGGCTTGTATTTAATTACACCGTTTGAGCGTATTGATTATTCATTAGAACTTGCAACCTATTCGAAATCTATTACAACATCCCATCAGGAGGCGATTTTATGACAATTAAAACGACAAACTTAGGATTCCCAAGACTTGGACACAAACGTGAATGGAAAAAAGCCATTGAGAGCTACTGGAACAACAAAATCACAAAAGATGAACTCGACAATACGTTACAACAATTACACCGTTCTAACTTAGTGCTACAACAAAATCACAATTTAGACAGTGTACCTGTAGGCGACTTTTCATTATATGACCATATTTTGGATACATCGTTATTGTTCAACATTATTCCAACACGTTTTCAAGATCGTGATGTAGATGACGACCTTCTTTTCGACATCGCACGCGGTAACAAATCCCACGTCGCAAGTGCACTCGTAAAATGGTTTAACACAAATTATCACTATATCGTACCTGAATGGGACAATGTGACACCTCGCGTGAATCACAACCGCTTATTGGAACGTTTTAACGAAGCGAAAGCACTTAATGTGAACGCACACCCTGTCATTGTCGGACCAATTACATTCGTTGCGCTTTCTAAAGGCGGCGACCAATCGTTTGAAGACAAAGTACGCACGCTATTGCCATTATATGTAGAAGTTCTGCAATCACTCATCCAAGCAGGTGCGGAACTCATTCAAATTGACGAACCGATTTTAGTGACAGATCAAGCAGCAGAATTAGAAGCCATTACACGTGAAGCTTACGAGGCATTTGCTGAAGCAGACGTCGCAAAAGCGTTAGTGATTCAAACGTATTTCGAGCGTGCAAATGTGAAGTTTTTAAGCGCGTTACCAGTCAAAGGGCTCGGCTTAGACTTTGTACATGATCACGGCTACAACTTGCAACAAATCGAAAATGGCGACTTTGACCGTTCAAAAACATTATTTGCGGGTATCATCGACGGTCGCAACGTATGGGCGGCTGATGTTGAAGCGAAGAAAGCTTTAATCGAAAAATTATCCCAATATTCTGACGACTTATATATCAATCCATCGTCATCATTATTACACGTCCCTGTGTCATTAGAAGATGAAACGTTGGAAGATGACATCCGTGACGGCTTAAGCTTTGCGACAGAAAAATTAGAAACATTAGATGCATTAAAACGTGCCGTAAATGACAACGACACTGAAGCTTATGATCGCTTGCATGCACAATATACACGTTTCCAAAATCAAGCGTTCAAAAATCTTGAATATGACTTTGAAAGTGTACGTGCCGAACGCGCTTCAGCATTCTCTGAGCGTAAAGTCGTGCAACAACAACGCTTAAACTTACCAGATTTACCGACAACAACAATTGGTTCATTCCCACAATCACCAGAAGTACGTAAACAACGTGCAGATTGGAAAAATAAACGCATTTCTGATGAAGCGTATCGTCAATTCGTGCAAGATGAAATTAAACGCTGGATTGAAATTCAAGAAGACATCGGTTTAGACGTCCTCGTACACGGTGAGTTTGAACGTAATGACATGGTTGAGTTCTTTGGTGAAAAATTAGACGGCTTCCTCGTGACAAAATTTGGTTGGGTCCAATCATACGGCTCACGTGCTGTAAAACCACCGATCATTTACGGCGATGTGAAATGGACGGCCCCATTAACGATTGATGAAACCGTATATGCGCAAAGCTTAACAGACAAGCCTGTGAAAGGCATGCTGACAGGCCCTGTAACGATTTTAAACTGGTCATTCGAACGCGTGGATATTCCTCGCTCAACGGTACAAGATCAAATTGCGCTTGCGATTAACGAAGAAGTATTAGCATTAGAAAAAGCAGGCATCCAAGTGATTCAAGTCGACGAACCAGCATTACGTGAAGGCTTACCATTACGTAAAGAATATCACGAAGACTACTTGGCAAAAGCTGTGCATAGCTTCAAACTGGCGACATCTTCTGTCACGGATGAAACGCAAATTCATACGCATATGTGTTATTCGCAATTCGGACAAATTATCCATGCGATTCACGACTTAGATGCAGACGTCATTTCAATCGAAACGTCTCGTAGCCATGGCGACCTCATTAAAGACTTTGAAGATATCGATTATGATTTAGGTATCGGTTTAGGCGTTTATGACATTCATAGCCCACGTATCCCGACAGAAGATGAAATTACGACAGCGATTGAACGTGGTTTACAACAAATTGATCGTTCGTTATTCTGGGTTAATCCAGACTGTGGTCTTAAAACACGTAAAGAAGATGAAGTGAAAGCCGCATTGACAGTATTGGTTAATAGCGCACGCAAATTACGTCAAGAAGCCGTAGAAACGAATTAATAATAAGACACGCTTTCAAAACTAAAATGATGCAAACACAGTCTTTCGATTATACTCGCCATTGAGAACACAATTATCTTCAATAAAAAATAGGACAGACGTTGAGACACTTGTTTCTCAGCCCTTTCCTATTTTTTATGTGTATAAGTAGTTTTAAAATAAGCCAACAATTCAGCTTAATTTGTCATATGATGTTTGGATTTGCTTAATTACAAAAACTTGTCTTCATTGATTCACAGTTTAAATACAAGATTGCCAAAGTGGATGAGACTCCCGAGGGATTAGACGCAGCCGAAAATCCAATTTGGCTTCCATCAAATGTACAATTTAAAAAAGCCAAATTTAGTTGAGGCAAGTCCCCTGGGAACGCGAATCCATAGAGGCAATCGTAAAAAGTCATCATTCATGTCAAAGAAGACAAATATAGTTGTTTTAAGACTTCCCCCAAGACTTCCCACACAAAAAAGCTTCTCTTCCGCTTGAATTGAGGAAAAGAAGCTTTATTATTGTTGATTCCGTTACTTTAATATTTTCTTAAAAATTGTGCGTCTTCTTCATGATACGTTTCCATCACAAATTGATGTACAGCATGAATGACACGTTGAATGACATCTGTGGAATACGCCAAAATACGAAATGTTAACCCATGTGTCGGTAGCAATGTCACACCGACACGACAATCTTCATCAATATAAGGTGTCACCACTTCTTGTACCGCTTCAACGACTTTTTGATTCACACCCGGACTAATATAAAAGCACGATGCCATATGTGTGAATCCTTCCATATACCCCATATGTGTCACTTCATTTTTTTGTGTATCTAACTTCAAATTGTCAAATACGATCAGTTGCTCATCTACATAAATTTCGTTTTTGAGATGTAAATAATGATAATTAAATTGACGCCCTTCTTTATCATAACCTGGCGTTAAAATATCAGTATAAAACATGGAAGCAGACGGACTTAAATGGAATTCGTTGGCTTGATAAAATTTCGCTTGTGAATAACCAATAATCGGATCACTGATAAATTCCATAAACGATTCGTCATCCAGTTGAAAGGTTTGGTATTGTTCGACTTTATCTTCCAACGATTTAAAGACAATCGTCGCACCTTGAGTCGTTAGAATGGCATGCGTACGTGGCTCAAAGTGGATAGCCATACGATAGCGGTCACCATCAACGAAGCCCCCGCCTAAGTTAATCAAAAACATCGTCGGATGCGGACTCCCATTTAAATAAGTGGGACGAATAACTTTAAGCCCACCTTGGAAATACGTTTTTCCATTTACAGTACGACTACCATCATGTTTAAATGTTAAATCTAACTCACCTGTCCATTTAGAAATTGCCATTACGCTAACCCTTCAAAAAAGACGTCCTTTTTAATCCAATTTAGCACATCATCTAAGCCATCATCTGTTTTTAAATTTGTAAATGTGAACGGACGATTTTTACGGAATTTCTCTGTATCTTCAGCCATGCGTTCTAATGAAGCTCCTACATATGGTGCTAAATCTGTTTTATTGATCACAAAGTAGTCAGATTTAATCATACCTTGACCACCTTTACGCGGAATTTTTTCACCTTGCGCCACATCAATAATATAAATTGAAAAATCCACCAATTCCGGACTGAATGTCGCTGCTAAGTTGTCACCACCTGACTCAATAAAAATAAGCTCAATATCTGAATGGCGTTCCATCAGTTCATCAATCGCCGCGAAGTTCATGGAAGCATCTTCACGAATCGCTGTATGTGGACAACCCCCTGTTTCAACACCGATAATACGATCTTCTGGTAATACCCCAGAGTTCACTAATATTTTTTGGTCTTCTTTTGTATAAATATCATTCGTAATAACGCCAATACTTTTTTCCTCAGATAGACGCTTTACAAGTTTTTCAATCAATTGTGTTTTCCCTGCGCCAACAGGTCCACCTACACCAATTTTAATCGGTTTCATGTTTCGTTCCTCCTACGAAATAAATATACGTACATCTACATTTTCATGTTCCAACTGATTCATCTCGATACCCGGTGCAGTCAAACCAAAATCTGCTTCATCCAATTGCATCACGCCCTCACGTGTTGTTGTAATCAATGGAATCATGTTAGCAACGATTTTTTGTCCTTCCGTTTGCCCTAGTGGTATCGCACGCACAGCATTTTGCGTTAAGCTTGAAACATTTTGGTAGTAGTAATAATCTATAATTTTTTCAATTTCAATATCTAAATGATGGCCCAACAATGTAAACACCACTGCCGGATGTGTATGCAACTCATATGCTGCAGCCTTTTCACCATACCAATCTAACCATTTGTCTTTATGGTAAATCGTACGCGCAAGCTGAATCATACGTTTGCCCATCTGTTTCGTCCCATTTCTCGTTTCTCGCGGAATATTTTGCACAAACAACAACTGGTCTAATTTCTCAATCGCCGCCGCATCATTCGATTCGATTGCTTCATACACGAGACGCATTGCCAAACCATCTGTATACGTTAGCTGCTCTTTCAAAAACACTTCTAACCATGTTTGAAATGAAGCACCATCATGAATATCCCCACGCTGAATATACGTTTCTAATCCGAAAGAATGACTAAAGGCACCTGTCGGAATTTGAGAATCACAAAATTGAAAGAGCTTCAAATACGCTTGATTAATCATGAGAATGTCCTATATGTTTAAAGGCTTGGTTGACTTTACGATCTTCACGTTCATAAGGAATGCCGAGACCTTTCAACAAATCTTCTACTAAGTAATCATACTGTACCAACATTTCATTATCGTCAGTAAATTGTGCTGGCAAGTGACGGTTACCAAGTTGATGCGCGATATCTCCCATTTCTTTAATGGTACGTGGTTTAATCGCAATAATATCTTCCGAGTTTACATCAATAATAATCATATTTTTGTCATCACGATATAAAATGTCTCCATATTGTAAATCAATCGGCTGACTTAAACGAATACCGATTTCTGTACCATGGTCTGACGTAACACGTTGAATACGTTTCACTAAATCAGAGTTTTCTAAGTACACTTTTTCAATATGAACGTTTTTTTCCTCTTGAGATAAATTTGCGATGTTGCCTTGTATCTCTTCTACTATCATATGTTTCATCTCCTTGAATATCGCTAAATCACATCAATGGATGCCTTTTTCATGTCTTATCAATAAAGACACAAGTGACCGATGCGTTCATTACATGTCATTCCACGAATTATCACAATACTATTTAAATTACCATACATTATTCAACAATAACATATCATTGCGGATTGCTCTCAAAAAAGTGCATGAATTGATGTGGATTCATACACTACTTTACCATATTTCAGCGTTGAAAAGTAAGCAATAGCTCGATAATCCACCCAATTTAAGCCTTTAGCCCTATGACCCGTCTCATTTCAAAATAGGCCACCATTACTTTTGAGATAAAGTGATGGTGACCACAAGCTTGAGATAAAAATAACTAATATTAGTGTTGACATTTTTAAAAAACGTGCTAACATTTAGTTAGACATCTAACTAAAAGGAGTGGCGGTATGGATTATCCTTATCAATATTTAATACGTACGCTTGCACATGAAATGAAGCGTCATGCTGACCGTAAACTTGATGAATTTGGAATCACACAAGAACAAAGTCATACATTAGGTTATCTTTACCGTCATCAAAACGACCGTATTTCTCAACAAGATATATCACTCGCATTTAATCGTAAAGGTGCGACCGTAAGTGCCACTATCAAAAATTTAGAAAAAATGGATTTAGTTTATCGTTCAGTGGATCCGAGTGACTCTAGACGTAAAATTTTGCGTCTAACCGATCAAGGTACGGCACTCGTCGAATCTTTTATCAACATTTTTGGAGAAATCGAAACAATCATGTTGAAAGATTTTTCGCCTGAAGAAGCTACACAACTCAAGCATTATTTCGATCGTATGTTAGCGAATTTAAGACAAGATACAACATCCAACTGATAAGACGTAGTTTTTTCGTTTGTCTTCAATGCTTTATTGATTGCCACTATGGATTCGCGTTCCTAGGGGCTGACCCTACAACTAACCAACGCTTTTATTTATAGCTACATTTGTTGAAGCGTTGGTGGATTTTCCGGCTCAGCTGATCCCTCAGGAGTCTCATCCATTTCAGCAATCCCGCATCAAAGATAAAGAATCATCTCTGACATATTTTCAAATTAATAAAATTTTTACAGCGTTACATCAATTTGATTGTTTATTTTTATGTCAATACTACGCATCCAACTATGAAAGAGAGGATGGGAAAATTCAACGTCCCAACCTCTTATCTTTCAACCAATAGTTAGACATCTAATAATTAGACCACTAATCAATTAAAAGGAGATATTCACATGCAAACCGAACAACTTTATTACTTTGAGAAAGCCCCTATCTTTAAAGCACTGATGCATTTTTCATTACCGATGATGATTGGTTCACTACTCAGTATTATCTATGGGATTTTAAACATTTATTTCATTGGCTTTTTAAACAATAGCCACATGATTTCAGCTATTTCTTTAACATTGCCACTCTTCGCCGTATTTATGGCATTCGGCAACTTATTCGGAGTCGGTGGCGGTACCTTTATTTCACGGTCACTCGGCGCAAAAGAAGCACACAAAAGTCAGGCTATCAGTAGCTTTTCAATATACGGAAGCATTATTTTAGGATTGATTGTTTTAGCGCTCACACTGCCATTCACAGATCAGCTTGCCCATCTACTCGGTGCAAGTGGTGAGACATTACCCTTTACAAGCGCTTATTTAAAAATCATGTGTTTAAGTACACCTGCCGTTATTTTATTTTTCGTACTAGAACAATTCGCAAGAGCAATCGGTCAACCTATCATTTCAATGGTTGGTATGTTATTAAGTGTCGGACTGAACATCATTTTAGATCCGATTTTGATTTTCGGTTTTGATTTAGACGTGGTTGGTGCTGCACTAGGAACTGCCCTTTCAAACTTAGTCGCTGCCATTTTCTTTCTCGTCTATTTCTTAACAAAGCAAGACGCCATTTCACTCAACATTCGTAAAGCTTTACCGAACAAAGAAATTTTAGTCAATGTCTTTAAAATTGGTATCCCTGCCTTTTTAATGGTCGTGCTCATGGGTGTGACGGGTCTCGTGCTCAACCTCTTTTTAGCAAAATATGGCAATGAAGCGATCGCAAGTTATGGGATTTCATTCCGTCTCGTACAGTTTCCCGAATTAATCATTATGGGGCTTGCGGAAGGTGTCGTTCCACTGATTGCTTATAACTTTATGTCAGACAAAGGACGTATGCGTGAAACGATTAAAGGCGTCATTCTAACAATTGGTGTCATTTACGCAGTGAGTATGGTCGGTGTCATTTTCTTTGGCTCACATCTCGTACAACTCTTTAGTACAGATGCACATATCGTCACGTTGGCCACATTTATGCTGAAAGTCACTATGACATCCTTACTGTTAAATGGTGTGGGTTTCTTATTAACAGGTATGCTGCAAGCGACAGGACAAGGACGTGGCTCTACGATTATGGCACTTGCACAAGGACTCATTATCATTCCAGTGTTATTCGTATTAGACAATTACTTTGGCTTAACAGGTGTCGTTTGGTCATTACTCGTAGCAGAAACACTCTGTTCTCTACTCGCCATGTACATCGTTTATGTATCAAGAAACCAATTTACAGTCGATACTGACGCGTTACTCGAATAGTAATAAACAGGCTATTTTGTAAAAAGTATTTGACATTTCTACCAAAGATTTCTACACTTATAAATGTCAAATACTTTTTACATTTACGAGGTGTGATTATGAAATTAATTCCTTTTATTATTATTCTTGTTTTTTCTTGCTTATGGACGGTTGTAACTAGAAAGTATCTCCCTGTAGAAACTTTAGATATGAAGGGCAAACAAGATAGATATGACGAAAGACAAAGTAAAATTTTTATTGAAATACTTGCTAAAAGTTTTATTTGGATTATTTATTGTATGTTATTTACACTATTACTTAGAGTCATAGGTTTGTCACCACATATGGAAAATTCCTGGTTTTCTCAATATCCGGAAATATTTTTTATGCTTGTCGCTTTGGTCATTGTAGTGTTTAATTACTTCACTACAAATAAAAAATATACGTCTAAGAGTTAAATTATGAAAAATAAAATTAAAGAGTATAGAAAACAAAAAGGATTCTCTCAAGAAACATTGAGTAACAAATTGAAAGTATCAAGACAAACTATTAATGCAATAGAAAACAATAAGTACGATCCCACATTAGCATTGGCGTTTAAGTTGGCAAAATTATTTGACACAACAGTAGACGACCTATTTTCTTAATTTTATCAAGACAAGAAAAGAGCTAGAAAAACATTTTATTGACTCGATATTTGTTTAGAGATGTTCTCATCGTCATCATCACTATCGATATAAAATGATGAAATACTTCATTTAAAAATATTCTAAAACCTAGGTTAAACATAAAATATAAAAACTATAAACTAAAAAGTACACAGTTAAAATTACCAAACATAAAAATAAAAATCCGAGACTTTTGTGTTAATTATTACAAAGCCTCGGATTTTATTATTTATTGAGATATTTATCACTCAAAATCCATTTTTTAAGACTGCACGCCCTCTTAAACTTATTATGAATATTTTGACAAGCGTCCTATCTTCACGTTTTAATCGGATAATCCAACTGGAACGTCTGAACTCCTGTGATTTTGCGGTATTGGTAGAAGAAATAACCCACCCAAGCACATGTACAACATACCGCTAATCCGTAACTTAAGTTCAAGTCCAACCCGAATCCAATTGGCTGACTTAAAATGTAAGTGAACAAATTCCATGTCATGAATGTAGCAGGAATAAGTGCCACCCAGAAGTTTTTCTTAGCAATCATTAAATACATCGCACCAACCCACAATGCGACTGCTGCCGTTGTTTGGTTTGCCCATGAGAAATAGCGCCATAACACTGTGAAATCTACTTGTGTCAGTACAAAGCTCATTACAAATAGTGGAATAGCGACTAAAAAGCGTTTACTGAATGCTTTTTGGTCTAAATTAATGTAATCTGCAATAATCATCCGTGCACTACGGAATGACGTGTCACCACTCGTAATTGGTAATACAATGACACCTAGCACCGCAATTGTTCCAAATACTGAGCCGAGTAACATTGTCGACGCTTCACTTACAACGAGTGCCGCTTGACCTTTTGCAAGTACAGCCTGTAAGCCACCGTAACTACCAAACAGACTCATCGCTGCTGCTGCCCAAATCATCGCAATAATCCCTTCAGCAATCATCATACCGTAAAAAATTGTACGTCCATTTTTCTCTTGATTCGTTGTGCGAGAAATAATAGGTGATTGTGTCGCATGAAAACCAGATAATGCGCCACAAGTAATCGTAAAAAATAGTAATGGGAAAATTGGCGCATGGGCAGGGTGCATATTTTCAAAGGTTAATTCTGGAATCGGCGCACCGGTTTGAATTAAACGAAAACCGACCCCTACCGCACTCAATACAAGCAACGCTCCAAAAACCGGATAAATACGTCCAATAATTTTATCAATCGGTAATACAGTAGATAAAATGTAATATACGAAAATAACAAAGATAATGATACCTAATGCAACTCGTCCGTGCATTAAGTTATGTAACAATAATGCAGGGCTTGTTACAAAAACAGTTCCCGTCAGTAATAATAAAAGCAATGTAAAAATATTCACGACATGCTTCATTGCTGGTCCTAAAAACTTCCCAGCTAATATCGGTAAATGGGCACCACGATTTCGAATAGAGATCATCCCTGTCAAATAATCATGAACGGCCCCTGCAAAAATACACCCAAATACAATCCATAAAAATGCCACCGGACCATAAAGTGCACCCAAAATAGGACCAAAAATCGGACCCACCCCAGCAATATTCAATAACTGAATTAATGCATTAGATGAAGTTTTCATTGGTACAAAATCCACATTATCCCTTTGATTATGCGCTGGTGTTGGACGATCATATTGTGGACCGAACATTTTCTCAATGTACTTGCCATACGTAAAGTAACCTAGAACGAGTAACACGATAGACACTAAAAACGTAATCATACAGCATCCCCCTTATTTTGAAATACATCCCTTAAATACACTTAATGTAAGCGCTTTCTTTATTTTACTTTATATACTTAAAATTCACAATACTGTCACAATTTTTATTTTTCAAAATTTAGTGCTTAAGTGATTTCTTATAGTAAATAGCTCATACAAAATTTGACTACAGAGCCACAAACAACAACGAGATCATCCACCCAATTAATTGTGACCGTTCTCTTAATTCTCAACGTCTCAGTAGCTTAACGGTAGCTCTTGTTATAAAATGATATAGACTTGTACATGCATTATTTTTAGGTAGTTTAAAAATTTAATCATACAAATTGAACGATTCATATTTCACACAGTCATATGAAATGACGACGATATCGAAATTGGAGGTTTTTATTATGTTAAAACTTGCAGAATGGAAAGACGAAAAAGAGACGCTTCACCGTATAGCACAAATTTTAGGTAAACATAAACTTGCCAGTGCCTTCCAAGAACCACAATGGGCGCACGTGGTATTAGATATTACAACGACAGGTTTCTCGACAGGGCTTTTGTTTTATCAATCCGCTTCATATAGCGTGAGTGTCAATTTAGTGAAGCACATCATTTTAATTGAAACAAGCAATGGTGAAGAAGAAATCCCACTAAAAAATGGTGTAACAATTCAAAGTTACTATGAACAAATTCAAGACGCGTTACATCGTCATGGTATCGAAGTCACAATTAATGAACGCCCACAAGAAGTCGCAGATACGACTGTATTTTCTGAAGATACGCAACACTGCCATTACAATGAAGCAATTAGTACAGAAGTGTTAAAATTAATGTCATTTACGACACGTGCACTTCAATATTTCATTGCACCGTATCGCGCACGTAAAATGAAACCTGGCCTTTTCTGGGGCACTTTTGACATTTCATGTTTAGTGCATTACAACTCATTCCATGAAATGTTCGAACCAAACCAAGTCATTGAGTATGCAGCGTTTGATGAACACTTTATCGAATTTGGTTTCTGGTTTGGCGACGACCGCTTCGAAGGTCCAACGTTCTTCATTTTACCTTATCCTTTCGTTGATAAAGACTTCACATTCGATCAACCGCTTATTGAAGATGCATATTTTGATCAACAATTGACCGAATTGATTTATGAAATGAAATCGATGACGCCTGAAACGCTTGATACACTTTCAACATTTTTCAATCAAGGCTTCGAGATTTTTAAATCACATTTATCTTGGGAAAATTGCCATCACTTCCATGTCCCATTAAAAATGGATGCGAACCAAATTCAAAAAATGCCATATGCGCATTAAAGGAAGTTAAACATCATTTTTTATAACTTCATAAGGTGACATTATTATATTTCTCTCTAAAATATGAAGAGGCTGGGACGATTATCAATCATCCTCAGCCTCTTTTTTCATGCTCATTTGTTCGATACGGGATTAGCCACCGTATACGTCATGATATTCTGTTGTTTTTTCTAATACGCTTTTCGCAAATGGACATGTCGCGAAAATTTTGAAGTTATTTTCACGCGCATCTTTAACAGCCGCTTCTACTAATTGTTTTCCTACACCTTGCCCTCTTAATGCGTCACCAACAATTGTATGGTCGATGATAATTTGAGTGTTTCCTGGTACGTAAGTCATGATTGCCTCAGGATTGCTTTCAGATTCTCCTACATAGTACTTGTTATTGCCCTTTTTAATTTCTGCCATAATTTTTTACGCCTCCTCGTATCATTATCGTACAAGCTTATTATAGCTATTTCACACCGCTTATCAAAGGATTTGACCTACATGGTATAAAAATTAAACTTAATGCTTTACAAAGTTTTCTATCCACGTTATAATTATCTCGAATTCGAAATAAAAGGAGGTGTTGGCATTTGACAAGAACAGAAATGGCACTCAAAACTTTGATTGGCATCAAACGAACGAATGATATGATGGATAAAGTGATTCGCAATGATGTCAAATCGTATGGACTCAGTGTCACAGCGTTCGCGGTACTTGAACTTTTGTACAATAAGGGCGAACAAAGCATTCAACGGATTCAAGAACGCATTTTGATTGCCAGTAGCAGTACAACTTATGTCGTTAACTCTTTAGAACAAAAAGGATATTTAAAACGCCGACAATGTGAAAAAGATCGACGTGTAAGTTATGCAGCTCTGACTGACAAAGGCCAGCAGCTCATGGAAAAGGTTTTCCCAGAACATGCACAAGCCATTGAAAAGGTTTTTTCAGTACTCACAGATGAAGAATTGAACACATTACAACAAGTGTTAAAAACATTAAGTACACAACAGCAATAACGCATTGACGACGTGTGCTTTTATTTGACACAGTAATTAGTTCGAATTAGAGAGAAATTATTTATTAAAAAAAGGGAGTTTTTAAAAATGAAACAATATCCATTAAAAGGTATCCACCACGTAACAGCAATGACAGATAACGCAGAACGTAACTATCACTTCTTTACTGATGTACTCGGTATGAGACTTGTTAAAAAAACAGTAAACCAAGATGACATTTATACGTACCACACTTTCTTCGCTGATGATGAAGGTAACGCTGGTACAGATATGACATTCTTTGATTTCCCAAATAACCCTAAAGGTGCTCCAGGTACAAACTCAATTAGCCGTACTGGTTTCCGTGTACCAAACGATGCTGCATTAGAATACTACAAAGCACGTTTCGAAGAGTTTGGCGTCAAACACGACGATATCGACACAGTATTCGGTACTAAAGTTTTACGTTTTGAAGAAGAAGACGGTCAAAGATACCAACTCTTCTCAGATGAAAATAACTCAGGTGTTGAACCAGGTGTTGCATGGAAAAATGGTCCTGTACCTGAAGACAAAGCCATTTACGGTTTAGGTCCAATCGAAATTACAGTCAGCTACTACGATGAGTTCAAACAAGCCTTAATGGAACTTTATGGTATGAAACCAGTTAAAGAAGAAGCAGACGTAACACTTTTAGAAGTTGGTAAAGGTGGTAACGGCGGTCAAGTGATCTTACGTAAAGATGAAACAAAAGAAAGCCGTCCAGGTTATGGTCAAGTGCATCACGTTTCATTCCGTGTAGAAAATGACGAAGCAATTGAAGAATGGTTTGAAAGATACAATGAATTAGGTGTAAGAAGCTCTGGTATTGTAGATCGTTTCTACTTCAAAGCACTTTACACTCGCGTTGGTCACATCTTAATCGAACTTTCAACTGATGGTCCGGGATTCATGGGTGACGAACCATATGAAACTTTAGGTGAATCATTATCATTACCACCATTCTTAGAAGATCAAAGAGAGTACATCGAATCTGAAGTACGCCCATTCGACACAACACGTAGCACAAAATAAGATCATCATTCGTGTGAAGCAGTGATATGAGAATGGAGGGCTACCATGTACGCTTTTTACGCATCTGAATTATCCAAGCAACAAATGTATAAATTTTTAATCGGTTCTGTTGTACCTCGACCTATCGCATTGATTACAAGTCAGTCTGAGGAAGGTCTTCTCAACATTGCACCGTTCAGCTTTTTCAATATTGTCGCTTCAGAACCGGCACTATTATCGGTAGCAGTCAATCGTAAAGAGGGCGAGATGAAAGATACTGCGCGCAATATCTTAACGACGAAAGAAGCAGTCGTGCATGTCGTCACTGAAGATAACGTTGTGAATGCAAATCAAACGGCTGCTCTGCTACCTCCTGATGAAAGTGAATTGGATCATACAACATTTACAACGACAGATTCAGAAATGGTCAACGTTCCGAGTTTGAATGAGAGCAGTATCCGATTTGAAGTCAAACTCTATGAACACGTTGAAATTAAAAATGATCGTAATGAAAACACAAATGATTTGTTATTACTTGAAATTCAAAAAGTTTATATAGATGAGGATTTATTTGATCTCGAAAAAGGGTATGTAGACGTAGAAAACATTAAGCCCGTAAGCCGACTTGCTGGTGATGACTATGCACGTTTAGGCGAAACATTTACAATCGAAAGACCGAGATAATCATAAAAGAGGTGAAACGTTATGAAACACATTTTTAAACAAGGTGAACCATCAAAACCAACATTCGTATTCTTACACGGTACAGGTGGAGATGAAAACGACTTAATACCATTGGCAGAAATTTTAGACCCCACTTACAACGTTTTAGGTGTCCGTGGTAACGTATCAGAAAACGGTATGAACCGCTTCTTCAAACGTCACGGTGAAGGCCAATATGACGTTGAAGACTTGAAATTTAGAACAACTGAATTGCACGAATTCCTTGAAAGTGCAGCTGACCAATACAATTTTGACTTAGATAAAGTGGTATTAGTGGGCTTCTCAAACGGCTCAAACATTGCGATTAGCCTCATGTTAAACGAAAACATGCCATACAAAAAAGGCTTATTATTCGCACCACTTTACCCATTAGATGTACCAGAAGATCTTGACTTATCAGGTAAATCTGTATACCTTTCAATGGGTAAAAACGACCCAATCGTACCTGTTGAAGCAAGTGAATATGTCCGCGCTATCTTCAAAGACCGCGGTGCTGAAGTTACTGAGTACTGGGTTAACAGTCACGAATTAAACCAAGCTACAGTATTAGTAGCGAAAGAAACATTATAAGTATGAAAAAGAGCTTAGGTGCTATGGCCTAGGCTCTTTTTTTGATGTTGTTTTTGAATGGTCTATTGCTCTATAGTCATTTTACTTTTAGCTAAAAAGTAGGCCATCACACCAAATAAGATACTTCCAATCAGCCATCCTAAAAAGTTTACATCTGCAAAGGTGAGTCGTTGATGTGAAATAAAAATGCGTACGACCAAGTATAAGTTGAGCACTTGATGGTACGCATCGCTATTTTATTAATTTTCAATCATCGCTAATATTTTTTTCGGAACCTCATTTACAGCTATAGGTTCAACATTCAAAATGACACCTTTTTGATCAGACATCGTCACTTTCACCCAGTCGCCTGCTTTCATTTGTTCTAAGTCTTTCTTTAAATATGCGATATGCTTATCATTTTCAGAATACAAAGCGATACTGTCATTTTTATGACTCACTTGACCATAATAAGCTTCTTTTTGATTCAAATTGATTAAACTCATTGAAATATAGATCACCATAGTCGCCAATAATACCGCTATCGCAATCAGTGTGACTTTTTTGCGCGTCATCGTTGTATCTCCTTTAGTCAAACAAGATAATACCACTATATCCGAGTTGGCGGTATAACACATAGCTCCTGAGACTGATATATTCATACAGCTTGAAAAGTAGAAACCTTTAAACAAGACCATTTTCATACTCAGAAAAATAAAAATAGACGTACGCGAGACTCCCCTCAACATACGTCTATTCCATCCATTATAGTTACCAACGCCACAACAATGTAACAGTTCAATTAAGCGTTGGCTAATTGAGACAAATCCTGATCTGGAAAAGGGAAAAAAGTGCAAGCAATCTAAGCATCACTTACGATACAATCGGATCTGAATCTCCACATAATCCTCATGCTCTTTTTCCTTTTGCTCATAACGAATGCCATTCGCACGGATTTCCATCAAACTATCCGCAATCATATCACGCGCTTCAGAGACATCTTGCGCAAACTCCGGTGGTCGCGCTACGACTTTCTCTTCCACAACATCGTCTTTAACGACTGTTGCTTTCAAACGCTCTTCGGTTTGTTTCACATTCAATTGCTCTTTCAAAATCACACCGAGCATCTCTTCCTGAAATTCAGGCGTCTGACCGACAAGTGCACGGGCATGACGCTCAGTTATTTGATGTTCACGGACCGCTTCCAATACGACAGGCGTTAACTTCAACAAGCGCAATTTATTCGCAATAAAGCTTTGGCTCTTCCCAACGCTTTTAGCCAGTTCAGCTTGTGTAATACCTTCAAATGCTAATAATTTTTTGTAGGCTTCCGCTTCTTCTACTGCCGATAAATTTTCACGTTGAATATTTTCAATCAGTGCAACAACAGCTGTTTCCTCATCATCTAAATGACGTACAAGGACTTCCGCTTCTGTCATATGATTCATTTGTAATGCACGAAAACGGCGTTCACCGGCAATAATTTCATACATATTTTCTTCGATGGGGCGTACCACAATCGGCTGGAGTAAACCGTGCGCACGAATCGACTCAGCAAGTTCTTCAATACGTGCAGTATCAAACTTTTGACGCGGTTGGTATCGATTCGGCACGATTTTCTCAATATTGATCGATTGAACGCCCTTTTTATCTTCATCTGTCACGGTTAAAAGGTCATCTTTATTTTTTAAACCAAATAACTTAGAAAAGGGTTTCTTCATGTTTATTCTCTCCCTTTAATTTCCATAATCCATGCTTATTCAACAAGTGGTGATTTGTTTGGCGTTCCCGGTTTACGCGGGTACTTTTTAGGTGTTTGGCTCCGTTTTTCTATTGTCACAATTTGACGTTCACCCGCATCTTCAGGTAAATCGAAAGTATCGACTTGCGCAATGCGGCCACCTAAGACACCCACTGCAAAACGTGCTTCTTCCAACTCTTCTTGCCCTTTTGAAGATTTCAATGCAAGAAAGACACCATGCTTTTTCACTAAAGGAATACAGAGTTCGCTCAACACTGTCATACGTGCGACAGCCCTTGCTGTGACAACATCGAAAGACGCCCGGTAGTCTTCATTCTTCGCAAATGTTTCTGCACGATCATGCACAAATCGGACACCTTCCAATTCTAACGCTTCTGCCAATTGATTTAAAAACTGAATACGTTTGTTCAATGCATCAACAATTGTCACATGAATTTCTGGAAAGATAATTTTTAATGGAATACTTGGAAACCCTGCGCCCGCACCCACGTCACATAAGTTAAGGGGTTGATTGAAATCATGATAAAAGCTCGGCGTGATGGAATCATAAAAATGTTTCAAATACACTTCATGTTTTTCAGTAATACTTGTTAAATTAATTTTCTCATTCCATTCTACAAGCATTTCATAATACTTTTCAAATTGTTGCTTTTGATGCTCAGATAAAGTAATGCCGTGCTCGCTTAATTGTGTCGCTAACCATTCTACGCTCATTTATTTCACCCTTTGAATTTTGCCTTGTTCTAAGTAGACTAATAAGATCGAAATGTCGGCTGGATTCACACCCGAAATACGTGACGCTTGTGCGATATTTAACGGTTTGACTTCCGCTAATTTTTCACGCGCTTCTGTTGCAAGACTGTCGATTTTACTGTAATCCAAGTCTTCTGGAATTTTTTTCTGTTCCATTCGTTTCACTTTATCCACTTGTTGCAATGACTTCGTGATATAGCCTTCATATTTCGTTTGAATTTCAACTTGTTCTTCAACATCTGCTGGCAATTGATGGTCTTCTTCTAAAATATCGATAATTGTGTCATACGTCATTTCTGGACGACGTAACAATTCTTTCGCCAAAATACCATCTTTAAGACGAGAACCGCCCTTTTCTTCAATAATTTGTTGCACACGTTCACTTGGTTTAACACGAATTTGTTCTAAACGTGCGATTTCATCAGTGATTTGTTGACGCTTCGTATTAAATCTTTCGTAACGTTCATCAGAAATTAAGCCTAATTCGTGACCTAAGTCTGTTAAACGTAAATCTGCATTGTCATGACGTAATAACAAACGATATTCCGCACGAGATGTAAGTAATCGATATGGTTCATTCGTTCCTTTCGTCACAAGGTCATCAATCAATACACCGATGTAAGCGTCTGATCGGCGTAAAATTGTTTCTTCTTTACCTAACACACGCGCTGCAGCATTAATTCCGGCCATTAAACCTTGACCCGCTGCTTCTTCATAACCTGAAGTTCCGTTAATTTGACCCGCTGTATAAAGGTTTTTGATCATTTTCGTTTCAAGTGTTGGCCATAATTGCGTTGGTACAAGAGCATCATATTCAATCGCATAACCTGCACGCATCATGTCTGCTTTCTCTAAACCGGGAATTGTCGCTAACATTTGACGCTGTACTTCTTCAGGTAAGCTTGTTGACAATCCTTGTACGTAAACTTCATTCGTATGACGGCCTTCTGGTTCAAGGAAAAGTTGATGTCTTGGCTTATCGTTAAAACGAACAAATTTATCTTCAATTGATGGGCAATAACGTGGACCTGTCCCTTTAATCATGCCTGAGTACATCGCGGATAAATGCAAGTTGTCATCAATCACTTGGTGTGTTTCGCCGTTCGTATACGTCAACCAACA
This sequence comes from Staphylococcus intermedius NCTC 11048, assembly GCF_002902385.1. GTDB lineage: Bacteria > Bacillota > Bacilli > Staphylococcales > Staphylococcaceae > Staphylococcus > Staphylococcus intermedius. The sequence goes on along the minus strand of NZ_PPQH01000031.1, from coordinate 6,257 downwards.
TGGTAGCTGGTCTAAAATATATTCTGTCGTATCATAGCTGAATGCACGACCGACATCGTCACCCGGTTGAATTTCTGTTTTGCTATAATCAATCGTTTTTGCATTCACACGAGGTGGTGTTCCCGTTTTAAAACGCACAACTTCAAATCCGATTTCACGTAAATGATCGGCAAGTGTGATAGATGGTAATTGATGGTTTGGACCACTTGAATATTTCAAATTACCGAGAATGATCTCACCGCGTAAAAATGTACCAGTCGTTAAAATGACCGCTTTAGCACGATATTCTGTACCGATATTCGTACGTACACCTTTCACTTCGCCGTCTTCGATAATCAGTTCGTCTACCATTCCTTGCATGACTTCTAAATTATCTTCATCTTCTAATATACGTTTCATTTCTTGTTGATACAGCACTTTATCTGCTTGAGCACGCAATGCGCGAACAGCTGGTCCTTTCCCTGTATTCAACATACGCATTTGAATATGTGTTTTATCAATCGTTTTCGCCATTTGCCCACCGAGCGCGTCGATTTCACGTACGACGATTCCTTTCGCTGGTCCCCCTACTGATGGGTTACATGGCATAAACGCGATATTATCTAAATTGATTGTGAGCATGAGCGTATGTGCGCCACGTCGCGCTGATGCGAGTCCAGCTTCAATACCGGAATGTCCAGCGCCTACTACAATCACGTCGAATGATTTTACCATTTCGTTAACCTCCAAAAATTATTTTCCGAGACAGAATTGACTAAACAGTTGGTCGATCAATTCTTCACTTGCGGATTCACCTATAATTTCACCTAATATTTCCCATGTGCGCGTTAAGTCAATTTGTACCATATCCATTGGGACACCCATTTCCGCAGCATCAATCGCGTCTTGAATTGCATTTTTCGCTTGCTTTAATAATGAAATGTGGCGTGAATTAGAAACATATGTCATATCTTGGCTCTGCACTTCTCCGCCAAAGAATAAATCACGGATTTGGATTTCTAACTCGTCTATCCCTTGTTGTTGGAGCATCGATGTTTGGATGATTGGCATATCCCCTACCATTGCTTCTACTTCTGCAATGTCTAGGCGTTGTTCTAAATCAGTTTTATTAATAATGACAATCGCATCTTCATTTTTAATCACTTCATACAATTTACGATCGTCTTCTGTTAATGGTTCATTGTAATTTAATACGAATAAAATTAAATCCGCTTCACTTAAAGCTTTACGCGAGCGTTCAACACCGATACGCTCGACAATATCTTCTGTTTCGCGAATTCCCGCCGTATCGACAAGTCTTAACGGTACACCACGGACATTGACATATTCCTCGAGCACATCACGCGTTGTCCCAGCAACTTCCGTCACAATCGCCTTGTTATCTTGAATGAGATTGTTCAGCATGGAAGACTTACCGACGTTAGGCTTACCGACAATGACCGTAGATAAACCTTCACGCATGATTTTACCTTGTACACCTGTGTCGAGTAACTTTTGAATCTGTTGTTTAATCTCTTGTGAACGTTCTAATAAAAATTCCGTTGTCGCATCTTCTACATCATCATATTCAGGATAATCGATATTCACTTCGACTTGTGCTAAAATCTCCAAAATCGATTGACGTTGACGTTTAATTAAGTCACTCAAACGTCCTTCAATTTGATTCATGGCTACTTTAGACGCCCGGTCAGTCTTAGAACGGATAAAGTCCATGACCGCTTCAGCCTGTGATAAATCAATACGACCATTTAAGAAAGCACGCTTCGTATATTCACCGGGTTCAGCCATTCTTGCCCCGTACGTCATCGTTAATTCAAGTACACGATTAATTGTCAAAATACCACCGTGACAGTTAATCTCCACGATATCTTCTCGTGTAAATGTACGTGGTGCACGCAATACTGATACCATGACCTCTTCAACGACTTCTTTAGTTTCCGGATCAATAATATGACCATAATTAATCGTATGTGTCGGTACATCCTTTAATAGATGCTTTCCTTTATATAGCTTATCTGCAATCTCGACCGCATCATAACCTGATAAACGGACAATGCCGATTGCCCCTTCCCCCATTGGTGTTGATATACTCGTTATCGTATCCAGTTGTTCCACGATTGACGTACCTCCCTTTAACACAATATTCCTTTTCATATTGTAAAATGTTTCTCCATCTATTGCGAATCACTTGTTTGATTTGCGACATTTAATGTTCGATTACTTTATTCATTATTAGAAGTTAGACTTCGGTTTGTCTGAAGTCACACAAACCGAAGTCTAAATCTCCCCTACTTTATTCGTTTGTTAAAGACTTTCGCAATTTTTAAAACGTGTTCTAAACTCTTTTGAATTTCAGCTGTCGACATCGTCTTTGCAGGAAATCTTGCAATCACGATAATATCTTTCGGCAAGATGTCTGCTTTATGCACTTTAAAACACTCTCTGATGCTTCTTTTAATTCGATTTCGAGTCACAGCATTACCTAATTTTTTTGAGACGCTGATACCTAGTCTAAAGTGTGTTAACGCCTGAGTTTCATAAGTATAGACGACAAATTGGCGATTGGCTACAGATTTACCTTTACGATAAATCAATTGAAAGTCAGCATTTTTTTTTATTCGGTATGCTTTTTCCATTGTACATCACTCGTCTTTCTTCATAATACCCTCAATAACGGGATCGTGATTAGGACAACCACTCAAACTTCATCGCTTTCATTGTTCCTCTTCATCATTCGTCACAATTGCCAAATCATGCCCCATTCAATAGTCGTTAACTCAAAAAAAAGACCACTGAATGAGTCAGTGATCTTATGCTGATAAAACTTTACGACCTTTACGACGACGACGAGCTAATACTTTACGGCCGTTTTTAGTGCTCATGCGTTTTCTGAAACCATGAACTTTACTATGTTTACGCTTATTTGGTTGATAAGTACGTTTTACCATGCAAAACACCTCCATCTTCATTCATTCAATTATCTAAATACGTCATTATAGATAAATTAAGTTAATTTCATTTTTAATAAGTTCAAAATAGATATTTCTCTACTAAAATGAAACGTCTACATTTCAAGCAACTACTACAATATAACAAAATCATCTCTGTAAATCAAGTGGGTTTTTTATAATTCTCGATATTCACTGTTGTAAAGTTGTCCACTTATTCACAACCTTCGTTTCTAAAATTGTGGATAACATTTTTGTGTGCACAAGTTGCTCAAGATGATAACAACATATTCACAGGTGTTTGACATCACCCCATGTGAAAAAGTATAATTGTGTGGATAAGTGGTGCAATCCCTTATTCTACATAGGTTGAATACTATGTAATGTACGCAAATACATTGTGAATAACTCACAATCATATGATGTTCATCCACAGCTTGTGATTAAATTGTGGATAATTATTAACAGCCTGTGATTAATGTCATTCACAGGTGGGGATATTGTGTATAACAAAAATTTTTACTTAGGAAGATGGAGTTAAAATGTCAGAACAAGAAATTTGGGATAATGTTCTCAGCTTATGTAAAGAAAATGTCACTACGGTTTCATATGACACTTGGCTCAAAGACACAACACTCTATGCTCTATCTCATGATGAAGCGATAGTCATTGCAGCACAGCCTTTTATTGCAAACTGGCTTACTACCAACTATACAAAGCTCATTAAGCAATATTTAGAAGCTGTCACGCAACAATCTATTCAAAGCATTAAGTTCATCACCGAAGAAGATTTACAAGAACTTAATGTCACTTCGTCATCTCGTCAAGCAGGCCATACGACACCTGTTGAACCTGTTGTGTCTGGTGAGCAGTTCAATACAAACAACACTTTTGAAACGTTTGTCATTGGACCTGGTAACCGCTTCCCGCATGCCGCAAGTCTTGCTGTTGCAGAATCACCAGCCAATGCCTACAATCCACTCTTTATCTATGGTGGCGTAGGTTTAGGAAAAACGCATCTCATGCACGCCATTGGACATTACGTCTTAGAAAATAATCCAGATGCGAAAGTGCTTTATACATCAAGCGAAAAATTTACGAACGAATTCATTCAATCCATTCGAAACAATGATACAGAGTCGTTCCGCGAAAAGTATCGTAATATCGATATTCTATTGATTGATGATATTCAGTTCATTCAAAAGAAAGAACAAACGCAAGAAGAATTTTTCCACACTTTTAACGATCTGCATCAAAACAAGAAGCAAATCGTCATTTCTAGTGATCGCCCTCCAAAAGAAATTTCAACTTTAGAAGAACGTCTCAAATCACGCTTCCAATGGGGACTTATCGTGGATATTACACCACCTGATTTTGAAACACGTATGGCGATCTTACAGAAAAAAACCGAAGAAGAAAATCTCGATATTCCAATTGAATCTTTAACTTACATTGCCAATCAGATTCAGACGAATATTCGTGAACTTGAAGGTGCTTTGACACGTGTCTTAGCCTATTCAAAACTTCAAGGAAAACCCATCACAACAGAACTGACTGCCGATGCATTAAAAGATATCATTCAAGTGACTAAAACTAAAAAAATCACAATTCAAGATATCCAAAAAGTTGTCGGCGAATATTATGGTGTGCGTATTGAAGACTTTGTGGCCAAGAAAAGAACAAAATCTATCGCATATCCGCGACAAATCGCAATGTATTTATCACGTGAGCTTACAGATTTTTCATTACCTAAAATTGGAGAAGAATTTGGGGGTCGTGATCATACAACAGTCATCCATGCACATGATAAAATTAAAAAAGATATCGATAATGATCCAACTTTACGTCAAGAAATCGAAAGTTTGGAAAAAGATATCCGAAGCTAGTTTGTGGATAACGTGGAAAAGTTGTACACATGATACACAGTTTATCCACATGTGAATAACCTTTATTTTCGCACCTTTTTTAAAGTTATCCACTAATCCACAGCACCTATGACTATGATTACTATTTTATTTATAACTATTAACTATATAAACGACTGAAAGGAGTTTATAGATGATGGAGTTTTCTATTCAAAGAGATTATTTTATCACTCAATTAAATGACACATTAAAAGCTATTTCACCAAGAGCAACTTTACCCATTTTAACAGGGATCAAAATAGACGCGACCAATGAAGGGATTGTTTTAACAGGTTCTGATTCTGAAATCTCAATCGAAATTACAATTCCTAATCAAGTTGATGGTCAAGACATTATTAACGTGGTTGAACCAGGTTCAGTCGTGTTACCAGGCCGCTTCTTTGTTGATATTATTAAAAAGTTACCAGGTAAAGAAGTCAAACTCTCAACTAATGAACAATTTCAAACATTAATTACTTCAGCACATTCTGAATTCAATTTAAGTGGACTTGATCCAGATCAGTATCCACTGTTACCACAAGTTTCTAGTGATGATGCGCTACAATTACCCGTTAAAGTGTTGAAAAACATTATTGCACAAACGAATTTCGCAGTGTCCACCTCAGAAACACGCCCTGTACTCACAGGTGTGAACTGGCTTATACAACAAAATGAATTAATATGCACAGCGACTGATTCACACCGCTTGGCTGTAAGAAAGTTGAAGCTTGAAGAAGAAATTGAGGATAAAAATGTCATCATTCCTGGTAAAGCATTAGCTGAGTTAAATAAAATCATGACTGACAGTGAAGAGCATATCGATATTTTCTTCGCATCGAACCAAGTGTTATTTAGAGTAGGCCATGTCAACTTTATTTCACGTTTATTAGAAGGGCATTATCCAGATACATCTCGTTTATTCCCTGAAAACTATGAAATTAAGTTAGGGCTCAACAACTCTGATTTTTATCATGCGATTGATCGTGCATCATTACTTGCACGTGAAGGTGGCAATAATGTCATCAAATTAAGTACAGGTGACACGCAAATCGAATTGTCTTCTACGTCACCAGAAATTGGTACCGTTAAAGAAGAAGTCACTGCCAATGATGTTGAAGGCGGTAACTTAAAAATTTCTTTCAACTCGAAATACATGATGGATGCACTTAAAGCAATCGATAACGAAGAAGTTGAAGTAGAATTTTTCGGCACGATGAAACCCTTTATTTTAAAACCGAAAGATGATGACACTGTTACACAACTTATTTTACCAATCCGTACGTACTAATTTGGTACAACAATATAAAAAAGAGGCTGGGACATAAATCCCTAAAAAGCAGCAGTAAGATAATTTTCAATTAGAAAATATCTTACTGCTGTTCTCTATTTATACAATACTTCGTAT
>NZ_PPQH01000030.1 GCF_002902385.1 Staphylococcus intermedius NCTC 11048 | reverse complement strand
AAAAATGGCACCGTGTTGCCGCAAGTAGTAGAAAAGATCCTAATATTACTAAAAAGGATATAGAAAATTTTAAAATCCCTAATACTAGTATTAAAGAACAAAATAAAATTAGTGACTTCTTCGTCAAACTCGACCGTCAAATTGAATTAGAAGAACAAAAATTAACATTGTTGGAAGAACAGAAAAAAGGCTATATGCAAAAGATTTTCTCACAAGAACTTCGATTTAAAGATGATAATGGAAATGATTATCCAGAGTGGACTATTTCGAAATTAGGAGATTTAGGAACTACTTTTTCTGGACTGTCGAGTAAAGATAAAGAAGATTTTGGACATGGTGATGCTAAATTTATAACATATATGAACGTTTTTAAAAACAACATAGCTAAACAGAAGCTCACAGAAAAAGTTAATGTGAAGAATAATGAAAAACAAAATTTAGTAGAGTATGGTGACGTATTATTTACTACTTCATCAGAGGTACCACACGAGGTTGGCATGAGCTCTGTGTGGTTGTATGAGGAAAACGTTTATTTGAATAGTTTTTGTTTCGGTTTTAGACTTAATGTAAACTACATTAACTCTGTATACCTTTCTAGGGTTTTAAGAAGTCAAAAAATGCGAAAAATGATTACGATTTTAGCTCAAGGCTCGACAAGATTTAATATTTCAAAAAAAGAGCTGATGAAGTTGAATATAGACATACCATCTATGGAAGAGCAACATAAAATTATCGATTTCATTTCTAATATGGATCAATTAATCGAAAAACAATTCCATAAAGTAGACTTGTTAAAACAACGCAAACAAGGTTTCTTACAAAAAATGTTTGTGTAAAGTCTTAGGTTCGTTTTTTGCTCATATTCGTTTTAATTCAGTGTGAAGAGTATGAAACTTAATGTATTAAATAAGAATCATATTAAAATGATATCATTTTAATAAATTGAAATATTTTTGAGCAAGCTCATAGTGATGACTTTCAATAAGAGGTGTAATGATTATGGTCAGAGTCATACATATCGTTAATGTTTTGAATGACTTATTTTTAATTATAGGTGGATGGATCTGTGTACGATTTACGCTGTCCTTGGTGATTCTTGATTTATTTTGAGGCAACGTCACTCGCTACTGGCATATTTTCAGGGCAGCATTTGATGTAAGATTGCCCAGAGGCTGAGACTCCCGAGGGATATCGTTAAAAACAAAATGTCGTCTTTTAACTTTGATAGTGGTTGCTGTTTATCGCAGTAGCTGTCTGACTTCTCAATACGCATGCTTTTGAGAAGTCTAGTCAGCCTTGCGGGGGCAGTACGACGAAATCTTTGTTATACATGAGATTTCTGTACTGCTCCCAAAATCCGCCAACGCTACATGTATGTCATCGTTCAATTAAGCGTTGGCTAGTTGAGACAAGTTCCCTGGGAACGCGAAGCCATCAGGGCAATCAAATCCCGCAAATCATAGGAGGATAAGTTAAATCCAATACTGCATCCATCGCATCAAGAACGATTGTGTCCCATCCCCAAACCTAATTGTCATGTATGCGTTTCCTGTTATAAACAATCATGAATGCACCTATATCACACAATGATGCAATGTTAGTAAGATGTTACGTTGCCTGTTATTTTGCTTTTCAAATAAATAGGGGCAAATATATGTCCCTTTTGAATACTGGCATAATGGTTTTTGTAATCATAATGTTATATAACAGACATATTTTTACATGATAATCCGTGTATAATATAAAACTGTATAAGAATACTATCTTCTATATTATAAGGAGGGAAACGAATGCGTAAAAAGTTCATAGCGGCATTATTAGGAACAACGGCTGCCGCAACAGCATTAACTGCTCATGCAGATGCTTCGACAACATATCGCGTTAAAGCTGGGGATTCACTTTGGTCTATCGCAACGAAACACAATATCACAATAGCGCAACTTAAACAATATAATGGATTAAATTCTAACTTAATCTTCCCAAATCAAGTGTTGAAGGTATCTGGAGGTAGCAGTACGACGCGTACAACTACACAACATTCAAGTCAAAGCAGTGCGTCATCAACTGTTTATACGGTACGTTACGGGGACTCTTTATCTAGCATTGCAGCTAAATATGGAACAACGTACCAAAACATTATGAAATGGAACGGCTTGAACAACTTCTTGATTTTACCAGGACAAAAATTAAATGTGAGTGGTCCATCATCAAGCGCTAGAACAAATCGTACAACAACGAGCAGTGCAGCGCCAAGAACAAGTTCAAGCAATACGAGTTACTACACTGTACAGCCTGGAGATTCATTGTCATTGATTGCATCTAAATATGGAACGACATATCGCCATATTATGGATTTGAACGGCTTAAACTCGTTTTTAATTTTTCCAGGTCAAAAGTTAAAGGTGAAAGGTACAGCAACGACGACAACGGCTACACCAACAACTTCACGTCCGTCGTCAACAGCGCCGAGTTACAAATCACCTACATTTAATCATCAAAACCTTTATGACTGGGGTCAATGTACTTGGTATGTCTTCAATAAGCGTCAAGCAATGGGACAACCGATTAGCACATATTGGTGGAATGCCAATGCGTGGGATGACAATGCCGCACGTGACGGTTATTTGATCGATCACCGACCAACAGTAGGGTCAATTTTACAGTCTGACTTAGGTTACTATGGTCACGTTTCTTATGTAGAACGTATTAATCCAGACGGAAGTATTTTAGTCTCAGAAATGAACTTTACTGCAGCACCTGGCGTGTTAACATACCGTACAATTCCAGCTTCTCGTGTAAGTTCATTCAAATATATTCATTAATCGATAAAAGCGTGAGTATGCAATGATTTGTGTCGCTCGCGTTTTTTATTTTTGCAACGACGGGTGTACTATAAAATTTAACGCTTTATTTGTTAGAATATCAAAAAGTTTGAACTTCATGTCATATACAATTAACACATTCGTAATCATGATTATTGATGCACGTCATTACGCGCTTAATCAAAGGTGTGTTAATATAATGAAAAGTGTATTAATGATGGGTGAAGGGGGGAGTGAGATGGATCGACGCATTCGTAAAACGACCAATGCGATTAAAGAGGCGCTCATTCAATTATTAAAAAATGAATCGTTAGACAAAATTACGATACAACAAATTGCAGATACGGCGGACGTCCACCGTGCGACGTTTTACCAACATTATTATGATAAATATGATTTGTTGGATCAAATTGAGTTTGAAGTTTTAGAAAAGATGCGGTTGAATTTTAAGGAGAAGGCGAATCAGCTCAAAACGTTAGATACTGTGGAAGAAGCTGCCATCGTATTTAAAGAAATCCCCAAAGCGATGTTAAACATGATTTCTGAAGACATTGAACGTTATCAAGTGCTTCTGAGTAGTGGTCGCAATCTTGAAATTGAGCAAAAAATAGGAGATATGATTGCATTGAATCTCAAAAGTTTATTGCCAAACCCCAATGAAATTGATGGGATTCCGTTTCGTTATTTTCATGCTTTCGTGTTAGGAAGTATGTGGTCATTAATGCGCACCTGGGTCATGGATGAGGCGCGTTTACCTATTGATGCGCAAGTCGAAAATATTTATAAACTCATGTATGAAGGCCCATGGCGAATGATTTATCAGGCATATCGCAAATAAAAAGGCGTCGAACAGAAATCGTCATATGACATTGGATTTCATGTTCACGCCTTTATTTGTTGTGCAAAAAAGTATAGGAATCTTGCTCTAGCCGCGTGTACGAATGGCTTGAATCTTTTGAATGCCACTCCATACTTGACGGCTTGCTGAGAAGAATGACCATGCTTTTGTAAATTTACTTTTAGCGCCGAGTGATAAATAGAAACTTAATACGACATCTACTAAGCCAAGCCCAACTGAAATATAGCTTAACTTACGACTTTTTGAACGATAAATATACGAATTATAAAAGTCTACAACTAATGTTGCACCCGTTAATGCAGTTGAAAGCACGCTTAATGATTTTTTAGATTTTTTAGCCATAATACTTCCCCCAATGAATAAAGTATGATGTCATTCATTATAACATTAGTGGTGAGTTAAAACGCAACATTTGCACATTGATTCAATGATTGTAGACATTGGATTAGGTACAACGTTGTAGAATAAGTTCAGACCAATGACCGAAACGCTTTTGGATGAAAATGTTAACTCAATTTGTTATCATTCAAGTGAAGAGCAATATGATATATAAGTTATTATAAAGTGGAAATTGAATTAGACGATTACAAATAACATCAATTCTATAGATTTAGAATCGTATCAAGAGAAAGAAAGAGGAGTGGTACACATGAACCAAGTCACAAAAATGGCAGTAGCGACAACTTTATCATTAGGCACATTATTAGGAGCAACAGCAGGCACGAACGCCATCCATGCAGATGCAAATGCTGCGACAGCGCAACAAACACCGTACTACACATATCATGGCTTATTTAACTTCAAAGACAACAAAGCTTTAGAGGACAAGAACTTTTACCGTGCATTACAACACGACAACTTTAAATATGAAGGTTTAAAAGTCGGTCAGTCTACATTCGCTGATGTTAAAAAGGCAGTAGGGAACGATGTGAAAAAATATTACGTCGAAAAAGATGTAACTTACTACGAGAAAAATGACGTCATTTTCGGTATCGATAACCAAGGCAAATTAGTTAATATGACATTATTGATTGAAAAAATTAATCATAGTGACAAATCTGTACGTGATCATGTGAAACAAGGCGAAATTTACGATACAAAAACAACACAAGTCGCATTTTATTATGGCAACTCAATTGTGATTAAAGCAAAAGACAGTCAATAAAACTAAGTGCGCGATGCGATAAGTAAAAGAAAACTCCGAGCTTTTTGTCAATGAATGACGAAAGCCTCGGAGTTTTTGTGTTGATGATGTCGTAGTTAATCGTGCTTTGAGTTATTCGATTTTACCTCAATCGTGCCTCGATAGACTTAGCGAGATGTTGTGCACTGGCAGGCGATTGTCATAAATCAAACGTTTTTACAACGCTATTGTTGCCATTTATTTCGACAAGCTACGAAAGAGATGAGGCGCGGTGCGTGATTCGGCAACGTCTTTCAGTCCTGCTGGTGGTCCGCTATAAAGGACGCGTCCCCCTTGATTCCCAGCGCCAGGTCCGACATCAATCAGCCAATCTGCTTGCGTCATCATTGTGATATTATGCTCGATTAAGATAACGGTATGGCCTTCTTCAATGAGTTGGTCAAAGCGTGCCTGTAATATCGGAATATCATCTTCATGTAAGCCTGTGGTCGGTTCATCGAAAATGAAGATTTTTTCTGACACAGGTTCAATCATATAGCGCGTCAGTTTTAAACGTTGAATTTCGCCGCCCGATAAGGTGTCGAGTGACTGGCCAAGTGTCATATAGCCGAGGCCGGTCGATTGTAGCGCTTTTAACGTTTGCGCGATGGCTTCATGTGTCTGAAAGAGTGACAAGCCTTCTTCCACTGTGAGTGCTAACACGTCCGCGATAGAATAACCGTCGACTTTCGCGTCCAACACTTCCGGACGATAACGGGTGCCGCCACACACTTCGCATACTTGTGAAAAATCTGGCATAAAGGCGAGTTCAGTTTTGAGCACGCCTTTTCCATTACAGTTTGGACAAGCCCCATCAGAGTTATAGCTGAACATACTCTTTTTCAGACCGGTTGCTTTACTGAAAAATTCACGAACATCATCGAAAATACCGGTATACGTTAATAAATTCGACCGATTGGAAGTGTGGACACCTTTTTGATCAATGAGTATCGCATCTTCGTGTTTCGCAAATCCGCCTTTAATTAAGGAACTTTTCCCTGAACCAGCGACACCTGTCACGACCGTTTGTGCATTTTTCGGAATCGCAACAGAGACGTCTTGTAAGTTGTTGTGATGTAGATGTTCTAAATGTAACCATGCTTGGTCGTCACGAATTGTCGACTTTTTCAGGTGATGTTGACGGGTGAGTGCACGAGCGGTATCAGTATCGGATTGTTTGAGTTGTTCGTAACTGCCTTCGAATGTAATCTGACCTCCGTGTTTACCCGCGCCAGGACCGATGTCAATCACGTGATCGGCAATTTTAATGACGTCCGGATCGTGTTCGACGATGATAACCGTGTTGCATTTGTCACGAATATTGAGCATGATTTCGTTAATTTTTTCAATATCTGCTGGATGCAAGCCGACACTTGGTTCGTCGATAATGTACACGAGATCGGTTAATGGACTATTCAAGTGACGAATGAGCTTAATCCGCTGTGACTCTCCGCCAGAAAGGGTCGTTGTTTCACGCGCGAGTGTTAAATAATTCAGCCCAATGTCATTCAATGATTGGAGTTGTGCTTTTAACGGTTCGATAATATATGTCGCTTTGTCGCTATCGATTTGTTCTAAAAAAGGGAGTGTTTCTTCAATCGTTAGAGCTGTGAAATCGGCAATGTTCAAGCCGTGAATTTTACAGCTGAGCACTTTTTGATTCAAGCGTTGTCCGTGACAGACCGGACACGTTTGCTTGGTGACCACACGCTCGACGTCTTTTAAAAAGCGTTTCTTCTCAAAGTTATCATTAATTAAAAATGAACGTCGGAAGCGGTGAATCAAACCTTCAAATTTAGTAGTTTTTGGCCAATTTGAAGGTGGATTTTTCAATCGTGTCGGCTCGGTATAAAGAAAAGTATTGAGCTCTTCTTCTGTATAGTCTTTGAGCTTTTTATCATTATCAAACAAACCTGAATAGCGATAACGTTTACCGCGCCAGCTATCTGGCTTGAAGGAAGGGAAACGAATGGCACCTTCATTGAGTGACTTGTCGAAATCAATCAGTTCATTTAAGTCGATATCTTCTACATAGCCGAGCCCTTGACAACGCTCGCACATGCCATTCGGGTTGTTGAATGAAAAGACATCTGAATAGCCGACGAAAGGTGTGCCAATCCGCGACCACAACAGTCGAACAGACGCATAAATATCAGAAATGGTGCCGACTGTTGAACGTGAGTTGCCACCGAGCCTTTTTTGATTGATGACCATCGCCACGGGTAGGTTTTCAATATGGTCCACGTCAGGCTTTTCATATTGGGTCAGTTGGTGCTGAATGTAGCTTGAATAAGTTTCATTTAAAAGACGTTCGGACTCTGCGGCAATCGTATTAAAGACGAGTGAAGACTTGCCGGATCCTGACCGTCCAGTGACGACCGTCAGCTGATGTTTCGGAATGGAGACATCTATATTTTTTAAGTTGTTTTGACGTGCACCATGAATATGAATCGCTGTCATAAAAATTCACCTCGTTCACATTGTACCCTTTTTCAAGCGGTGTGAAGCTCAGTCCAAGTGAAAAGGGAGTTGATGGCGATGCTTCACAAGCCAAGCCGTGATCATAGCCGTAATCGGAATACAGACTGCAATGGCAATCCCACCTAAAGCAATCGTAATAACTTCTTGTGCAAATAATTTGGCGTTGAGCATATGGCCGAAACTGTAATGCAAGTTGAAAAACCAAAAGACAATCGTCATTGAACCACCAATCAGTGCGAGATAAATCGTGTTCGCGGACGTCGCTAAAATTTCTCGACCAACGCGCATGCCTGATTGAAACAGTTCACGTTCGGTTAATGAAGGGTTCGTTTCATGTAATTCGAATACCGGTGAACTGATTGTAATGGCGAGATCAATCACTGCTGCAATGACGGCGAGCAATACAGTAAAAATCATAAACTGTTCCATATTAATACCAATATTTAATAAAAAGATATAGGTTGCATCTTGTTCTTCTTGGGTGAACCCTTGCAGATGCCCCCAATGAACCGACAGATAAACGGCGACAATCATTAATAGTGTCGTGACCATACTCGCGATAAATGCGGCTAATGTTTTTGTATTAAAACGATTCAGCAAAAACAAGTTAACCATGGAGACAATAATACAAAAAATGAACGTGACGACATAAATAGGTGCGCCAAAAACGATAGCCAGTACGGCAATAAACAAAATGATAAAGTTTAAAAATAGCGTTAAAAATGACACGAGTCCGGTTTTACCACCGAATATGAGCATCAGTATGAATAGAATGAAACCTAAAATGACAATCGCATTCATCGCACTTCACCTCCTCGAAAGCTGAACCATATACGCATGAGAAAAATCGTCAGTGGAATAGTTAAGACGATACCAATTCCGCCTGTAATTGCCCGGGAAATTTCTAATGACCAGTTCATGCTAATGCTGTAAGTGAGCGTGTTGCCGTTTTTTAAATAAAGCAACAACATCGGTAAACTGCCCGCAAGATATGAGAATAATAAAATGTTCGTCATCGTCCCCATAATGTCACGACCGATGTTACGACCTGCAAGCACCCATCGTTGCATTGAAATACGTGGTGAGCGCTGTAACACTTCATACATGCCACTTGAAATCGTAATCGCGACATCCATCACTGCGCCGAGTGTCCCGACCATGACGGAAGTGAGGAATACGGTTCTAGGCTGGATCGTGAGAAAGCTCATCGTTTCATATTTGATCCCTTGGCCACTCGTCAGACCAATGACGCTCCATGCGATAAAAATACAAATGAACGTTCCAAGTAAAGTACTCACAATGGTGACGATCGTACGCATCGACCAACCAATGACGAGCCAAAGTGTTAAAACAGTCGCAATCATGACTGAGATACTCATTAATATAAATAAATTCATTTGCGGATAGGCGTGATACAAACTGATTGCCGACAAAATGGCAAGTGCGTTCACGACGAGCGATAGAATGGATTGCAGTCCGATTCGTTGTCCAACAATGAGTAATGCGATAAAGAACGCGCTGATGACTGTAACGAGTACGGTATCGCGTTTTTTCTCAATAATATATGTATCTTTTTGATGGTTCCCTTTATGCAGTAGCACCTTATCTCCAGGTTGGTATGCTTGTTCTTCAGTTTTGGATGCGTTATATCGGTGTTCAACATGAAGGGTGTCGCCTTGTTGTTCCGTGTTTAATAATTTGATTTGTAACACGTCTTCATATTTCACATCTTGGTTATGTTGTTCATCTACTGACTTTTCTTGGTGATGACTTTCAATTTTCGTCACTTCACCAAGTGGTATATGATAGAACGAACTATTCAACCGTGTGAATGCAATCGCACAAATGGCGACGATCATACTTACTACGATGATGCTGATGTTTGCTTTTCTCGAAAGTTGCTTCATAAATCATTCTCCTTAATGATAAACCGAACGTTGTTGTATATGTGTCGTGATGATTTGAATGACTTCATCTCGTAATGGTTTTTGTAAATCGCGTCGATAAATGAGGTGTAACGTTTTTTTGAAATCTGTATGTGACAATGAAATTTTTTTCCATTGCTGATTTTGACTATATAAGTTGACGTACGTCGGTGCAAGTACGAAACCTTTTTGATTGCGTAAAATAAAGCGTGCAAATTGATCGTGATTTAACAGACGTATAGGTTTTTCGGCGTGCGTTATCAAATATGTTTTGAAGTCTGCAGGTATCGGCTCGAGCAAATATAGCGGTTGTTTCAGTATATGAGTTAATGGCGGATTCGGTACGTTGAGCATGGGCTCGTGTAGGTCGCCGTATAAGGCGTAGGTTTCTTCCAATAAGGGCACCACTTCAAATGCAGGGTCAGTGGTTGTGGCAGTTGTGAGTGCGAAGTCAACTTCTTGTGCTTGTAACGCCTGTAATGACTCTTGTTCATCTAATAATGTTGGAATGAGTGACAATGACAGTTCATTTTCGATTGTTTGTAATACTTGTGGCAAAATTTGACCGATTGACCCATCGATATAACCGATAGTGAACACGCTTTGTTGCTGTTCGACTTGAGTTTGAAACTGCGACAAAGTGAGATCCACTTGCTCGAGAATTTGTTGTGCATATTCAAGTAATTGTTTACCTTCTGCAGTTAAAAATACATTGCGACCCCGTCGATAAAATAATGATGTTTCGAGTTCGTTTTCTAAATTGTGAATATGACGGCTGATTGCAGATTGCGCAACATTCAATTCGAGTGCGGCTTCCGAAATATGTTCACGTTTTGCGACTTCGACAAAGTATTTGAGTTGTTTCAATTCCATAGCATTCCACCTCTTTGTATTTATATTATCTCAAAATTAGATGAATTTCATCTCAAGTATATATTGATGTGATAAATCGCTTTGCTATATAGTTGAAATATTACTAAAGGGAGGTGTCAGAAATGTCTAACAATTACTTAAATTCCAAAATCGGACTTTATGACAGTCGTGAAGAACATGATGCATGTGGTATTGGCTTTTATGCCAACATGAATAACGAACGTTCTCATGAGATTGTAGAGAAGTCTTTAGAAATGTTACGCCGTCTTGATCACCGTGGAGGGATTGGTGCAGACGGTATTACGGGGGATGGTGCAGGCATCATGACAGAAGTGCCTTATCAATATTTCTCGGAAGTCACTGATTTTGATTTGCCAGCTGAAGGTGACTATGCGGTAGGGATGTTATTTGCGAACGTCATGATTTCTGACACAAAACATGAAGCAGCAATCGCGTCCATATTTGAAGGAGAAGGATTGCGTGTGATCGGTTATCGTCAAGTACCTATTGACGTGACGTGTCTGGCACCACATGTAGCGGAAACGATGCCGGTCATTCAACAACTGTTCGTCGTGAATGACAGTGCTGCCGACTTTAAACGTGCATTATACCTTGCGCGTAAACAAATCGAGAAATATAGTGAAAGCGCAAAATTAGATTTATATTTCACGAGTTTATCGACACGTACCATTGTCTATAAAGGATGGTTACGTTCAGATCAAATTAAATCATTATATGTCGATTTACAACATCCATCATACATATCGAAATTTGGTTCGGTACATTCACGTTTTAGTACGAATACCTTTCCAAGTTGGGAGCGTGCACATCCAAACCGCTTGCTCATGCATAACGGTGAGATTAACACGATTC
The DNA here is from genome assembly GCF_002902385.1 of Staphylococcus intermedius NCTC 11048. GTDB lineage: Bacteria > Bacillota > Bacilli > Staphylococcales > Staphylococcaceae > Staphylococcus > Staphylococcus intermedius. The sequence goes on along the minus strand of NZ_PPQH01000030.1, from coordinate 15,955 downwards.
AAGGTAATGTCAATTGGATGCGTGCCCGTCAACGTCGCCTCATTGAAACAATTTTCGGTGAGGAGCAATATAAGGTGCATCAAGTATTGGATGAATCGGGGAGTGACTCGGCAATTGTGGACAATGCGTTGGAGTTTTTAAGTTTAGCGATGTCGCCTGAACAAGCGGCAATGTTACTCATTCCAGAACCATGGTTGTATAACGAAAGTAATGACCCGAAAGTACGTGCGTTCTATGAGTTTTATAGCTATTTAATGGAGCCGTGGGATGGACCGACAATGATTTCATTCTGTGATGGTGATAAGTTAGGGGCTTTAACCGATCGTAATGGCTTGAGACCAGGCCGTTATACGATTACGAAACAAAATGAAATCGTCTTTTCATCAGAAGTCGGTGTCGTGGATGTCGATGAGGCGGATGTTGTGTTTAAAGGGCAATTGAATCCAGGTAAGCTACTGCTCGTTGACTTCAATCAACATAAAGTCATCGAAAACCATGAATTAAAAACTGCAATTGCAGAGCAGCAACCGTATTTGGAATGGTTGGAAAGTTACCAACATAAGCTCGATTTGGAAGCGGTCCCTTATGAAGGAGGACCTGTCGCTACAAACCATGTACTTAAAATGCAGCAACGCTTTGGCTATACGAAAGAAGAGTTGGACAAATATTTAACAGAACTCGTGACGGGGGGTAAGGATCCTATTGGTGCAATGGGTTACGACGCGCCACTTGCCGTGCTCAGTGAACAGCCCGAGTCACTGTTTAATTATTTTAAACAGCTCTTTGCACAAGTCACGAACCCGCCGATTGACGCGTATCGTGAAAAAATTGTAACGAGTGAATTGAGTTATTTAGGTAAAGAGGGGAATTTACTTGCACCTGGACCAGATGTACTCAAGCGGGTGCAACTCAAACATCCTGTGTTGACAACCGCACAATTAGACGTCATCGGACAAGAAGGGTTTACGGTAGCCCAATTTTCAACAGGTTACACAGGTGAATTGAAAGAGGCGCTAGACGACTTAGGGGAAGCAGTTGTCAAAGCGGTCCGTCAAGGGGTAGAAATCGTCGTATTAAACGATAGTGACGTGACCGAAGCAAATGAATATGCTATGCCGATGTTATTAGCAGTGAGTCATATTCATCAATTATTAATTCGTGAAAATTTACGGATGCAAACAAGTATTGTCGCAAGTTCTGGTGAAACACGAGAAGTGCATCACCTCGCTTGTTTAGTTGGTTACGGTGCGAATGCAGTTATCCCGTACCTTGCCCAACAAACGATTGCACAATTGACAGAGCGCGGAAGATTAGACGGTGTAGTGGCCGAAAATGTCGCGCGTTACAACGCCATTTTATCAGAGGGTCTGATTAAAGTGATGGCGAAAATGGGTATTTCTACGGTTCAAAGTTATCAAGGGGCACAAATCTTTGAAGCGGTAGGGTTATCCGAATCGGTCATTGACGACTATTTTACGGGCACAACTTCTAAATTATCGGGTATCTCCATTGAAACATTAGACGCCGAAAACAAGGCGCGTCAGACCGTTAAAGGTGACACATTAGACCCAGGAAGTACATTCCAATGGCGTCAACAAGGTCAACATCATACATTCAATCCAACAACGATTCGGTTACTCCAGCATGCGTGTCGCGACAATGATTATGCACAATTTAAAGCATTCTCTAAAGTCGCAAATGACCAAACGAGCAGCCATATTCGAGATCTATTTACGTTCAAATCACAACAAGCCATCGATATTGCACAAGTCGAACCGGTTGAGGAAATTGTGAAACGCTTCAAAACTGGGGCGATGAGTTATGGTTCCATTTCACAAGAAGCGCACCAAACATTAGCGGAGGCAATGAATCAACTCGGTGGTAAAAGTAATAGCGGTGAAGGCGGAGAAGCATTGTCACGCTATGAACCGCAACCAGACGGACGTGATTTCAAAAGTGCGATTAAACAAGTCGCTTCAGGTCGTTTTGGTGTCACAAGTCATTATTTACAACATGCGAAAGAGATTCAAATCAAGGTGGCACAAGGTGCTAAACCAGGGGAAGGCGGTCAGTTGCCAGGTAGTAAAGTGTATCCGTGGATTGCGGAGGTACGTGGCTCTACTCCAGGAATCGGCTTGATTTCACCGCCGCCACATCACGACATTTACTCGATTGAAGATTTAGCACAATTGATTCATGACCTGAAAAATGTCAATCGTGATGCAGACATTACCGTGAAACTTGTATCTAAGTCAGGTGTCGGTACGATTGCGGCAGGGGTTGCGAAAGCATTTGCAGATAAAATCGTCATTAGTGGTTATGACGGTGGAACAGGTGCTTCGCCGAAAACGAGTATTCAGCATGCGGGATTACCGTGGGAGCTCGGTCTTGCAGAAACACATCAAACGCTCATGATGAATGATTTACGTTCACGTGTCCGTTTAGAAACAGATGGTAAATTGCTGACAGGTAAAGACGTCGCATATGCCTGTATTTTAGGTGCGGAAGAGTTTGGCTTTGCGACAGCACCGTTAGTCGTCTTAGGTTGTATTATGATGCGTGTCTGTCATAAAGATACGTGTCCGGTCGGTATCGCGACACAAAACGGCGACTTACGCAAACTTTATACAGGTAAAGCGCAACATGTGGTGAACTATATGCGTTTTGTGGCAGAGGAATTGCGTGAAATTATGGCTGAACTCGGTATACGTACGGTAGACGAACTTGTCGGACGTACAGATTTATTGAAACGTTCATCAGTTGCCTACCATCATCCGAAAGCGCGTGAAATGAAACTTGAAAATTTACTGTATCAACACGATGGACCGCGTACAAAAGAGATTGAACAGCGACACGGTTTAGAACATGGCTTTGACTTGACGACGCTCTTGCCAGCGACGCAAGATAGCATTCAAGCAGGTCGTCACTTTAATGGTCAGTTCGAAGTCGGCAATGAACAGCGTAACGTCGGTGTTATTACAGGCAGTGAAATTACACGCGCGCATGGTTTGAATGGCTTGCCAACGGATACAATTGTCGCTGAAACACACGGACACGCGGGTCAAAGTTTAGGTGCATGGATGCCACAAGGATTAACGCTTCATCATACCGGTGATGCGAATGACTATGTCGGCAAAGGTTTATCAGGCGGTAAAATTGTCGTCAATGCACCGAATGTCGCACGTGAAGACGAAATTATTGTTGGTAACGTTTGTTTCTACGGCGCGATGAAAGGTGAAGCATATATCAATGGACGTGCGGGCGAACGTTTCTGTATCCGTAATAGCGGCGTCCACGTTGTCGTTGAAGGTGTAGGCGATCATGGCCTTGAATATATGACAGGGGGTCGCGTGGTCATATTAGGTGACGTCGGCAAAAACTTTGGCCAAGGGATGAGTGGTGGCGTATGTTATGCGTTCCCTTCAGATGTCGCACAATTTAAAGCGCGTAATCAACTTGCAACATTAGACTTTGATGTTGTCGAGGATGAAGCGGAAAAAGCAATGTTAAAAGGTATGTTAGAACGTCATCTTGCTTATACAGAAAGTCAAAAGGCAGCAGCGATTTTAGCCGATTTTGAAGCAAAGTTACAGCAATGTGTCAAAGTGATTCCGAAAGATTATAAGCAAATGGTTCAAAAAATTCATTATCATCAGCAACAACGCACATCACAAGACGAAGCGTTATTAGCCGCATTTAATGATGAGCAAAATATAGATGAAGTGGCACAAGCGGAACCGATTGCTGTGTACTAAAGGAGGCGCACTATGGGTGAATTTAAAGGTTTTATGAAATATGATAAGCAAAAGCTCGCAGAAATGCCTCTAGAAACACGCATTCATCACTATGAGGCATATCAATCGCGATTCTCACAAGAAGATGCACAACAACAAGGGGCGCGGTGCATGGATTGTGGGACGCCATTTTGCCAAGTCGGTGAAATGGTTGAACGCGAAACGGTGGGCTGTCCGCTCGGTAACTATATCCCTGAATGGAATGATTTAGTGTATCGCGGTGACTTTAAGACGGCATATGAACGCTTAGCAGAGACGAATAATTTTCCGGACTTTACGGGATATGTTTGTCCTGCACCGTGTGAAGCGTCATGTGTCATGAAAATTAATCGCGAATCTGTAGCCATTAAGGGAATTGAAAGAACGATTATTGACGAAGCGTTTGAACAAGGATGGGTGAAGCCGAAAACACCTTCAGTTCGTCGCGATGAAAAAGTAGCGATTATTGGAAGTGGCCCTGCTGGATTAGCGGCGGCAGAAGAATTGAATGCATTGGGATATCAAGTGGTCGTATACGAGAAAAATGAGAAACCAGGTGGCTTGCTCACATATGGTATTCCAAATATGAAACTCGATAAAGAAGTCGTATTTCGTCGCGTTCGTTTACTAGAGGACGCAGGCATTACGTTTCAGTGTAATGTAGAAATCGGTAAAGATGTGAGTAAAAGTGAACTGGATGAGACGTATGATGCTGTGGTCGTTTGTACAGGTGCAGAAAAGCCGCGCGACTTGCCGTTAGAAGGGCGTATGGGTCGCGGTATTCATTTTGCGATGGACTATCTGACTGAACAAACGCAATTGTTATTGAATGAAACGGATACGCAAACAATCTCGGCACAAGGTAAAAAAGTTGTCGTTATCGGTGATGGTGATACAGGCGCTGACTGTGTCGCGACAGCATTGCGTGATGGTTGTGAATCAATTATTCAATTCAACCGTAAAGCGCGTAAACCAGAAAGCTTTGAATTTAACTATAGCTGGCCACTTGCACAACCTGTGTTGAAAAAAGACTATGCACACCAAGAATATGAAGCGAAATATGGTCAAGAACCCCGTGCGTACGGTATTCAAACGATGCGCTTCGATGTCGATGAGTTAGGAGATGTCCGTGGTATTTATGCGCAAGTCCAACGTGATCATGCTGACGGTACGATTGTAGGGGATGATCGAGAAATTTTTATTCCGGCTGATCTGGTCTTGCTTGCGATTGGGTTTGAAGGTGTAAACGCACCATTAGCACACGCATTGCAGCTAAAAGTAGAACGCCAAAAAATTGTGGCAGACACAAAAGATTATCGTACCAATCAGTCAAAATATTTTGTAGCAGGAGATGCGCGACGCGGGCAAAGTCTTGTAGTTTGGGCTATTAAAGAAGGCCGTGAAGTCGCGCAATCCGTACATCGCTACATCGCGGATAAAGTTTTTATATAAATTTTGTAAAATTCTTGTTGACAATGTGAACGAGCTGTAATATTATATGTTATGTGCTCGTCACACGGAGGAATACCCAAGTCTGGCTGAAGGGATCGGTCTTGAAAACCGACAGGGGCTTAACGGCTCGCGGGGGTTCGAATCCCTCTTCCTCCGCCATTATAAGTAAAATCCAAGACTAATAGATATAAAAGCCAAACATTCAAGCGGTTGAATGCTTGGCTTTTTTTTGCGCTTTTTTAAAAGTGGTGACTAAGAAAAAATCTATTTAATTTTACTCATGGTGACAGCGCTTGTTTTTTCATCTCTCCTCGAATCACAGGTAATGATTATATTGGGATAAAGATTAAAACAGCTTACAAACGCTTAAAACGTGTTTATAAGGCAATTTACGTATAACTGTCGCGTTAAAGCGTTAAATTACTTCGAGGTATGTTATATTGATACTGCACTTCCGTGCGAAAAGGAGGTGTTTGTGATGATTCTAACAGTAATATCATTTGTTGCTATATTTGCTTTGTCTCTACTTGCTGGCGTGGTTGCTAATCATATCAGTAAGTGTTTAGACAAGTCAGATGAGTATGCAAAACCCCCACGTAGCTTGCCGGCTGTGGGGGTTTTTTGTGATGATTCACAGTAATTCATTTGTTACTTAAAGTATAAGTGCTTTTTTACAATTTGTAAAATTCCCGATTTAGCAGATTATACATTTGGTTGACGCTTTTATGCCGAGAAAATCCATTGATGTTGAGAGACACCCTTAACTAAACTTGTAGACAAATGTCGGCATAGCGTGAGTTATTAAGCCGACCATTCGACAAGTTTTGGGATTGTTAAGGGTTCCGAGGCTCAACGTCAATAAAGCAATTGGAATAAAAGAAAATGTTTAAGCGAATTTTTTCTTTGTTGATTTTAAGCTTTTGGTATTCTTGATTCCTTGATTTTATGTTATATTTTTTATATTAATAAATGTATTAAATTCGTATAAATCTGGAGGGTATTATGATTAAATTTTTACTGATTTTAGTAGTAACAATTGCAGTTTATCTTTTTTGTAAATACATATATGTTTATGTTTCTAAAAAATTAAAAGAAAGCAGCATAACAAAAAACAACTATGTGGTCAAAAACATTTTGCTTTCTTCTAATCATGAAGGTGTTGATGTTTTTGATATTATAGTTGTTCTTGTTATAACTTTTTCTATTTTTTATAGGTGACCATTAGCTTCACACCATGATTTGATGTGCTTATTTTTTTCAGCGAATTTTTTACATGCACTTTTTACTCCGTATCTATACATATCTTGGGCAAAAGCTGTGGCTATAGCTCCAGCACCTATAGCTCCTAACCAACCTAGCAATTCCCATATACCCATGGCTACTATTGGAATTGCTGGCGCGAAATATGGAGTAACATCTTGTTGGTTTTTATTTTGAGGAGATCCATATTTTTTGTTTAGTCCAGCTAATACTTTTTTATCTATAGATTGAAATGTTTTATCTATGTTTTTAATTTCTGACTCAGAATATATTTTTAATGCTGATTTTTTATCGATTTTATATGTGCCATCTGTATTTATTTTCAAACTTTTTTCGGCGAATTGTTTAGCTTTTTCAATTTCTTTTTTAGTGGGTGCTTCTAATTCTTTAGCGTTGATTGGTGCAGACATTAAAAAAGAAAATACTAGAACAAAACTAAGCACACTTATGATGAATTTAGATAATTTTTTTACTTTCATTTTTAATTCCTCCAATTTGCTTTTTTTATTCCTTTATTATTTTAATACAACTCTAGGTGTTTTTAACCCCATTATTTTCTTTTTTTAGTTCTGTAAGGAACAATAAAAACATGAGGATTTTAATTTTCATGTAAAAGGGCAGTGTTTAAAAAATAAGCCACTGCTTTTGCTAAAAATCGATGTCTGGATTATCTGCAAAATAAAAATCATAAAGTTTAAGAAATTCATAGTCAGTATCTGGGATATTATGGTTTTTCATAAGTTTAATTACTTCTTGAATTCGTTGGTCATTAGGGATATTACATAACTCAAAAATTTCTTTTGATGTTTTATCAAGTATAGAAAAGTGAAGATAAAGTTTAATTTCATAAAAACATCTCTTATTTGGCCCAAATTTGCGTTTTAAGAACCAAAAATGATGATACAGGTATAAAAAACCATATATTTTAAGAGTTTGTTTTAAATACCCCTTTAAAAAGAAGTATTCGTGTTTTAACGAGAAGGCTAGGAATGGATTTTCCTGGTCTTTTTATTTTCGAAAGGGTTAAAACAAATTGCTTCTTCATCTTGCTAACGTTGGCAAGCGAAAGCCCAATGGTGATCTTGAGCAAGTGTTACATAAAGTACAATAAAAAAGAAAATAAAAATGTAATCCTTTACAAAACTTGTCTGTACAAGTTATAATTTGTCTATACAAGTTTTTAAATAAGGAGTGACAGTGATGGCAGTGAAAAAGAAAGATGTTCGTGACATAATCGAAGCAATTGGTGGAGAGGAAAACCTTCAGTCTGCAACACATTGTGTGACGCGTTTGCGATTAGTATTAAAAGATGATAGTCAAGTAGATAAAGAGAAGTTGAGCGAGAATCCACTTGTTAAAGGACAATTCAAAGCGGACCAGCAGTATCAAATTGTGATTGGTCCGGGAACAGTAGACGAAGCATACAAAGTGTTGATGGAAGAAACGAATACGCAAGCTGTATCGAAAGAGGAAGCGAAAGCACAGGCAGCGAAAAAGGGAAACCCGTTACAACGCTTGATTAAGTTGCTCGGTGACATCTTTATTCCAATTTTACCTGCTATCGTAACGGCTGGTTTGTTATTAGGGATTAACAATGTGTTGACGATGAAAGGTTTAGGTAACGCACCGTCCATCATTGAAAGATTTCCGCAAGTTGCTGATTTCGCCAATATTATTAATGTCATTGCGACGACGGCATTTATCTTCTTGCCAGCATTAGTCGGATGGAGTGCCATGCGTGTGTTTGGTGGCAATCCAGTATTAGGGATTGTGCTCGGGCTCGTATTGATGCACCCACAATTATTATCGCAATATGACATTGGTAAAGTAGATGAAATTCCAGCTTGGCACATTTTTGGTTTAACGATCGAACAATTGAACTATCAAGGCCAAGTGCTACCTGTCCTCCTTGCTGCGTATGTATTAGCGCAAATTGAAAAAGGGTTAAACAAGGTTGTCCATGATTCGATTAAACTGCTTGTAGTTGGCCCAGTTGCATTGTTAGTGACAGGATTTTTAGCCTTTTTATTCATTGGCCCAGTCGCATTATGGATTGGTACAGGAATTACATCAGCGGTTCAATTTTTATTTAGTAATGCGGGCTGGTTTGGCGGTGCAGTGTATGGCTTATTGTATGCACCACTCGTGATTACAGGTTTGCATCATATGTTTTTAGCGGTCGATTTCCAACTGATTGGAAGTGAGCTTGGTGGTACGTACTTATGGCCGATTTTAGCACTATCTAACATAGCACAAGGTTCAGCTGCATTTGGCGCATGGTTCGTTTATAAACGTCGTAAAATGAACAAAGAACAAGGTTTGGCGATGACATCTGGTATTTCAGGCTTTTTAGGTGTAACAGAACCGGCAATGTTTGGTGTCAACTTGCCATTGAAATACCCATTCTTCGCAGCCATTTTAACGACGATGGTCACTGGTGCGATTGTCGGTGGCTCAGGCGTATTAGGTTCAGTCGGTGTCGGTGGTTTACCTGCGATCATTTCTATTAAATCGCAATTCTGGGGTGTTTTCGGTATTGCGACGTTCATTTCGGCGGTCGTACCGGCAGTGTTAACGATCATTTTCTCGAAATTCAGTCGTGAAAAAACGAAAAAAATGGTCAAAGAAGAACAGTAATTTTTAACATGTCACACAAGTATAAAGAAAAATAAGGTGGGTTTTACATGGTAAGGCAAGATTGGAAAAAATCAGTCGTGTATCAAATTTATCCGAAGTCTTTTAATGATACGACAGGTAATGGGGAAGGCGATTTAAAAGGGATTATTGAAAAGCTAGATTATTTACAATTTTTAGGGGTCGATTATGTATGGCTCACGCCGATTTATGATTCACCTATGAATGATAATGGATATGATATTCGTGATTATTTCAAGGTCAATGCGCAATTTGGGAATAAAGAAGACTTGCGCACGTTGATTGACGAAGCGCATGCACGTGGGTTGAAAATCATGCTCGATATCGTCATCAATCATACATCAACAGAGCATGAATGGTTTCAACAAGCGCGACAGTCAAAAGATAACCCATACCGAGATTATTATTTCTTTAGACGCTCAGAGGATGGGCCGCCGACGAATTGGCTGTCGAAGTTTGGGGGCAATGCGTGGCAGTATGATGAAGCGACGGATGAATATTATTTGCATTTATTTGATGTGACCCAAGCGGATTTGAATTGGGATAACCCTGAAGTGAGACAGGCATTGTATGATGTGATTAACTATTGGATTGATTTTGGTGTCGATGGCTTTCGTTTTGACGTCATTAATTTGATTTCTAAAGATACGTTTGAAGACTCAGACGAGATTGGCAAAGAGTATTATACGGACGGTCCGCGTGTACATGACTATATCCACGAAATGAATCGTCATACGTTTGGCGAGCGCGAGATGATGACGGTTGGCGAAATGTCATCTACGTCCATTGAACATTGTATTCAATATACGAATCCAACGCGCCAAGAGTTGAATAGTGTGTTTAACTTTCATCATTTAAAAGTTGACTATCGTGATGGGCAAAAGTGGACGAACGAAAAATTTGATTTGCTGGAATTAAAACGAATTTTGATGGATTGGCAAACGAAAATGTATGAAGGTGGCGGTTGGAATGCGATCTTTTGGTGTAACCATGACCAGCCACGTGTCGTCTCAAGATTTGGGAGTGATGTGAATGAAGAATTGCGTCAACAAAGTGCTAAAACATTGGCGATCGTTCTTCATTTACTCCAAGGGACGCCGTATATTTATCAAGGTGAAGAAATCGGTATGACAGATCCGCATTTTCAGTCGATTCAACAATATCGTGATGTGGAGTCGTTGAATGCGTATCGTGAAATGCGTGAAGCAGGGATGGACGAAGCAGAAATTTTGACGATTCTCGGGCAAAAATCACGGGATAATTCACGAACGCCGATGCAATGGAATGATGAAGCGCATGCCGGCTTTACGACGGGCACACCGTGGATAGAGGTTGCGGATAATTACAATACGGTGAATGTTGAAGCGGCGATGGCAGACCCGGAATCCATTTTATACACGTACAAAAAGCTAATTCAGTTGCGTCACGAACACGATATTGTGACGTACGGAGAAGTGGTGCCACGTTATCTCGATCATCCGCAACTCTTTGTGTATGAACGACGCTATCAAGGAAATACTTGGTTGATTATCGCGAATATGTCTTCAGAAAAAGTGACATTGCCGGAAGATTTGGATCATTCTGGTTCGGTCGTCCTTCAAAATGGTATAATTGAAGGAAATGAACTCGACGCGTATGCAACAATCGTTGTAGCGAGATAATGAAAAGTGAGAGGCAAGTCGGATGAAAAATCAAAATAAATTTCAATATATTTATGAACGGTTACGTATAGCGATTTTGAATGGTGAATATGAATACGGTGAGCAATTGCTTTCTGAACATCAGTTGGTGAAAAAATACAACGTGTCACGTGAAACAGTGCGCAAAAGTTTGAACATGCTCGTCCTTGATGGCATGATTCAAAAAATTCGCGGTAAAGGTTCAGTCGTCATTTATCAAGGGATGACAGAGTTTCCGTTTGCCGATTTGAAAAGTTTTAAAGAGGTTCAAACACAACTCGGTCTTCATTATGAAACAGTCGTTGTCCATTTTGAAAAGGTAAAAGCGGCGGAAGTACCCCAAGTCAAAAAGGTGTTGGAACTGACAGCTGAAGATGAATTATGGCATTTCATTCGCTATCGTCAAATTGAAGGAATCACGAAAATTGTCGATGAAGATTATGTGCGTGCCGATTTGTTTCCGGAGTTATCTGAAGCGGTTGTCCAAAACTCTTTATACGATTATATTGAAAAAGTAAAAGGCTATGAGATTAGTTTTTCGAGCAAATCGATTACATTCGAACCATTTGAGGAATTAGAGCGAGCAGCATTTGGTGATGTGACACCGCAATATTCGGCAACTGTACGTGGCATTGTTCATTTGAAAGATACGACAAAATTTCAGTATAATGTATCTAAACATATTGCCACTGAATTTAAGTTCATTGATTTTTCAAGACGACATGCACATTTATCGTAATGGGTGAAACAATACATGATTTTCATTGCTTGCAATTTTGATTATGCTTGCAATTCTAATCTGAAGTATAGTATTATTAGATGTACCGTGCTAAGCGGGGAGGTAGCGGTTCCCTTAACTCGAAATCCGCTTTACGCGAGGCCGAATTCCTTTGTGAAGGGTGTGTATTTGTGAAGTCTGCCCAGAGCACGAGGTGTTTGAAGATTTCGGTCCTATGCAATATGAACCCATGAACCATGTCAGGTCCTGACGGAAGCAGCATTAAGTGGATCCTCGTATGTGCCGTAGGGTAGCCGAGATTTAGCTGTCGACTCTGGTAACGTTTGTGATGCACATTCGACACAGAGGTGCACGGTTTTAATATTAAATGTCATGTATGATGAAATAGATACAAGAGTGGCTGTTAAGGGTCGCTCTTTTTTTATACTTTATTTTAACGCAAAGGAGTTGAAGCCATGTCTATCTTTTTAAGTACACCGACAGAAAATGATTATGAAGCGACATATGACATGATTGCCACAGCATTTGAAGATGTTCCTGAGTCTGACCATCAAGAACATCACCTCGTCAAACGGCTTCGCTTGTCACCGAATTATCGTTATGAATTAGAAGTCGTTGCAAAAACGAATGAAGGCGACATTATCGGTCACGGCATGTGTTCTGAAGTGACGATTCAAAATGAAGAGACAACATACACTGCACTTGCATTAGCGCCATTAGCTGTCGTGGCTGAATATCGCAATAAAGGCATTGGCAAAGCGCTCGTTCATGCTTTGGAGGAGCGTGCGTTTGCTGAGAACTATACCGCGATTGTCGTGTTAGGACATGCGGCATACTACGAAAAACTAGGCTATGAAGAAGCAGCAGCACACGACATTATCGCGCCATTTGATGTGCCGTCTGAAGTGTATCGGGTCAAATTTTTGAGGGATACACTTGAGGACCCGCCTAACGGTAAAGTCATCTATCCAGAAGCGTTTTTTGAATAGAGTGTCGCCATACAAATCAGTCGTAACGTGCTATAATGAAACCATTGTTAATTCGGAGGTGCCAAATTGGATTACCAAGCATTATATCGTATGTTTCGCCCTCAAAGTTTTGAAGATGTTGTAGGGCAGGAACATGTGACCAAAACACTTAAAAATGCTATTGCTAAAGGTAAACAGTCGCATGCTTATATTTTTAGTGGACCACGTGGTACTGGGAAAACGAGTATCGCTAAAATATTTGCCAAAGCGATTAACTGTGAAGTACGCGATGACGGCGAACCGTGTAATGAATGTGCGAGTTGTAAAGGCATCACACAAGGATACAATTCTGATGTGATTGAAATTGACGCAGCGAGTAATAATGGTGTCGACGAAATTCGTAATATTCGGGACAAGGTGAAATATGCCCCGAGTGAATCGAAATATAAAGTGTACATTATTGACGAGGTACATATGTTGACGACAGGGGCGTTCAATGCGCTATTGAAAACGTTGGAAGAGCCGCCTGCACACGCCATTTTTATTCTTGCGACGACTGAACCACATAAAATACCGCCGACGATTATTTCGCGTGCACAACGCTTTGACTTCAAGGCGATTAATGCCAACCGAATCGTGGAACGTTTGAGCTACGTCGCGCACCAACAACAAATTGAGTTTGATGAGGCTGCTTTGACATTTATCGCTAAAGTGTCTGAAGGTGGGATGCGTGATGCGCTCAGTATTATGGACCAAGCGATTGCATTTGGTGATGAACGTTTGACCTTAAAGGATGCTTTAGATGTGACGGGAAGTTTGGATGAGTCTGACCTCAACGCCCTTTTCCAAGATGTTGTTCAAGGCCGCGTGCATGATGCCTTTGAACGCTATCATCAATTTGTCAGTGAAGGCAAAGAAGTGAATCGTCTCATTAATGACATGATATATTTTGTGAGAGATACCATCATGGCGAAAACGACGCAATTAGAAACAGCATATGATGCGCTCATGTCATTCGATTTAGAGGTTCTATATAAGATGATCGATGTCATTAACGATACACTTGTTTCTATCCGATTTAGTGTGAACCAAAACGTACATTTAGAAGTCTTGCTCGTGAAGTTGTCTGAAATGATAAAAGAAGTGGACCGTACAGGGGAAGTTGTCGTTAATCATGCACCAACTGAACAACAAGATGCCATGATGAGAAGAATGGAAGCATTGGAGTCTGAACTGCAAACATTGAAATCTCAAGGTATCTCAACATCTTCTGCGCCTCCAAAACCACAGGCGCCAACAAAACGTCGTGGAAGCGGTTCGACATATTCTGTTGAACAAATTGCGAAAGTGTTAGATAAAGCGAATAAAGAAGATATTGCGCTCATTAAAGAACGTTGGGCGGATGTGATTCAGTATGCGAAAGATCGCAATCAAAAATCACTCGTCAGCCTTCTTCAAAATTCTGAACCTGTCGCAGCGAGTGAAGATAAAGTGTTAATCAAATTTGATGAAGAAATTCATTGCGAAATTTTGAAAAAAGATGAAGAGAAAAAGCAAAGTATTGAAAACGTCGTGAAAGATATGATTAACAAAACGGTTGAAGTCGTTGGCGTCCCTGCTGATAAATGGATGCAGGTACGCAGTGATTATATCTCTAATCGTAAGCGCAGTACGCAAAACAATGCATCAGAAGCGGAAAAACCGGCCGAACAACAGAATGATGTCGTACAAACTGCGAAAGATTTGTTCGGTGAAGAGATGGTGCATCTCATGGATGAAGAAACATGACAAGCGATTGAAAGGTATGTATAATTGAAATCGAATCTAAGAGAGTTACGCTCTTATCAAAATAGAGTTGAAAATTAAGGAGGATTTATTTATGCGCGGTGGCGGAAATATGCAACAAATGATGAAACAAATGCAAAAAATGCAAAAGAAAATGGCAGAAGAGCAAGAAAAATTAAAAGAAGAACACGTTGAAGGAACAGCTGGCGGTGGCATGGTCAAAGTCGTTGTTTCTGGACATAAAGAAGTGGTCGATGTCATCATTAACGAAGAAGTTGTTGACCCAGAAGACGTAGAAATGTTACAAGACCTTGTATTAGCAGCAACAAACGAAGCGATGAACAAAGCAGATGAGTTAACTGCAGAGCGTTTAGGTAAACATACTAAAGGTCTTAACATCCCAGGAATGATGTAAGATGCATTATCCTCAACCGATATCGAAACTGATTGATAGTTTCATGAAATTGCCAGGCATTGGTCCTAAGACGGCTCAACGTCTGGCATTTCACGTACTAGATATGAAAGAAGATGACGTCGTACAATTCGCTAAAGCACTCGTGGATGTCAAACGAGAACTTACCTATTGTAGTGTGTGTGGGCATATTACAGAACAAGACCCATGCTATATTTGTGAAGATAAACAGCGCGATCGTTCAATGATTTGTGTCGTTGAAGATGATAAAGATGTGATTGCGATGGAAAAAATGAAAGAGTATAAAGGGTTGTATCATGTGTTGCATGGGACGATTTCGCCTATGGATGGCATTGGACCTGAAGATATTAATATTCCAAGTTTAGTAGAACGCTTGAAAGATGAAGGAGTTCAAGAGCTCATTTTAGCGATGAATCCGAATTTAGAAGGTGAATCTACAGCAATGTACATTTCACGCCTGGTTAAGCCATTAGGTATTCGTGTCACGAGACTTGCACAAGGCTTGTCAGTAGGTGGCGATTTGGAATATGCTGATGAAGTGACATTGTCGAGAGCCATTTCTGGACGCACGGAAATGTAATGGTTTCTCTTATATGAAGAAAAGGGGCTGGGATATCATGTTTTCCCAGTCCTTATTCTTTTTATGGACATATATCGATGAATGATGATAAGACAGCCAAATATGATGATGTCCCAGCACTTTCCTTTTTTATTGTTAAGAATTTGAGCGAAGATAGCATGAAAAATGAGAGATAAAATGTTTGTTGGTGGATACGATTGGATTTTCGTAGACGATGATTAAGGTGAACTCAGGAATACGGGATGATTGAACAACATCTTTTTCAATTAATCCTAAAAATAAAAACAACAATGTGCGCTTTATATAACAAAGTGATTGAAATGGTGTAATTTTTATGATTGTTAAACTGTTTAAAAGGCTGTATAGTTATATCTTGTTGAGCGACACAATAGTTGCTAAAACAAAGACGAAAAATTAATTGAAAAAAGTTGTTGACTTTATCAAACGACTTATGTATAATTAATTCTTGTCGAGTCAAAAAAAGAAATGACATGAACATTGAAAACTGAATGACAATATGTCAACGTTAATTCCGATAATTTGAGTACTTCAAAAGTACTTTCAAGAGTGATTGACTTAAACAATCAATGAGCTATATCAAGCTTACTTCTTTTATGGAGAGTTTGATCCT